>JBLHOC010000248.1:0-3013 GCA_047620825.1 Bacteroidia bacterium | reverse complement strand
ATTATTTCTCCGAAAAAGATATTTATTATCGCCAGTGCAAAATCACGTCAAGAGCTCCCACTTAGATATAAATTTCAGCGCATCATCCCTATCCATAAATTGGTTAGTAGTAACGTCATTAAAAAAAGCACAAGACTATTGCAACCCATGGTTGAACCCGACAGCAAATGCGACCAGAACGTTTTTCAGGCGATGTTAGAAGCTAAAGATCCAGACTTCATGAAACGTGCAGTAGAAATGATTTTGATGTGGGATAGACACTCCTACTCCGATGTGATTATCCATATTCATGGTACAAAGGATCATACATTGCCCATACGACATGTCAATGCCGATTATGTGATAGATAATGGATCACACATGATGACGCTGACAAAAGCAGAGGAGATTCAAGATATTATTGAGAATGTTTTAAATCAGTGAATGTCTGACTGAATGAATGTCTGAATGAGTGGATTAGGAATTGTGTATCGTTCTAAGTTCAACAGATTCTTCGTTTCCTCCTTTCGTCGGAAAATCTGAATGGCGTAATATTCAAATAAGTGCCGAATCATTGAATGACCGAATGAACCGTGGAATGATTGGATGAATGAATCGTTGAACCTCGCAGGATTGAACGTTTTCAATTGTCAAATATCAATTATGTCGCCAACTTCGAGAGTTAAATACAAGAGAGTTTACAGTCTCCCCCTTTACTTCTATCGGTTAAGCTAAGTTCTACTGCTCCAAAACGCGAAACGCATCTATTTGAACCCCTAAGAACAACCAATTGGCAATGGCTTGTCTGTTGTCAACGATCAACAATCGTTTCTGATCAAATTCGTTGGTAATATTACCTAGTTCAATATACACAGCGGTTGGCTTTGCTTCTCTCAAAACGTATAAATCCCGCCCCTTTACAATACCCTTATAGCCTCTATTACTTTGATGTTCTTTGTACTTTGCGTCAATTGTATTCAACAGTGTATCTGCCGTTTGCTTTCCTTTCTTACTTCCAGGAAAATGATAAAAGAAAATATCTATTTTTTCTCCAACCGATCTAGAGTCGACATGTATCACAACCATTTTTTGCAATTTGGCTGTTGGTTTCTCTTTCTCGTACAATTCATTCACTATCGAAGTTCTCTGTCTTAATCGCTTTACTTGGTTTGCAGGTATTCTTTGTTTAAACCACACCACTTCGTCTTTGTCGTAACCAAGATATTCCTGGTCCCTAATGCCATCGTTTTCATCACGCACTATGACGTATACCTTGGCACCATGACTTAATAAATTCCTTGCAAGTCGAAGCGTAACATCATAGGCATACTCATCTTCACACAAGTACTTTCCATCTTTTTTGGTCATAGCACCAGGATCTGGCCCACCATGTCCACTGATCAAATAATACACACAGCCTTCAAGCGTTTCATCTTCCACTGTAATCTCCTCATAGTCTTTACCAAGAATCGGAATTTTCATGGTATACGACTTAAAATCAGATGTTGTTGGCACACAATACAATTCGTGGTATGGCACCCACAACTTTTTGTCATCCTTGTAGCTGGCTGATTTGGCCCCAGATGCGACCAGCGCTTCATTGAATTTTTGGATACGTAAAGCTTTATCGTAGTCCTTTGACCCTAACGTCTCCCTTATCGTACCACCGGTATAGTCATAGACCTTTAAAGGAAGTTTATACTTCTTTTCTAAAATAAGATAGTCCAATGGACTAAGATTATTCAATGCAAGAAATGAATCAAGGTTACAATTACTTTGATGTAATTTATAACGACCTAGTAGAGTTTGAATACCATCGCCTTGTTTAACTTCTACGATGAGATTGGATTGAGCTGTTGTCGCTATTGAAAAAAGTAGCAGTGATGCTAACGTAAATACCTTAAGTCTCCCAACCATATTTGCCAAGTAAAGGCACGAATTTAAAATCCCCATGTTCCGTCCGTTCATATTTGTTTTCAACAACCTTTTTTATCAGTACCATTTTTTGGATAGACCTATCACCCATTGGAACTACAAGTCGTCCTCCTTCAGTTAACTGTACCTTCAATTGTTCTGCCAAATTATTCCCGCCCGCTGTTACAACGATACCGTCAAAAGGCCCTTTAGATGAAAGTCCAACCGAGCCATCTCCTAAAAAACAGTGAATGGGTAGTTTTAATTTGGACAATAGCTGACTGGTATGTCTAAACAAAGCTTCTACTCTTTCGATGGTATAGACGTTCACACCCATATTCGCCAAAATCGCAGCTTGATATCCGCTCCCTGTTCCAACCTCAAGCACAGTGTCGCCGGGCTTTATGTCTAACAGTTGGGTTTGAAAAGAGACCGTATAGGGTTGAGAAATGGTTTGACCGCTTCCAATTGGAAAAGCCTTATCCTCATATGCATCGTCCCAAAAGTCTTTCGGAAAGAAAAAATGTCTTGGTACCTGAAGGATCGCATCCAAGACCATCTCGTTCGTTATGCCCTTATTTTTAAGCGCTTCTACCAGTCGCTTTCTGCGACCTTTGTGTTTAAAGGAATCTTCCAAAGTGTATTTTATAATCGACAACTACTGAAAACATTATTTCACACACCTACTTTAAAAAATTTACTTCGCAAGTGTATTTCTGAATGCAAATAAATTCAAAAACACTGAATATTGGGGTAATTGGTAAAGGGAACTTTACCGACGAAACCCTACGAACGTTTCTTGACAAGAAAATGTTTGGTTTATGCTGTGGCCTACAGAGTCATAAATTTGAGAACCTGCTGCCTTTAAGAAATTATGAGGAATTGGATAAAACAGTTGATGCTGTTCTTATTTTCGATCCAACTTTTTGCCTGTACGAAAATTTGGTTGAAGTCATTAAGAGTTGTAAGCACGTGTTTATTACTGATACCTCTCATATGTCCAGACATCAGCTTAAACGTATTTCGAATTATGCAGCTGAGGCTGGGGTTCATGTACAAGTGAGTAATGGCTTGAGGTTTGAGCACATTCATACTGAAATAAAGGATTTGGAATTGGAGC
>JBLHOC010000247.1:0-3013 GCA_047620825.1 Bacteroidia bacterium | reverse complement strand
TACGGTAAAAAAAAAGGATGAAGGTGTAACCTATACAACACAATTTATATCTGCTTCAGATTTAGATGCCATAATCAATGGAAGTCATGAATCTTGCGGACAATAACAAATAAATTTAAGGACAGCAGCATGTTGACAATTATGCTGCTTTTTTTTTATGCCTTTTGCTAGAAATAGAAATAAGTGATTATTATTGCGTCACTATTTTTAATCATTCTAAATAATGCTACACGAACGAATCAAAACAGCCACTACGGTTGATCATAAAAACGCGGAAAGACATAGTTACGGTGCTGAAATTATGTCTGGGCAACTTACAAGACAAGAATACACAGCCTTGTTAATTGCCAATTATATGTACATCAAACCATGGGAGGCACAGTGGAAATCTTTATCTGCGATAATGACCTCAAGTATAAACATTGAGCACAGACGTAAAACAACTTTGTTAGAAGACGACTTAAAAGCCGTTGGTATTGATCCAGCGTCTATTCAATGTCTACAGTTAGACCTACCCGTTAACCTTGCCCAGTGTTTGGGGAGAATGTACGTGATAGAAGGTTCAACGTTAGGTGGAGCGGTTATTGAAAAACAATTGAAAAGAAATCCATCGCTGCAAGATTGTACTTATAACTTTTACGGTGGCTATGGTCCAGCCCTTATCCCAATGTGGCGGGCCTTTTTGGCTGAATTAAACGTTATAACCGAAGAAAATGCTCAACTGGAAAGTATTGAGTGGGCAAGAAAATGCTTCAACGATGTTGAATCATGTTTCATCCAAGCCAAACAGATTGGTGTTAATTCTTAAATTTAGATTTCTATTTTTGTCAAAATTTAAAGAACAATGGCTAATACGTCTGATTTATCAAGAGGATTATTTATACGACATCAAGGACAACTTTGTCGTGTAGTTGAATATAAGCACACAATGCCTGGGAAAGGTGGTGCCTTTTACCAAGTTAAAATGAAGAACGCAATTTCCGGAAAGTCGAGTGAAACTCGGTTTAGATCTGGTGAGAATATTGATGTTGTTCGTGTTGATGAAAAGGAGATGCAATACCTGTATAAGGATGGCTCCAACATGGTAATGATGGACACCGAGACTTTTGAACAAGTACAGATTCCTGAAGACATGATTGGTGATGCCATGCAGTTTATCAAAGAAGAAATGATGCTGTCTGTGTATTTTGACGATGGCAATGCAATTATGGCTGATGCACCGAACCACGTAGTGCTTGAAATCACTTATTCAGAACCTGGCATAAAAGGTGATACGGCGAACAATCCTTTAAAACCTGCGACCTTAGAAACAGGCGCTGTTGTACAAGTACCTTTATTTGTTCAACAAGGAGAAAAGATTAAAGTCGATACAAGAACGAATGAATACGTTGAAAGAGCTAAGTAAATAGCCTTTACCAGATCCCTAACAGGTGACCAACTAAAGCAATGAGTACAACGAGTATCAGTAATCCATACAACTGATTACCCAAAACAGTTCTAAGTAACGTAAGGATTAATAGAATCAAGATGATTACTAGAATCCAATATAACAAACTGTTGGTTTGTTTGTCAGCGACCTTTTTTGCCTTTTTGAGTAATTGCTTTGGTGTTGTTTGTTTAACTATGGTGTTGATTATTGGTAATGCCGTCACCTTATCAGCCGATATTTTAGCTATTTTTTCATTCTCTAAAACGCTAGCAACATCTGTCACATTGGATGTTTCAACAAATTGTGGGTCATCAATTAACGCCTTTGCGTTTTGATCCATTGAATCATTTAAGTTGGCGATGAAGTTTGCTACTTTTGAATCCGACCTCTTTACATAATGTCCTGAATGTTTGACCTTTTCGTCGGATTTGTGCTTGTTCAATTGAAAACCTGTAATGTGTCCATATCTATGTTGTGTACAGTTGGATAACAGGGCAACTGTAAAAACGAATAGTACAATCTTGTTCAAGGTTTTCATATGTATTACTTTTTGTGCAAATCAAGATTAAATTTTTAAATATTCAAACAGTATTAATCAAGATAGAGCCGAAAGTATAATTTTGCACTAAATATATATTAGTGCATTTTTACGATTCAGATCAGAACTATCTAGGCATTCCAGAGGATGTACATTCTAGCTATGAGCATAGTAAGGTCGTGCTTCAACTGCTCCCTTACGAACACACCTCTTCCTACAAGTTGGGCTCTATCCATGGACCTAAAGCCATGCTAGAAGCGTCACATTACGTGGAATTCTACGACGAAGAGTTAGATCAAGAAACGTATAAACAATTGGGTATTGCTACGCAAAGCATGGTAGATTTTGAAGCCAAAAAAAATCTCGAGGCCATCGAGGTCATCCAAGCAAACACAGCACATCATTTAACAAACAACAAGTTTGTGATGAGTTTTGGTGCAGAGCATACCATTTCCTATGGCGTGTTTAGGGCTTTACAAAAGGTCCACCCAAACGTTTCGGTTTTACAAATTGATGCACACTCTGATTTACGTGAATCATATGAGGGCAATCCGCTTTCGCATGCATGCGTTATGGCGAGAATCAACGACATGGGACCTAAAATTAGTCAAGTTGGTATCAGGGCACAATGTATAGAAGAAGCTGAAGTGATTAAGAACAGTCCAAACATCCAAACGTTCTATGATTACCAACTTGCTTCCATAAATGATCTAAGTAGTCAAATCTTATCCCATTTAACCGATAAGGTTTACATTACCATTGATGCAGATGGTCTGGACCCCTCAGTGGTACCAGGCGTTGGCACACCAGAACCTGGTGGATTAACTTATCATCAAATATTGAAATTATTAAAAGATATTTGCAGTGAAAAACAAATAGTTGGCTTCGATATTGTTGAATGTGTTCCGATTGCAAATCAGATACAATCACAATATGTTTTAGCCAAACTGGCTTACAAGGTTTTAGGATATTGTACCATAAATCCTGCTAACTTTAATAGTTGAAATATGCATAGTACTAAAAAAGTGTATTTAGATAACGCCGCA
>JBLHOC010000246.1:0-3028 GCA_047620825.1 Bacteroidia bacterium | reverse complement strand
CCAATACCTTTTTACATGGCATGGTCAGGGTGAGGAATGATTTTGGCGGCTTTTGGGGCTCAGGAGTTTCATTCGATATGCGACAGATGTACTTGAAAGGTCTCGTGAACGATGCAGTTCGATATCAACTTGGCGATATCAATTATAAATTATCACCGTATACTTTTTATAACAACCAAGAATCATTAACCGGCCACCAATCAGAAGCACTTGAAATTTATCGAGACATGGTGCACTATGACTTATTTTATACTGAAGATAATACCTGGAGACAACAAGGGGCAGCAGTAGATTTCGCCTTGGAGTTTTCGAAGTATGCACAAGAGTTGATGATCAATACTTTCGTATTTCGCAACAGACCAACGGATTTTGGACAAACCAGTGATCGCATCTTCTTTGGTGGAAACGCAACACTGTTGCAAAGCAAAAAGCTAGCTCTTGGTTTAAACTATGTCGATATGATGGACATACGTGGAACTTCTAACTCGGATATGGCATTTCATAATCCTGTTATTACCGGTACCACTGAAATGCACCAAAAAGTAAAAGACTTTCAATTTAAGTTTATGTCTGAAAGCGGAGTTTCTGAAATGTATACGCTTAACGACCCACAGGCTAAAGGTTTAAGAGATTACTTTTATGATCTAGACTTAAAAATAACCAAAGGGAAAAAACTACCAGCCCTTAGTTTGAATTATATAAACGTCGGACCTCAGTTTAGAAGTGTTGGTGCTCAAAGTAGAAGGATTGACTTTGGCGCTCAAAACTTGATGTATAGTCGGTATGGGAATGATCAGGTCATAAGACCAGTTACACAGCTTGATATGATTCAAGACGCATCATTGTACCAACCACGATTATCGGCGGGATTACAACGTTACGCTCCACAATATGACAACGTTCAGCCTTACGGAAAAGCTACTCCCAATAGAAAGGGAATGTCAATAAAAGTGGGACATACTACTCAAAATGAATTGTTTGATGTAAACGCAACATATAGAATGTTATCTGAAGTTGTTGGACAAGGAACAGAAGAATTACGATCGTTTAACGTTATTGACTTTAACGCATTGGTTAGACTAGATACTTTAATTCCTAATTACAAAAATGCATTGGAATTGAGCATTGGTGTTTCAAATCAAAGTACGCAACGAGATGTAGCGATTGATACTGCTAATGTGGATTTAACAGCCTCAGTCCTTGACTTTGGCCTTAAAATTGGTCTAACTAAAAACTTCGCTATTCTAGGAAATTACAGAATTATTCAAGCCTCAGGTGTTGAATGGTTAAATACGAGAAACGATTATAGTGAAATTGTAGACTTCGAAGAATTTTCAACTGAAATGACACAAAAAATGATGGTAGTAGCGCTGCGTTATACGTTCGATACTAAAAACCACCTTAATATAGTTTGGCAGAAATTGAGTTATGAAGACACGTCGAGAATAGATGTACCCAGCTTCGATTTAAGTCAGTTTGGAATCGTTTACAGCATGTATTTTTAATAGGAATCAAAATGAAATTAATTAATAAAACAACAAGCAACTCTAATGTAAAAGCGCTCTCAATTATCTTAATTGGTATAGGTTCCGTTCTGATTTCTGGTTGTGAAAGGAACACTGAGTCAGAAGGGCCCAATGTAACCGACTTATATGGTGATTTTACAGTCTTGGAAGACTTTGGTGCCAGCCAGGCGATCGTTGACTTCTCGGCAAATGAGTCTGTCTACTTTTCCGCAAGATTCTCAACCATAACTTCATGGACAATAACGATCAAAAGCAGCACGTCAGAGGCTACAAAGATTATTGAAGGACGATCAAATATCATTAGCGAAGAAAACGCTACATGGGACGGATCTACAACAATATTTCCATCATTTGGTACTGGACCTTGTACGGCAGAACTTTGGACTGAATCAGATAGCTCTAAGCAGACTGCAACTGTGACGGTCAATGGACTCAGAACACCCTCAGGAACTGTCGTAGCAGATTTTGAGTCTGGCATTAATCCTGGTTGGAATGTATTCGCCCAAAGTGGAGCAAACATGACGTTTGTTACGGCCAATGATAAAGCCGTTCCTCAGGGTAATAATTACTTTGATATGGGTGGAGCGGTTGATTGGGATTGGCTAATCGGCTTGGTTGACTTTCCTGCAACGGTGGTCGGAGCCAATGGTTTTGATCTATCAAGTAATCCAAACGACATTTATTTTAATGTCGTTTTGTATAGACCTGATACCCTTACCAACGGAGTTGTATTGTTTCAATTCAGAGAAGACGAAAACGACGATGGAACATTTAACGACGCAAACGAAGACATGTATGCACTCGAGTTGACTAAATTGGAGCCTGGTTGGCAGATTGTTTCTGTTAAGTACTCAGATTTAGTTGCTTTGGAAAATGGACAACCAACAACTCCCAAAGGAAACGCACAACACAACCCTGATAAATTACACATGGTATCCTGTTTGTTTTTAGCGAATCCTGCTTCAGGTTATTCTCAGTCCTTAATGGATTATGTGATTTTTACAAATGACGGACCGCTTACACTGTAGTTATGGCTAGGAATTTAGCAATATTCTTGAGTGGTATGTTACTGATATCAGCATGCGTTACAATGAAACCAGTTTCATTGTTCGATGAATCATCATTAACACCAGAACCTCCACACATTGAAAACTTTTATGCCCTTTCAATTTTAAAAGACCAATTAAGTTCTGAAGTCTGGTTTACGCCAGATGTGAAATGTATTCAAGTTAAAAATAGTACAAAAACCCTGTACAGCGGGAAAAGTGCAATTCACTTAAAATGGGACAAACAAGAAGGTGGTTGTGATTGGATAGGAATGGGAATCGGTTGGGATGGTTGGGCGCCCAAAGATCTAAGCATGATTATGAATAAAGCTGCCATTCAAATTAAGGCTTATAGTAAGGGTGGTAAAATAAAGTCACTACCACTTGCAGCCTCAATGGAAGATTATGGGGGGAAGCAGGCATGGATTGGGTTTTCACCTAAATATATAACGTATA
>JBLHOC010000245.1:0-3171 GCA_047620825.1 Bacteroidia bacterium | reverse complement strand
GAAACCGAAGTGCTGCAGCCAATGAAAAAGCAACAAATCAGTTTGGTTGAAAATGGTTTGAATACAACGCTTCAATCAGGCGTTAAATTTGGATTGAAAACAGGGGTGATGCTTGGCAAATGGACAGTTTCTTCTGGTATTGGTCAGTCGAGTTTTAGTAGTAATTATACGGGGCAGTTGGCACCTACACCTCGAATTGATACCATTTCGAGTTACTATGCGTTGGTCACAAATGAATACAAACATTACGAAAAAGTCGTAACGCTGATAGAAAGAAGGTATAACACGGAAACAGTTTTTGATTCCAATGATATTGGAGTCACAAAATCTGGGACTTCTCAAATCCGGTACCTCACGGTGCCTTTATCTATTGGGTATACACGACCGTTTAATCGTTTTGAATGGAAACTAAATGTGCAAGCTGACATAATGTTCTCGCCGAGCTTCAAGCATGCTGCTCCAAGTGAATTCTCAGATTTATTGAAAAATAATGAGGAGGCGATTCGGACAAGTCTAATTCAACCAAGTGTTGATGTAGGCATGGGGTATAGATTCAACAATCATTTTAGTGGTGATATCAATATCCGTAAATCTTTGGCCTCCAAATCAATCTTAACTAGCGATCCAAATAACTTAGATGTTATTGGATTAAGGTTGAGTCTTACGTATCGTTTTTAATACCTGATACTCACTATTCTTTCTTACTTTTGAGCAGTAAATTTATAATATGTTTCAGCTCAAAAATTACATCAATGGTGCATTGGTTACGCCCAATTCAGGAGCGTATATAGATAACTTCGAGCCCGCGACGGGTAAGGTATATGCACACATTCCTAGGTCGGATAAAACCGATGTGGAGGCAGCTGTCAAAGCCGCAAAAGAAGCATTTCCAGCATGGAGTGCTATGCGTATTGAAGAACGGAGTAAGATCCTTGTTCGTTTGTCAGAATTAATTGAAGCAAATCTTGAGAAGCTTGCAAAAGCTGAAAGTAAGGACAATGGGAAACCATTGTGGTTAGCAAGAAGTGTTGACATACCTAGAGCTAGAGATAATTTTGAATTTTTCGGAACAGCCATAAAACATTTTGCAAGTGAAAGCCACAGAACTGCAGATGGCTTAATAAACTTTACCACACGTACCCCAATTGGTGTAGCCGGCTGTGTTTCTCCTTGGAATTTGCCTTTGTATTTATTCAGTTGGAAAGTGGCGCCTGCCCTAGCTGCAGGAAATACAGTTGTTGCTAAACCTAGTGAAGTGACGCCAATGACGGCTTTTTTGTTGAGTGAATTATGCATTGAAGCAGGTTTTCCTAAAGGTGTTTTTAATATCGTGCATGGATTAGGCGGAGAAGCAGGAAATGCAATTGTTGAACACCCCGATGTGCCAATTATTTCTTTTACGGGCGGAACATCTACAGGTGCGCACATTGCCAGAATTGCCGCACCCATGTTTAAAAAACTGAGTCTTGAACTTGGTGGAAAAAACCCAAACATCATTTTTGATGACTGTGATTTTGATAAGGCTTTAAAAACCACATTAAACTCATCGTTCGCCAATCAGGGGCAAATTTGTTTGTGTGGCTCAAGGATTTATATCCAAAGAGGGATTTACGAAAAGTTTAAAACCGCATTTGTCGATATAGTTTCAAAGTTCAAAGTAGGCAATCCAACAGATGAAGATAGTCGGATGGGAGCCATCGTGTCTGAGCAGCATTTTGAAAAAGTGAAGAGTTATATCGCTTTGGCGAAAGAAGAAGGAGGAACGGTATTAACGGGCGGAGAGTCAGTTCAATTGACTGGGGAATTTGCTGACGGTTGGTACTTGCGACCCACTATCATTGAAGGACTGGATGAAAATTGTAGGACCAATCAAGAAGAAATATTTGGCCCAGTGGTTACGATACAACCATTTGATACTGAGGAAGAAGCGTTGCGATTGGCTAATTCTACGGGTTATGGATTAGCATCTACGATTTGGACGCAGGATGTGTCGAAAGCACACCGTTTTGCCGATAAAATAAAAGCTGGCATCGTCTGGGTAAATTGTTGGCTTGTCCGAGATTTACGTACACCTTTTGGTGGAATGAAAAATTCTGGTGTTGGTCGCGAAGGTGGCTGGGAAGCATTGAAATTTTTCACCGAAACCAAGAATATTTGCATAAAGTATTAGACGTTCTCATTGGTTTGAATGGAGTAAAAATCTACAAATCTCTTTTTAGATATACCCATTTTAAATTGCTATTTTTCAAATCTATTGTTAATTGACAATAGTTAATTATTAATTGCTCTTCACGACTTAACTTCGCAACATGGAACACAACATGGCGTATAATACGCAATCAGAATCAATGACCATTTCAGAATATGGTCGGTCGGTTCAAGAATTGGTGGAACATATCTGCACTATTCCAGACAGAGTCACACGAAACGAATTGGCTGAGACTATGATTCAGGTTATGATTAACTTGAATCCTGCAGTGAAGGAACTCGATGATTATGAACATAAACTTTGGGATCATCTATTTATTATATCAGAATTTGAACTAGATGTAGACGGGCCATTCGAAAAACCAAGCCGAGAAGCTGTAGAACAAAAACCTGAGCGTATTCCATATAAAGAGGAACTCATTAAATTTAGATTTTATGGACGCAATTTGCAAACAATGGTTGAGCAAGCTGCTGAAATGGAAGATCCGGATATAAAGGAAGCGTTTATCAATTACATTGCTTCATTTATGGTTAATTCGTCACGAAATTGGAACGAAGAAAACCTGGACAAAGCAACGGTAATAGAGCATTTGAGAACGTTATCTAAAGGCACACTCAACTTGTCGGAAGACGATTTGCAAATACACATTGAAGCAAATAGAACACGCTCTAAAAACTTTAAAGCGAATAGCAAACAAAGAGGTCCTAAGAAATACGGGAACCAAAATAGAAATCAAAACCAAAACAGAAACAGAAACCAAAAGCGTAAATATTAATGGGTACGTTTAAAATTACCGGGGGACATAAATTAAAAGGTGACATTATACCACAGGGTGCAAAAAATGAAGCACTGCAAGTGTTATCTGCGGTCTTATTAACACCTCAAGAAGTCATCATAGAAAACATTCCAGCCATACGAGACGTCAATAAATTGATTGATTTGTTGAAAGGTTTGGGTGTTAA
>JBLHOC010000244.1:0-3186 GCA_047620825.1 Bacteroidia bacterium | reverse complement strand
AAAATGGTTTACTCCTGTATTGATGGCCTGTGTAAGTGTATCGATTTTCTTTACAATTCGTAATTACGACGACCGTATGTCCAGTCATTTCATCTGGAAACATCGTGATATTATAACGGACATTGAATGGTTGCAAGGTGGTGACCACCTACTCAACGATATGGGTATCCCTAAAGACGCTGTTATTTTTGTTGGATATGATGCTGCCCCAAACACTGCATTGGTTTACTTTAATAGGATAGGAAAAGCATTTAATCATGAAGAAATGACCCGTGATTCAGAGAATATGAAGTATTGGTCAGAACGTATCCAACCATCGTATTACATTTTCCCAGAGACATGGGCTTGGAAGTTAGAAGCGGAACAACCATGGCTTTATAATCGGTTGGTGTTATTTGCTAAGAGACCCAATTTCCTGGTTTATAAACCAACAGCTACAGACCTTTAAATCAAATATGTCTCACAAAAAAACATCATGGACATCATCGAATTGAGAGATTACTGTATCGCAAAACCCAGTGTCACCGAATCTTTCCCATTTGACCAGAATACATTGGTTTTTAAGGTGATAGGAAAAATGTTTGCCTTAACGAATGTGAACCATTACCAGACTGTAAACCTTAAATGTGACCCTGATTGGGCTGAAGAATTGAGAGCCGAAAACCCGCTCATCCAACCGGGTTACCATATGAATAAAAAACATTGGAATACCGTGCATGTGGTTGATTTTCCCGATTCCCGGCTCATGCGTAAGATGATTGACAACAGCTACGATTTAGTTGTAAATAAACTAACGAGGGCGCAAAAAGAGGTATTAAAAAAGGGTCCGCCAGCTGGCGGACCCTTTTAAAAAATCATTTATTTTTTTAGTTTAATAGTACGTTATTTATGATGTGCAAGACACCATTGGTTGCATATACATTACTTCGAATCACTTTAACAGTACCATTCAATGTAACATCAGCCCCTGACACTGCATTAATGTCGTCACCTTCAGTACTTATCGTACCAGTCAACTGTGATGTTGATTTTACATCTCCCAAGATTAACGTATTGTTAATTAAGGTTCTGCGAAGGCTTGGTTTTAAATCAGCAATACGAATTACGTTTTGAGTATTCAAGTACGCAACGAATTCCTTATCATTAATACCAAATGCTGTGTTGTTGCCAGTTTCTAAAGCCGTTTTTGTCGCAGCTTCTAGATTGACTCCTACTTTGTAATTCGACAAACTAGGGTTTGTCGCTATTTGATCTAACAATGTTGGGACTTTCAAGCTATTGGCCATTAAATAAATCATACCATTGGTCGCCTCATAATTTGTAGTAGCCGCTATACCATTAAAACGAACAGCTTCACCTGCTACTTCTGTATATATGGATAATTTGGCATTATTTGGTCCAGTGTTAGACTCACTAGAAGTGTATCCTGTACTGGTAAAATCACTTGCCTCTTTTTTGCCATCAATACTGTGGTATTTAATAAAAGCCACTGCTTCGGCATTTGTCATAGCACTTATATCAACACCATCATCTGCTAACTGCAAATCACTTACTGCAAGTATGGTATAACCTCCAGAACCTGTAATTTTGCCTGTTAAACCAGCAAGTTCTAATGCCGCCATAAAATCTGTGTAACCGCCTTCAGATGCTAAATATTCAGAAATTGACTTCGTAGGTTGATTACCTCCGTCTCCACTATCATCTTTACAAGATTGTAACGACGAGATAGACATTGTAGCAAGCATCAACAGAACATATATCCGAGTTCTTTTTATCATAGTTTTAATTTTTGGGTAAAGTTATATGAAAAACTTGTAGGATACCAACGTATCAATTGTCAAATCTTCTTAAGTTCTGCGTAAAACATGGTGTCACTTTCGTGATCATAACCATGCACATAACCCGTATTCACAACTTCCATATTGGCTAATTCCAGCGCAGCTATTAGCGCTTCATTTTCCACTTCATAAACGGAACAAGTCGTATATAAAAGACGTCCGCCTGGTTTCAAAAACTCCCATGCGTGTTTTACAATCTGGTTTTGAAGCTTACAGTATTTATCAACTTCGTGATTAAATGCATGTTTAAATTCTGGATTACGATTCCACGTTCCAGATCCAGAACACGGTAGGTCGGCTATGATTAAATCAAAACTTGGTGAATTTATTTCAACCTCGTTTTGCTTACTTGAAAACTTTAGTTTGGAGACCACATGACTTAAATCAATCACTGCTGACCAAACTCTAAATCTATGTCTCCCAGTTCGTTTTATAAAATTGCTTAAAATAGATTTCCGACTATCTGAACCATAAATCTGTACAGGTTTTGCGCGATCAAGAAGTGCAAGGCTTTTCCCTCCAGAAGCACAACAACAATCCCAGACGGTTCTCACTCCGTCCAAATTCAGGTCCCCATAAACCTTTTGAGAACTAAAGTCTTGTATTTCAACCCGATTCGCTACACCATTTGCTGTGAGTTGATGACCGCCGTCAATACCTATTGCTCCGATATTCGTAGCTATAGCATCTGACAATTTGTTAAACACGTCATCTGTCTCATCTCTATTTTTACATCGAAACCACACTTTTGGTTGTTTAAATTGATGCCCGATAAAGTCGTTTTTCGAAACCTCTTTTGAAATCTTTTCGATGGAAGGAAATACTTTATCTCTTGACCAATCCATGGTTTTGGTTAAGAAATCGAATCTTTCCTCAATCGTCCATGTTAACCAAGAAGGAGGCAGCACAGATGGTTCAAACAACAACAGCATCCAATCTTCAATGGTTGTTTCAATAACCAAATAAGCCAACAATACTTGTTCACGCGTTGATAAGGATTTAAAACTAAAACCCAGCCGAAACCAATCGTAGCATAAATTCTTTATCGTTCGACGATCTCTACCACCGAATTGTTTGTTTGCTTTAAAGTACTTGTGTAATTCAGGATGAAAGGGCTTCCCTTTCTCATGATTTGTTAAACAGATGATCGCAAAATCAGTGTGTCTATTCAGTATATGGCCTGCTTTCATTTTACCGGTTTCAATTCAAAATCTTCAAACTTGAGGATAAATACGTTTGTATTTTTATTTAGTCCATCCTTAAATTGATAATGAAAATTTGAACTTAAGTACCGAAACTCTCTATCGTTAATATATCCAGGGAAGTGCTCACCGAAAGCCATTAAAAA
>JBLHOC010000243.1:0-3251 GCA_047620825.1 Bacteroidia bacterium | reverse complement strand
CTTCAGGGTTTTCCTCTGGTGTGTCCATATACCTTTCGGTGTACATAATTTCATAGTAACCCCAATCGATTACTGGGCCACCAGCTACTCCAACCTGGAAAGTGCCTGGTTTACGTGTCATCAGAGAAGTGGTCATAAACCCACCATAACTCCAGCCATGTATGCCCAATCGAGTCGCATCGACCCAAGGTTGTTTTTTAAGAAACGCAACACCTGCTAATTGATCGTCCATTTCAACTGTCCCACATTGTCTGTGTATGGCGGCTTCAAAATCAAAACCTCTGTTGGCTGAACCTCTTCCGTCAACCGTAAATACAACAAATCCTTGCTGCGCCATATATTGAAACCATAAATTGGCTCCACCTAACCAACGGTTATGGACCATTTGGGCGTGAGGCCCATTATAGAGATAAACAACAACCGGGTATTTCTTTGTCGCGTCAAAATCGATGGGTTTAAACATTCGATAATACAAATCCGTCTCACCGTCGTGTGCTTTCAACGTACCAATAGTCATTTGACCCAGTTTGTAGTCTTTTAAAGGGTTGTCGTTTGATTTTAGTACACCTAAATTTTGACCTGTACTTCCTAAAACACGAATCTCTCGTGGAGTAATGGTATTGCTAAAATCATCGAAAAAGTTTTTGTAATTTGGACTTGGCGTCACGCGATGTGTGCCTTCATTAGATGTGATTTTTCTTATCTTTTTACAATTCTTGAAGTTTACCTCATAGAAATCTCTATTGATAGGAGATTCCTTTGTTGACGTGATAAAAAACGAATTGCCATCGGAACTAAAACCATGTAAGCTGATAACTTCCCAAGGACCTTCAGTGAGTTCACGAATCATTTTTCCATCTGTATTATACAGGTATAGATGGGTGTAACCGTCTCTCTCACTCCACCATATAAATTGATTAGGATCAGATTTTAAGAATGTCAATGGATGTTCTGGTTCAACGTATTTGTCGTTTGTTTCTTCAAATAGCACTTTTACAAATGCACCTGTCTTGGCATCAAATTGCTTCAACCACATGTGGTTTTGGCCACGGTTAACAACAGCAACGTAAATGAAATTACCGTTTGGCCCCCATGATACGTTCGTTAAATATTGCTCTTTCGGATCACCAGTTTGTAAATATAAAGTGGAACCATCTACAGCGTTAAAAATGCCAATGGTCACGTGATGGCTAGGGTCGCCAGCTACAGGGTATCGTAAGGAGTTTGATGTAGCAGGTTTTGAGTCTAAGTTGTATAACGGGTATTCCGTCACCATCGACTCATCCATCCGGTAAAACGCTAATTTTTGTCCGTTATCAGACCAAAATGTACCGTTGGTTATACCAAACTCACTTCTGTGAACGGCCTGACCGTAAACAATACCATTACCCCCGTCTTGACTTATCTGAGTTTCATTTACCCATATGTTTTCATCTTTTACATACGCAACGTTGTTCGACTCCCATGCGATATCTGCATGTGTCATTTCTCTAGGACTATAAGCCAATAATTTTTGAACCGCTTTAGTTTTAACGTCGTAGTGGTAATACTGTTTCTTGTGATAGAAACGAAAACCTGTCTCGCTTATCCATTTAACCCGAGGTAATTTTGAAAGACTGTCAGCGTCAATGGCAAGCAATGCCTTTTCAATGTCACTTCTAGAAACATGACTAGAAATACCATTATTGGTGGATTCCAGTTCGAAAATGGCCAGGACTTTTTCACCATTCAACGTATCGATATAGCTATAGTGATCATCGCCAACCCATTGCAACTGGTTTAAACCAGTAGGGTAGAGGTGATAACCAGCAATGGCATCCCTCATCGTCAACATTTTGTCTTGAGCAATACCGGTCGTAAAAAGAAGTAGACTAGTAGTGAAAAGAATGAGTTTATGCTTCATTTCAATATTGTTTTGGGCAAACTTATTTAAATCTGCGAGAAATATTTATGCCAAAGCGACGGTTAGCTATTTTTCTTAGTCAAATCAGATGGATTGGAATCCAGTCGATAAACAATCCATTCGGCAATAAGTAGATTTGGAATAAAGCCAAGCCAAGTAACCAATTGATACAAATCCATCGGGTCTGGTTCAATCGTGTTTGCCAATCCAAACTTCCAAATTCGAAGTGTGATAGCAGACAGGGCTAGGGCGTAGCTCCGAATCATAAACGCACGATGTTTGGTAATATGGCCTCGTTTAATGTGTTGAACCGCTTTTAAAGTAAAGATGAACCACAACACTGCGAGTAGACAAAATCCAATTTTGCTGGGTAAATGCCCATTAGCGTAAATACCTAAAACTAACCCAGTAGGAGCCGTTAGAAACAGAACAGTATAGACGTATATTTTACCAAATACTTTATGAAGTTTGATATGGTTTGATCTAAGTTGATTTGAAAACTGGGTAAAACCAGCAAAGAGTGTAAATATGGCACTAAACGAATGTATGTAGAAGCTTGAAAGCCAGAAAGTGTTGCTGACGTATTGTTGTTTAATACGGAGAAACCCAACGTCAGTGTTAAACCCGAGATACCGCACGATTATTTTCAGCATCAATACCGAAAAAAAAAAGAGGCAGGCATATAGCAGCCATTTTATTGTCTTCTTGTAATTCAATCTAAAATTCTAAATTCGAATAACTTGATTAAATCCAAAACTAAAGATTCACTATGAAGTATGTATCCATTTTGCTTGTCTTTTTTACAATGAGTTGTTCAAATACAAGTCAAACAGGCACAGATAACGACGATAACGATAGGGTTGATACGCTCATTAAACGTCAAAATCTTGAGCCCGAGCAGATACAATCAGTCAAGATGCAAACGGCTTTGTCTCCAGACTCAGTGTTAGGTTTGTACTTTGGTCGTTTTGAAGCGGATCCTTTAACACAAACACTGCAACAACGTTTCGATAGTGCAGAAATGACCATAGGTGATGATTACTTCTATAGTGAATTTGTAGCCAATTATTATACAGCAGCAAGTCCAGCAGAAAAGAAGAAATTTTATCTAGACCCTATTTTCGGTTATTACACCATTAAGCCGCCAAATACCATAAGTGTATTTATTGATCGAATTGAGGGTGATTCTATCTTCGGTAAAAGTGTGTGTGCAGGAAACGAACGCAACCTGAATGGTGTCGTTATTAAGAATGAAGGCACAGTATCCATGATGCTTTGGGAGCCAGGGGATGACCAATATGATGGTTCTTTTGATTTGTTATTAGACACTTTTTCTGGACTACTATCC
>JBLHOC010000242.1:0-3332 GCA_047620825.1 Bacteroidia bacterium | reverse complement strand
CGGTAAGGAACATTTTGCCATTGATGGTTGTAAATTACCGACCAATGCTTCAAAACAATGGAGCGGTACACATAAAAAACTCCGCAAGAAATCCGATAAGCTGAAAGAGGTTACCAAAAAGATTGTCGATAAACATTTGTCGAATGATTCAGATAAAGGAGGTGACAATAATATCGCAGCTGATCAACAGCAGACTATCGACACCTTGATGAAAAACGCTAAGAAAATAGATGGTTTTTTATCAACGAACGAACCTCGTATGGGCCAGGGGAAACGTAAGCAAGAAGTGCAAAGCAATATTACGGATAATCAATCTGCCAAAATGATAACTAGTACCAACAGTAGGCGCCATGAGGCGAAGGAACGATTCAGGACATGTCTTGCGTAACTGCTGCTGATGAAAAACATCAGATTGTTGTTCACGCACAAGCTTTTGGTATGGGGTAAGAACAGGCTAGGTTAAAACCCATGGTTGAAGGTATTAAGAAAAATTTTGGTGATGGTATTTTTAAGCCGCCTTTAGTTCTCACTGCAGATACTGGTTTTTCAAGTGAAGCTACCATACAGTATTTATTTGATGAAAAAATTAATGCTGTTGTGCCCCTATTTATATGTGATAGGTCAGTTTAGAAAACGTAACCCTGTGTTCTCAGATTCTGATTTTTATAAAAACATAACTCCCTTAGAAAGAAAACACATAAAGATCAAAGCAGTCGAGATGAAGTATTTCATAGTTCAATTTTTACGGTTAACTTAGATAATAATTCATGCATCAATCCAGCTGGAAAATAAATGCTTTTTCAAGGGGGAAATTTTGAAGGTGCTCGGGGTATTTATTCTCGCTTGAGAGGGAAGCTGCGTGACTGCCGGGATTGTGTCATGCAAACTCAATGTATGAAGAAACCGATTAAAGACCAGGGGCGGCAGGTTTCGTTTCTAAACGAAGAGCAGGAAATATCAGAGGCTCTGAATGATCGAATTTAGAGCTGTCTGAACTCATGTTTGACAATATGAGCGATATGCTCGAATATCATTACCAATATTATAAAGCTCATAAAACAGAGTAAATTAAACGGAATTTTTGAGGAGTAGGGAAGCATGTTTAAATATCGTATTTTTCTACACCCTCGTTAGAGCGTCAAGTAAAGCTTGATGTATCTTGTAGGGTGCAAGCCCTGTCTACCCAACCGTCCGTATCGTGTGTTGCGCCTGTCGCGGAGTTTGTAGATCGAAAGTACTTTTCCGCATTTATTTTTATTCTTTAAATTAAATGTAGCAAGCGAACAAGATAGGTGAAGCGTACACAGAGAAATATATAGGCCATAGGGACTGTTGTGGTCCTGCAGTGCTGGTATCGCTCCGAGAATTATGAATTCTGATTGACGAGGTTTCTTCTTATAGCGTTGGGGCCATCGAAGTCCATGCAAAGCAATCGTAATGGTTAGATTGTAGCGAGTCAGCGGAGTTATTAAGTCGTGGCATGTATATAGAGATGCATCAGGAACTTGAGAGATCGAGTGTGCTCCTGAAGGATCAGGTAGGGATGTTTAACCTAATGGTGAGACGAACGAAGGCTGCCTTAGCGCTTACTTAAAATCTGAATGATTCTCTCTTCAATAGAGCTGTTTAGTGGTTCAATTCTTGAACTAAAGTGTTCAAAACTTTTCATATCTTTATCAATTAGATATTTATTGAAATTCCAATCCGGTTCTTTACCTGTTTTATCGGCCAGTGTTTGGTAAAAACTATTTTTGTTTTCTCCGGTTACTGCACTGGTTGAAACCATGGTGAATGTCACACCAAAATTTTTGAAGCATAGGCTCGCGGTTTGTTCTTCAGATTTGTATTCTTGTCTGAAATCGTTCGACGGAAAACCGACAATTTCTAGCCCTTGATCTTTGTACTTTTGATAGAGGCTTTCAAGCTCTTTGAATTGAGGTGTGAAGCCGCATTGGCTGGCGGTATTGACTACGAGTAAGACCTTGTCGTTAAACTTCTTGCAAAAGTTGACAGTCTTTTTTGAGTGCAGTTTTTTAGTTTTAAAATCAAGCATTGGATTACAGCTTATCTCTTCATCGCTCTGGCCTGCTTGGCTTGTGAAGCTTGCTGCCAATATCATTATAAAACTGGTTATTAATAGGCTATTTTTTTTGGATGGATTCATTGTTACTCTTCCTACAGTTATTGGCCATCTTGCATTAACAGGCATGTCAATGACTTACGGTATTAAAGAATGTATAGATCACTATTTGGCCAGGTTATTGTTTGAGAATTAATCGATGGTTAAATTAACGCTAGAGTGTATCTAAATTTTCGAGTAATTTATGGGCGTGATTTAATATTTCAGTTTGCTGAATACTATCAATGCGCTGCCATGTTTTATAAGGGAAGGCCATTCTTGGGTTTTTCTGGAACGTGTCTTTGTTTTTGTCTAAAAAGTTCCAATATAAACTGTTGAATGGACATGCCTTAGCACCTGTTTTGGCTTTGACAGAATAGTGGCAGCTTTTGCAATGATCACTCATTTTATTGATATAATTGCCACTGGCCGCATAAGGTTTGGTAGCGATTAATCCTCCGTCTGCAGACAGTGCCATGCCACGAGTATTGGGTAGTTCAACCCATTCAATCGCATCGATATAAATGCCCAGATACCATGCGTCGACTTCATCTGGGTGTAGCCCTGTTAATAGCGAAAAGTTTCCAGTAATCATTAAGCGTTGTATGTGATGTGCATAGGCATAATCGAGTGATTGTGAAACAGCTTTGCTAAGGCAGTTCATGTTAGTTTTTCCATCCCAGAACCATTTGGGTAATGGACGTGTCGCGTTCAGTGCGTTTAGCTTTGAAATGTCGGGCATGTTAACCCAGTACATGCCCCGCACGTATTCTCGCCATCCTAATATCTGACGAATAAACCCTTCAATTTGTGCGATGTTGATAGTGCCATTAGAATTTTTGAACGCTTCTATTGCTGTATTTATGACGTCTAGCGGGTGCAGCATTTTGGCATTAATAGAGAAACTGAGTCGTGAGTGATAAAGGCTCCAGGCGTGCGGAGATTCTTGTGTCAGTGCATCTTGAAAGCGCCCAAAGTTAGGTAGGCAATATTGGCAGAAGTGCTGTAAGATTTCTTTAGATTGTGCTCGGCTGCAAGGCCATAGTAGGGTACTTTCAGCTTTACCCATGTAGGGTATATTATGGCGGTCGAGGCGTTCAATAATATCTTTGACATCATTTGCGAACAGCAGTGGTTTAGGGATTTCAGCTAAATCATCTTTTTTAAAACTATTACGATTGTCTGCATCAAAGTTCCATTGTCCACCTGCTGG
>JBLHOC010000241.1:0-3409 GCA_047620825.1 Bacteroidia bacterium | reverse complement strand
AATCAATGCCACCTTGGCATCCAGCCGTACATAACGGCGTTAAGGCAATATCTCAAATGGTACTTAATTTCCAATTCAATTATGTCGATCCCTTACTTGATTATGATACAGAGCAATATCTTTATTATGAGGAAAGTGAAGTTTCACCTACGTTTATTGGAGGGCTAGATTCTATCAGAACTTTTGTTACAAGCATGTTCAGAGACACATTTTCATTGGAATTCGATTCTGTTGTTGCAACAATCCAGTTCGTAGTAGGTGTAGATAGCAGTGTGATAGATGCAGAAGTGCTATGTAATGACAACGTGATTAAAGATGATTATTGGATTTATGCCATTCGATCATTACCCAACTGCATTCCCGGCCTTATCAGACGAAAGCCAGTAAATGTTCAAACGAGTCTGTCGTTATCTCTTTATTTTGACGTAGAGTCTGACAATTGAACAAGGTCTAGGGCTTCCAAACCTAGATTAGCAACAAGATTGAAATTCGCTTTATTGCCTTCTGAAACGGGTGTTGTAGGAGGCGCTTTCACCTTAAACGGATCTACTTGAACACCATTTTTCCAAAATCTAAAACACAAGTGAGGTCCAGTGGCTAAACCGGTACTTCCAACGTAACCAATAACGTCACCCTGTTTTACGTATTTCCCCTTTTTTATGCCTTTTGCTCTTCTACTCATGTGTAAGTACTGGGTAGTGTACGTACTGTTATGTTGCACTTTAACATAGTTGCCATTTCCTCGCGTATAACTGGCTGCTATTACTTTACCGTCACCTACCGTTCTAATCGGTGTGCCACGAGGTGCGGCGTAATCAGTACCTAAATGAGCCTTCCACCGTTTTTGCACAGGATGGAATCGTCTTTTGGTATACCTGGAACTGATTCTGCTAAATTTTAATGGGGCTTTTAAAAAGGCCTTTTTTAAATTTTCACCATCTTGGTCGAAATAACCAATGTCATCACCATGGTGGTATTGGAAAGCATAAAACGAATCACCGCGATGATAGAATAGGGCAGATTTTATTTCACCAATCTTAATGGCTTTGCCTTCCACCTGAAATTCATCAAAAATCACCTTGAAAAAGTCGCTCTTGTCGATTCTAAAAAAATTGACTTGCCAAGCAAACACTTCAGACATTTTTATACCAAGTTCATAGGATGTGTTAGCAGCAAGTATACTGTGATATAAGGTGTTGTCAATTGTGGCGTAAATAGCGCGCTCAACTGTGTCCACGTCAATTTGATGCAGACGTGCGAAAGCTGAATCTTGAAAACCAAGTATCAGTTTTTCAGTTTCATTGACATGGTAGATGAGGTGGGACGCTACTTTTTTTCTTTTAATTTTGGTATAGACCATGTTTACACGTCGCCCAGCCACAATCTTATTAATTGGGAAGATGTCATCTGCCATTCCAATGGCTTCAAACAGTAAGGAGTCATCTGTGCTATAGGCGTCAAATAAATTTGAAAAAACGGAATTCCGTTTCACTGCAAATGTGTCGAATTGGTCGACATACCGATTTAAGCTCAAGCCATAATAGGCATTAGAAGAGTCAGGGGTAACAACTGGAATGGCAACGGTTTGCTCTTTGCTTGGTTTTTTTGGTTGTTTTATTTTGTCAGGTTTGCAAGAATAAAACGAAATACCAATGCATATTAGAAACGATGCGATCGAAAGTGACTGTGATTTTTTCAAATAAGAAGATGTTATAACACTATCAAAACAAATTATATAACAATAATATTATGTTTCTTGTTGAACTAATACCTTTGCAGGAAACATTTGTTAACGAATTAAACACAAAATAGAATGGCATTAGAATTTAATGACGGAAATTGGGAAGCGGAAGTACTAAAATCAGACGTTCCAGTACTTGTAGACTTTTGGGCAGTATGGTGTGGCCCATGTAAAATGATTGGACCAATCGTAGAAGAGCTAGCTACTGAATATGATGGGAAAGTTAAAATCGGGAAAATGAATGTGGATGAAAATCGGGAAACACCAATGAAATATGGTATCCGAAGTATCCCTACTTTACTTGTTTTTAAGAATGGAGAAGTAGTAGACAAATTAGTTGGTGCTGTACCTAAGAGTACAATCACTGGAAAACTTGAAGCTCAATTGGCGTAATTAACGTCAATCAGAACAATATAAATTAGGAACGATGGTTATTTTTGTAACCATCGTTTTTTTATGGATTTAAATAAAGATAAGGTACGGATTCAGAACTTAGAGCTACTCGCAAAACAAGTAGTTGAGGGATTTATCACTGGCCTTCATAAAAGTCCATATCACGGGTTTTCTGTTGAATTCGCTGAACACCGACAATACAATGCAGGTGAAAGCACGCGTAACATCGACTGGAAACTATATGCTCGAACAGGTAGACTGTATGTGAAACGGTTTGAGGAAGAAACGAATTTGCGATGCCAACTTTTGGTTGATGTTTCTTCTTCCATGTATTACCCAGAAGGCGCAGATAATAAAATAAAATTCGGCGTTATTGCAGCAGCATCAGTTATGCATATGCTACGCAAACAAAGAGACGCAGTCGGTTTAACCTTGTTTCATGATAAGATTGTAAACCATATACCGGCCAAGTCTTCGGGCAGCCATCATATGCAACTACTCACAGAATTGAGTCAGGCCTATGAGACTAAAACCGTAAACAAAAAAACCAGTGTCTCTGGCGTATTACATGAAATCGCGGAGCGCATTCACAAAAGAAGTCTAGTGATTATTTTTAGCGATATGTTCGATTCAGGAAATGAAGCGGATTTGTTTGACGCCTTACAGCATCTAAAATTCAATAATCACGAAGTGGTTTTGTTCCATGTCATGGATCATGCTTCTGAACTACATTTTGACTTCCAAGATCGTCCATTCACTTTCGAAGATATAGAAACGGGAGAGCAGGTTAAATTATTTCCTTCAGAAGTAAAAGAAAACTACACCAAGGAATTAAATCTTTTTTATACCAATCTTAAACACAAATGCACTCAATACAAAATTGATTTTGTTGAGTGTGACATCAGTAAATCTATGGATCAAGTATTGTTGCCATTTTTAGTGAAACGGCATCGGATGAGAGCATAGAACCATATCATTGAAATGAATAGAGACGTCGTAATAGTAGAGAACCCTTCGGAAGTTGGAGCAGGGACAAGAGGGGCGGGGGCAGGACCATTTGCCGTTCGATTGCAAGATAACCAAACAGGTAACCTCGTTTATGGTCGTTATCCGCACATGACTGTCGATACATTTAATGCCGCGCTTTGTAATCCAGTTCAAACACCTCATGCCAAGTACATGAAGGAAATTGTGGATCAAAACAATAGACTTATTGACGTACTAACACCACTCTTAGAAACAGCCAAATTCCCAATTGTATTATCAGGAGATCAC
>JBLHOC010000240.1:0-3440 GCA_047620825.1 Bacteroidia bacterium | reverse complement strand
AATCGTTTTATAGTTCGGCTTTTGATTGGACCTTTACGGATTATGGCCTAACGTATACCGCGTTTGATAACAGTGGATTACAAGGTGGTTTTGAAATATCTGATCAACCGATAATAAACGGTGTATTGGTTGTGCTATATCACGAAGACCTTGAGTTTATTAAATCCAAGATTACAGAATCTGGAGGCAAAATTGCCAAAGAAATATTCACTTTCCCTGGTGGTCGTCGTTTTCATTTTATCGATCCTACAGGAAACGAATTAGCGGTTTGGTCAGATAAATAGAAATGCCCACCATACAAACCCTACTCAATATCCAGGCACCGATCGATCGCGTATTTGATCTGAGTAGAAGTATTGACCTGCATATAATCTCCACCCAACAAACACATGAACGTGCGATAGCTGGAAGAACAAGCGGTTTGATTGATTTAGGAGAAACAGTTACCTGGCGGGCAAAACACTTTGGAATCTATCAAACCTTGACTTCACAAATAACCAACCTACATAGACCATTCAGTTTTACAGATGAAATGGTTCAAGGTATTTTTAAATCATTTAAACACCAACATAAGTTTACAAACGATGGTATCCATACACTTCTAACCGACATATTTGACTATGAAGCGCCGTTTGGCATTTTGGGGCATGCCGCAAATGTGCTTTTTCTTAAATGGTATATGAGGCGTTTACTTGAACGAAGGAACAACACCATAAAGGCATATGCCGAAACAGACATGTGGAAGGCCGTATTAAAAACGTCGTAACAAAAAAGGCTGATTCTTTTCAGAACCAGCCTTTCAATATCATATAAAGCCGTTTAAGCTACAGAAGTCGCTTTTGGTGCTGCTTCTCTAATCTCAGCGTTTGAACCTTCTTCGAAAGTCTTAAAGTTGTTATTAAACAATCCAGCTAAGTGATTTGCTTTAGTGTCATAACTTTCTTTGTCTGCCCACGTATTACGAGGATTCAACACGTCAGTTGGCACATTTGGACAAATTGTTGGCATGGCCAATCCAAAAATAGGATGCGTCATATAATCAACGTTGTCAAGTTCCCCGTTTAATGCTGCAGTAATCATGGCACGTGTATATTTCAAGCTCATGCGCTTACCAATACCAAATGGTCCACCACTCCAACCCGTGTTTATCAACCAAACATTTGCATTTGTTTGACGCATTTTTTCACCTAACATCTCAGCATATTTCGCTGGATGTAATGGCAAAAATGCTGCACCAAAACAAGCACTGAACGTTGCTTCTGGATCAACAACACCAGCTTCCGTTCCAGCAACCTTTGCTGTATATCCACTAATAAAGTGGTAACCCGCTTGACCAGGAGTAAGTTTGGAAATTGGAGGTAAAACACCAAAGGCATCCGCCGTTAGGAAGAAAATATTTTTAGGATCAGAACCTACTGAAGGTACTGCAATGTTATCAATGTGGTTAATAGGATAAGCAACACGTGTATTCTGAGTGACAGAAACGTCTTCGTAATTTACTTCATCAGACCCTTCAAAGAATCTTACGTTTTCAACCAACGCGCCATGTTTAATGGCATCCCAAATTTGTGGTTCTTTTTCCTTTGTTAAATCGATGCACTTCGCGTAGCATCCACCTTCGAAGTTAAAAACCGAATTATCCGCCCAGCCGTGCTCATCGTCTCCAATAAGTTTTCTATTTGGATCTGCAGATAAAGTTGTTTTACCAGTACCTGAAAGTCCGAAGAATATTGCGGTATCACCTGATTCACCAATATTGGCAGAACAGTGCATTGACAATACACCTTCGTTTTGAGGAAGTGTGTAATTCAATACCGAGAAAATTCCTTTTTTCAATTCACCTGTATATCCACTACCACCGATTAAGATGATTTTCTTTGTGAAATTAACCATAGTGAAATTATGTTGACGTGTACCATGTGTTGCAGCGTCGGCCATAAAACTTGGAGCAGCGATAACCAACCATTCTGGTGTTTGGTTCTCAGCTTCCTCTTCCGTTGGTCTTAAAAACAAGTTGTTCGCAAACAGATTCTGGTAAGCAGATTCTGTCACCACACCAATGTTCATTCTATGCTTAGGGTCCGCACATGCAAATGCGTCTCTTACATAGATACGTTTACCTATATAGTGATTGATTACTTCATTTAACAGAGTATCAAACTGTGCAGGCTCAATTGGCTGATTGATGCTACCCCACCATACGGTGTCTCGCGTGATATCGTCTTTTACAACAAATTTGTCTTTAGGTGATCGACCTGTGAACTCTCCAGTGTCAGCCGCTAATGCGCCTGTGGAAGTCAATTTGCCTTCATTGTTTTTCAAGGCGTGGTCAATCAGTTCATCTGGAGTAAGGTTTAGAAATGACTCCGACGAATTACTGATGATTTGTTCAATAATTGGGTGATTTTTCATTAAATCTCTTGTTATTGTATTACTTCAATTTTTTGAGTTGGCAAAGGTAAACTTCTATTGTCAATAGCAAATTTTAACCTCCTTTTTTCTTAACATTATAGCCATCGCCTGTTAAAATCTCCATAATTTTTGCCACAAAGTTTCCTTGAACAATTATCTCATTTTCCTTGACCGAACCACCTGCCCCACACTTACTTTTCAGGCGTTTGCCAAGATTCAGCAATTCGGATTCTGGCCCTTCGAAACCTTGTACCAATGTGACCACTTTCCCTTTTCTCTGTTTTTTATCATACGATACATACAAAGTTTGTTTAGAGGGATCAACAGACTCTGCTTCAGTCTCAAAATGGGCTTCTGGCGTATAGTCTGGATCGGTACTGAACACCATTCCACCTAAATCACTCAAACTATTCATTTTCTTCTTTTTCGCCATGTCAATACCTTTTTTTACGACTCGTTATACGCCTTATATAAATTTACGGCTTCCTTAGCTTCCTTCACATCATGCACACGCAAAATCTTAGCACCGTTTTGCAAGGCCCAACTGTTTAGCACAGTTGTCCCATTCAAAGCATCTTGTGCAGAAATATGGAGCACTTTGTTTATCATCGCCTTTCTAGATACACCAACCAATATGGGTTGTTGAACCAACCGCTCGAGTTCTTTTAAATGTTTTAACAAATTGAAGTTATGTGCTACCGTTTTCCCAAACCCAAACCCTGGGTCAATAATTACGTCAACGATACCATTGGATTTAAACGCTTCCATTTTTGCCAAGAAATAATCCACCACTTCGGTGAGCACGTCATTGTATCGTGGGTCCTTTTGCATATCCTGAGGCGTTCCCTTTTTATGCATCGCAATGTATGGCACTTTTAATTTACCAACTGTCGCTAGCATATCTGCATCATCATCTCCTGCACTAATGTCATTCACGATGTGCGCCCCTGCTTGTATCGCAAGTTTGGCCGTATTCGCATTATTGGTATCTATAGATATTATGGCTTCCGAAAAATGCTGTGTTACTT
>JBLHOC010000239.1:0-3441 GCA_047620825.1 Bacteroidia bacterium | reverse complement strand
ATTGAACACCCAGCAATGCAAATCTCTTGCAAAATCTATACTCGTGATACCAGGTTGGTTGGTTGTAAAGTTATACCCTGAACGAAACCCTATTTTCCAGTATTCGGTTAATTTAATGTTACCATTAAACATAAGTGTTTGGTCACTTATTCTTTCTGTTCGGCCTATAGCCTTACTAAATGAACTGCTAAAGTTTAGACTTAGATCCCATGGTATGCTAAAATCCATGAAGTAATCCATCCCTGAAACAAACTCTCCATCATCTGTATTTGATCGACGTTTTAAAGCCGCTGGATTCAAACTGGTAGACAATTGGATAGACCCTGTCCTCAATTCACCTAAGTGACCATCAGCAATAGCAAATTTATCTATGGATGTGTAACCATTTCGTGATGAGTCGTACGCATACTGATATGGATCTAAACGTGTTGAAAAATTGACTCGTACCTTGTTGAACAACGTTGTAAATGCAGTGATGCTAATCTGGCTAAGATTTAAAGAGTCTGCCACCAAATTATATCCACTACTGAAATTAAAACTCTCAATGAGTTTGACCTTTTTTAGACCACCATTTGATGTGTCATGCGGTGTAACAACCTTCATCTCCAAGTTGTTGTTGATTGCAAAATTAATTGACCCATTGCCAGACCCACTTGGTCCATTGTATATCCCGTTTTCATAAATCGAGTATGGTGAAATGGTGCCAGCCGTGTCTGTTTGGACAAACCTGTAGCCACTTCTTGACGATTCTTGATAATCAGGTGACCAACTCATACCCATCGTAGGTCTAATTATATGTCGTATGGCCTTCACCTTTCCTTTAAAAGACTTGGTGCCGTAGATTACGGTATTGACACTAAAACCTGCTGAATAAGCAGTTGCCCGTGAAAAACCTTTCACATCTTGTTCAATTAGTGTGTCATTCTCCCACAACTTGTCGGTTGTTTTGAAATACCAAAAATCAGTGAATGATGCATTAGGAGATACATTGAAATACTTCAGCACAGTGAAACTTGTACTAAAATTTGCACTATGTCGGACACCATTTCTGATACTTTCTAAAAATTTAGGATTCAACTCCAGTGTCCTCTTTCCAGCTTTGTTAAAAATCGAATCTTGATTAACGCTTACGTTGTTTCTAAAGGCCGTGGTATAATTAAATCCAAAATTTCGAAGCACTTTGTACCTATCCTTTCCACCCGACATATTTTTAAACGGCTGTAGACGCTGCACGTTAAGGTTCATTTCAGGCAGCTCAATGTCTAAATCCCCTGTAGATAGGTTTTGTGTAATTCGACCGTTTGTTGTTAAAAACACCATTCGATTGGCAAAACTCCTGCTATATGCAACACTTGAATTTGCTGTTGTTGCAATAATTTCATTGACATTGGTCGACGCATATTTCTGTTGATTTTGTGTGACGTACTTCACGTCAGCCGAAAATGTTCTACCAGGTTTTGCACGTTGGTCTTGGCGGTATATCCATTCTACTCTGAAATTATTAACCTCCTCATACTCAGATGTATTCTTCTCCCCTTCTTTGTATTTGTTATACTTGATAAGGGCGTAGCCGCTGTATCTATAAATCTTTTTATAATTTGACTTTACGGAGAATCCAAAACTGCCTCGTAAGTAGATATCGCCAGAAAGTAACATATCTAGTTTGTCGTTAAGCGGCGTGTAGAAACCAAAATCTCTAAGGCCATAGCCCCATCGATCCTGTTGATCGAAACTACCTACAACCAATCCTTTTGCTCTTTTCTGCTGGATGGGGAAAAACCCAAACGGCAGTACAATCGGTGTATTGATGCCTGCAATCACCAAATTTGCGGGTCCACTAATCACTTGCTTTTCTGGAATTACTTTAAACTTTTTGGCAGCAATCCAGAAGTGTGGGTGTTCTGCATTACAAGTGGTATAGGTCGCATCTTTGATATACATATTGTCCAAAGAATCTTTCAGAATTTTTCCGCCCCTTATTAAGCCGCCTTCCTGAGTTGTAACCACACCAGTTGATATCCCTTTTTTCGATTTAAAATTGTACCACATCTCATCCGCATTAAAAGGTTTTCCGTCTGACGTAAATATGGGCTTACCTATAATTTCACCTGTAGAGTCTGGCAAACCTTTCGCATGAATTTCATTGGTATTAAAGTCTACCTCAATAAAGTTAGCTTCAAGTTTCATATCTTCATAAATGACAATCGCCTTGCTGTACAAGTACATCTTGCGTTCTTTAATTGAGGTGATGATGGAATCTAAGGCATCCACCATTACTGGTGACTTCACTGCATCCTTTCCTGTTTTCAATCCAACAACTAACGAATCTGAGGATTGAGTTGTATCTGTAACCTGCGCAATTGATTGTGCAGTAAACAATACAAAGCAAGACACGAAATGGATAACTATAAATGCTATCCGTCTGGAAATCATATGTCTACCTCTATTTTTGGTCATATTCAATGTGGGTTCAAAACTAACTAAATCCATACTTGATACCACACAATATATTTTGTGTATAAAGAGTTAATAACTTAACGCACAACTAATTAATATGCTTAAGCGCATTGCATTATCGGCTTCTTTGATGGTTTTAATGGTCGTCGGATCTTCACATCCGCTAAACCTCCAAAAATTATCGTTGAATACTATCGTTATCGACGCAGGTCATGGCGGACATGACCCTGGTTGTATCTCTTATGGTAAAGATGTCTATGAAAAAGACATCTGCCTAAAGATTGCAAAAAAACTTGGCGCAAAACTATCTGACAGCCTTCCAGGCATCAAAGTTATTTATACCCGTAGTACCGACAAATTTGTGCCGTTATGGCAACGTGCCGCTATTGCCAATCAGAACAATGCTGATTTATTCATCTCCGTTCATTGCAACGCCCATTCACAATCGACACTTCATGGAACCGAAACATATGTTATGGGTTTGTCTAAAAGTCAAGGTAATTTAGAAGTTAGTAAAAGAGAAAATAGTTCCATCGTTTTAGAAGAAGACTACAAAGAGAACACTAAATATGGTGGGTTTGATCCAGACTCGGACGAGGCACACATTATCTTGAGTTTATACCAAAATGCATATCGCACACAAAGTTTGGCGCTTGCATCAACGTTTCAAAAGACCGTAGAAAAGAAGCGTTTGCGAAAAAACTTAGGTGTTAAGGAAGCTGGTTTCGTCGTTTTATGGAAAACGGCTATGCCAAGCATTTTGGTTGAAACTGGGTTTCTTACTAACCCGGCAGAAAAACAATACTTGGTATCGAATGCTGGACAGAATAAAATAGCACAATCGATTTACGAATCAGTTGTTGAATACAGGTCAAAGCTCGAAAAGTAACCCACAATTATTCCGATTTATCTTCAAACACTAGACTGATTCTGTTGATTCCCTATCTTTGGGCTTTAAGTTGATAGAATAGAATTACATGAAAG
>JBLHOC010000238.1:0-3509 GCA_047620825.1 Bacteroidia bacterium | reverse complement strand
ACCCCGTAGTTTTTTCCATTGGAAATGACCATTTCGGAACAGATGTTAATTTGTTCAAGCTTGTATCGCCTCACCTTGAGGTAAGAGTCAATGATTATATGGTGGAATTCTGTGCTATCACTTTTTTCGACAATGACTTGTGTTGCTAATGTTTTGCCTTGCAAATAACCATTGGACATGGATAGGCATGCATAAATCAATTTTGGTTTCCCAAAACTATAAGAGTAAAGGCCTGATTTCATTCCTTTACCAGCAGCAAAAAAGTAGAGTTGATTGTTAAACCATACATAGTGCGATGTTTGTCCACCCTGCATAGTTTCTGGATCTTCTTTCTTTTCAAGTGCTTGTTTGAACGACGAGACCTGTATTAACCGATCGTCTTTGAGTTGAAATAGTTGAAAGCCTTTACTTGGATGGAAGGCATTAAAGAAGATTGAATTGTCGGCCTCAAACGGGGTAAACCCATGTGGAAACGTGAGGCCAGTTGTTTGCCATAGTCTTGTTGCAGATTGGCTAAAGCCAAGCAGACTTACAGTGATAATGAAGCATGTAAGGAAGGTTCTTCTCATTAGATTAAATGTGAAAAATTTCCAGCTAATTCGCCACCAATCGAATCATCCTCTGCACCGGTATAGCTCTTTAAAATGTTTGTTTTGTTTTGGACCCTTAACAGACCTAATAAACCAAATATTAAAGCTTCCTTATAATCCACAACCAAAGGCTCTGGAATAATAATTTCGGCATCTGTATGCGTACGTAAATGGTCGATTAATGTGGCATTGAATGCACCTCCACCTGTTACATAAATTCTAGCTGCTGCAGAATCTTCAGCCAATTGATCGATGTTTTTGCCAATTTGCTGTGCAATGTGATCCACCAAAGTCTTCATCCGATCTTCTTTTCCAGCATCACTTTGTCTTACTCTATACCAAAAATGCTCGTTTATCCATTCGCGACCTAATGATTTAGGGTAAGGCTGGGCATAATAGTCGATGCTATTTAAATCTGATAATAAGTCGTAATCGATGCTTCCTTTATTCGCGATTTCTCCATTTTCGTCGTACTCCTTACCAAATTCACGTGCAATCCTGTTTAATAAAATGTTGCAAGGACAAATGTCATAAGCAACAGGCGAACCATCTACCGAGGCAGAAATGTTGGCAAAGCCACCTAAGTTTAAACACATGTCAAACTCGGAAAATAGCAATTGATCTCCCAAGCCCGAAATGGGTGCACCTTCACCATATTTAACAACATCTGTTGCTCTAAAATTACCAACAGTTGGTATATCAGTTACGCCTGCGATGGCACTCACCGAACCTATTTGAAAGGTAAGGTTGTTTTCTGGTTGATGGAAAATTGTGTGACCGTGAGATCCAATCATATCCACTTCCAACGTATGTTCGGCTATAAACGCATTGATTAATTCTCCAATGTATTCGCCATAATAACGATCCGTTTTATATACATTTATCGCGTTTTGATTTCTCAGTTTAGATAGTCTCAATCGCCATAAATCATTGTATTCAAATGTTTTAGCAACGTTTATTTTATAATCCCACTTCCCGTTTTCCTGCTCTGTTAACTCACAATGTGCTAAGTCTACACCATCCATAGACGTCCCAGACATAACGCCAATCACTTTATATGTTCTCATTTATTCTTAATTGCGTTTTCAATTTATCCCGTAACCACCACTTTAATTCCTTCCTCAAAAACAGATAGGCAAATTTATCAAGTAATGTCATTTAAACATCATTGCCTAATCGGAAAATGACAGGTATCAGTCTATATGACAAAGGAAATACGTAACAATATCAACATCTCGTCATTGATTTTGAATGGAACTGGTGAGGAATTAAAATTATAACAACTTTGTACTCAATTAATAAATAATATTTGGACTCGAATTTTAACATATTGCACCTTAGTTCACCATTGAGTTGGAGAGGAGGGGAGCAACAGTTGTCCTATCTCCATGCGGGACTTCTTGCAAGAGGTTATAACTCCAAAGTTTTTTGTCCGAATGAAGGTGTTTTGGCCTCTAAATTGACCGTGGAAGAACGTGTGTTGTACAACAAACGATCAGGGTTTGACGTGTTTGCAGCATACAAATTGGCGAAATACTGTCATGCGAATCCGGTTGATATCATCCATGCACACGATGCACATGCCCATACAACTTCGGTTTTAGCTGCTCTATTATTTCGAAATAAAACACCTATTGTATTAAGTCGTAGAGTTGATTTTGCCATTGGTAATTCAAGGTTCTCCAGATATAAGTATAACCACAAAAATATTCGAGTCATAGCGTGTGTTTCGGATGCAATTAAGGCGATGGTTGAGCCGAAAATTAGTAATAAGGCTATTGAGGTAACGACCATTCATTCTGGGGTGGATCTTACAAGGTTTGAGCAAGTAAATCCAATAGATTTAAGAACAGAAATGAGTTTAGAACCAAGCATTAAATTGGTTGCAAATTTTTCTGCGCTTGCTGATCACAAGGATTATTTCACGTTTATTGACACTGCAGCATTGGTTTGTGCTTCAAGAAAAGATGTACGTTTTCTTATTTTCGGCAAAGGAGAATTAGAAACAGATTTAAAGGCATATACCAAGGAAAAAGGATTAGAAAAACAAGTGCTTTTTGTCGGGTTTAGACAAAACTTACCAGACATTTATCCCAACATTGATATACTCTTATTTACGTCAAAAACAGAAGGATTAGGCACAACGGTATTGGATGCATTTGCGGCGAAAGTACCTGTGGTAGCAACAAAAGCTGGAGGTGTTCCTGAAATGGTCATCCATGAAAAAACTGGATTGTTGACTGAAGTCGGAGACGCAAATATGTTGGCTGAAAATGTCATTCAAGTATTAGACAACAAAACACTGTCTAAGCAATTAACGGAAAGGGCCTTTGAGAAATGTCAAGATTTTAGTGTTGACCATATGGTGAATCAAACTGAAAATTGGTATAAGAAAGTTCTGAATATTTAGTTTATTTTGAACCCTGTTTAAGGCTAATCATATGTCAGAGAAGATAATCATTTTAGGTTCAGAGGGTCAGGTAGGCACCGACTTAGCGGCAACGCTGAGAGAAGTTTACGGCAGGAACAATGTCATTTGTTCAGATATCAAAGCAGCTACGGAAGAAAAAACTGATCTTGGTCCATATGAGGTGCTGAATGTCATGGACAGGGAAGCAATAGAAGTTGTTTTTGCACGACACAAGCCAACCATGGTTTATCATTTGGCGGCGATGTTAAGTGCTACCGCTGAAATGTATCCTCGCAGAGGGTGGGACTTAAATATGGAAGGGATGTTTTCTGTATTTGATGCCTGCGGAGATCACGGTGTTAAACGTGTTTTTTGGCCAAGCTCTATTGCTGTTTTTGGTCCCAATACACCAAGAATTAACACACCGCAATATTGTGTAATGGACCCGAATACCATTTATGGTATATCGAAACTCGCGGGTGAACGATTCTGTGAGTATTATTTTGAGA
>JBLHOC010000237.1:0-3634 GCA_047620825.1 Bacteroidia bacterium | reverse complement strand
GAATTCATTGACCACGTATTTGCAACCATGGAAGACCAATCTGTAATATATTGATCAATCAACCGAGCTGATACATCACTTACATACATATAGGCTTCATATTTATCTGCAGGCAACAGTATATCTGGAATTACACCACCTTCACTTTTTACTTCTCGTCCATTTTTTGTCTGGAATTTACTTCCGAGGTTGGACAGATCTGTAGAGTCAAGTGCCTGATAGCCATCATCGTCATATGGTTTCTGGATAGACCTTCCAGAAGGGATATAGTATCTGGAAACAGTTAATCGTATTTGAGAACCGTCTTTTAACTGAAACGTTTCTTGCACCAAACCCTTGCCATACGTCCTACTGCCAATGATTATGGCTCTGTCAAGGTCTTGCAACGCCCCAGATACGATTTCACTCGCCGACGCTGATCGATTATTCACCAAGCATACAACAGACATTTTGCGGCATAGTCCACCTTTTGATGAACGATACTCCCGTTTTTTACCTGTTTTGGATTGAGTGAAGGCCAGTAATTCATTGCCGTCAATGAATTCATCCAACAAGCTTATAGCAGTTTGGAGATAGCCACCGGGATTATTTCTAAGGTCTAATATGACATGCTCTATGTCATTATCTGCCTTATGCTGGTTTACTTGTTTGACAAACTCAGCATGCGTTTTTTCTGCAAAATGCTCAATCTTAACATACATCGTTTTGCCATCAATAACACTTGAATAAACACTCGGTGTTTTCACCCTACCGCGTTCAATTGTTAATGCCAAAGTCTCATTGGTCGCCTGACGATAGATGGTCGCATCAAAGGAGGTGTTTTTACGTCCTTTAATCGTATTTACGATGTCTGAATTAGACAATCCTATTAACGAGGCTGTATCTACTGAAATAATTCGATCACCAGTTTGAAGGCCCGCCATTTTTGCTGGCCCTCCTTTTAAAACACGAACAATGTTAGGCGTGTCGTTGTACATGAAAAATTCAATACCAATGCCTTCAAAACCGCCTTTAAGGTCTTGGCTTGCTACTTCAACATATTGGAAAGGGACATAAACAGAATGTGGATCGAACGACGACAAGAGCTCTGTAATGGCCTTATCTTCTATTTCAACGGAAGACGTTGAGTCAACGTATTCGCTTTCAACCAATCCCATCACTTGCTCAATTTTTGTATCAGCGTTAAGGGCATCTTTATGCACAAAACGATTCCAGAGTAATCCAAAAATTACCCCACCACAAATAAGCAAGGCATACACCAAGGGTTCATATGACGATTTGTTTTTCAAAGCGATATTAAGCTGTTGCTTCGCCTTTCATAACAGTCATAATACTCAGTTCTAATGCCTTAGCACTAATGCCAAGAGGCTTGTTATTAAACTGGTGAACTTTGATCATCGCTTTCTCAATGATATCAGATGCATCAAGCAAAATATTGACATCTTTAACAATGCAATCTCTACTTTGGAGATAAGCAAATACTCTTGCCATTCCACAGTTTGCAATAAAGTCTGGAATCACAGCGATATTATCATCCGCTAATTTAGAAATAGGACCCATGAATATTTCTTTGTCGGCAAATGGCACATTGGCACCACAGCTAATCACTTCCATACCACCATCGATCATATCCTGAACATTTTGCTCAGTTACCAACCTAGAACCTGCACCAGGTATAAATATTTCAGATTTTAACTTCCAAATACGTTCGTTCACTTCATCAAACGATAACATGTTATCAGCATGAAGCTTGTTGCCTTTTCGATTGATAAATAAGTCTGTTATCTCGGCTACTGTAAATCCTTTCTCATTAATCAAGCCACCGTTTTTGTCAATAATACCGACAACTGCAACACCGTTTTTGGCAAGGTAGAAGGCCGCCGCCGCCGCAACATTACCCCATCCTTGAATAATGGCTCTTTTGTGGTTCATCATACCACCCCAAATACCGTAAAAATGGCGTACAGCCTCTGCAACACCCCAACCAGTGGCCATGTCACCAATGGTGTATTTTTTTTCTAAAGCTGGCGTAAAACGTTCGTCTTCCATTTCCAACAGAATACCTGTTCGAAGTCTTTCAATGGCCTGAAGTTTTTCTTCCGCTGTGTAGTCTTTAAAGTGACCATAAACAGTACCTTGTTGTGGATGCAAGATGCCATGCTTAGCCAAAATTGGAATTACTTCATGGTTCTGATCAACGTTCATATCTCCACCTGTTCCGTAATAAGTTTTAAGCAACGGCGCTATAACAGCATACCATCTTTCTAAAACACCTTGTTTTCTTGGATCTGTCGGATCGAAATTTATTCCAGATTTTGCACCACCTATTGGAGGACCACTCACTGAGAATTTGATTTCCATCGTTTTAGCCAACGACTCCACTTCTCTTACGTCCAAACCAACACGCATACGTGTTCCGCCGCCTGCAGAACCATTTTTTAATGAATTTATAACCAACCAACCTCGGGCATCAGTTAAATCATCATTCCATTCAAATATGATCTCTGGCTTCTTGTTCTCAAACTTCTTTAGTAGATCTTCCATTATTGTAATTCAATTTTTTGATATAAATTTTCTTTGTTTCGTACGTTAATGATATACAGACCCGGAGGGTATGCAGGCAATTGAATGGCGCCATTTTCTATAAATAACATATCAACCATATTAAAGTTGATGTCATACAATAAAACAGATTCCCCATCTGCTAGTCTTGTCGTTGTAAGTGTGTTTGCTCTTGAGAAATCAGGAAAAAACATGAGGGTCTCACGTAAATTATTGTGGTCAAACGGACGACCTTCATTCACTGTAAATTTTACGGTAGCTATACTGCTGCCTTTCTGCTTTTCAGTTACCTGAACTCTCACCGTATACGACGGCTTATTACCACGCTTTAAATTTCGAGCATTATTGACTGACAATACACCACTGGAACCATCCACTCTAAAGACGTCGCCGTCATTTCCAGAAATAATGGAATACCGCAAACGCCCTTTTTTGTTCTGGCTTTTCGCATTCACCATGCCAACCACACGACCTTTTGGCCAAAACTCAAATATCGTAAAATTACTGTTCTCAACCTTGGGAGGAAGCAATGGGTCAGAAGCGTATATGTATTCGTGATTGTTTTCTTTGGCCGAATACACCAAAGCACTATTCAATTGTGTTACTCGATCCGCGTGGTCGATGTATCGAATGTTTTGCTCCACCAATTGCCGGCCATTGATTTGGTATATGTTTGACGTGTAACCATTAGACAAGGACAGTACCATTTGTTTTTTTAACAAGGTCGTCGCTGTAATTTCCATGTTAGTAGCCACATCACTAATTTCAATTGGCGCTTGACCAATTTGCATGGCCATAACGCTTGTTACTTTTTGGTTGTGTAACACAAAGTAGGCGGAAGTTGCTGTTTCGCCTATGTTAGGTTGACAGTTGATTTGCTTACCAATCAGTCTATCAGGGTAGCCGTAAGTTAGAACTTTCCCTGTATGATCTAAAGTGCCAATGTGTGGGACACCTTTTTGATACGCTATAAAAGCAAGGCCTTTTTTTAAACTTTTTAAACTCTGAACATGACCTAAATCACTCACCTCAAACATTACTTGGTAGAATTCTACATGTTGGTCAGTAATAA
>JBLHOC010000236.1:0-3666 GCA_047620825.1 Bacteroidia bacterium | reverse complement strand
TGGCTTGACTGCTAGAGTTACTGGCCTTCATTCCGTATAAACTTTCTGTGATAGACTGTGCTTGTTTTTCAATATCAAGGATGCCTTTTTCACCAAGCCTTTGTAAACCTACCTTTAGATCCCAAACTTCTTTTACTTTGTTTTGATATTCTTCATCAACAATGGCAAAAGCTTCCCTGGCCACGTCACGCTGAATAGCTGTTTTAACAGAATCGTACATAGCACCAATTCCATTGGCTATTGTCGCAGCCATTTCAGGATCTTCATCCAATACTTTAATTGATATAGACAAATATCTAGTACGGTTGTAGCTGATGTTCTTCTTCATTTCTTCCTGGAGTTTAGTCCTAGGAAATGACCCATTTGGGTCAATATCGTAATGACTCATCAAATCGAATTGCTGAATAATGCGAATTGATAATTTGTCTGATTTTAAGATTTGAAGTGCGTTTTCCGCTTCTTCCTCTTCACCAAACGCCAATACATCTGATTCTCTTTTGTTGAGATCGGTGAACATAGCATTACCAATAGAGTTTACTGTGGTTGGGTAAAAGACAACCTCTGCCTCGTATTTAGGCGTAATCAAATACGTGCTTGCTGCAGTCACAACAGCGGCAATCAAACCAATAATAATTAAATGTTTTCTCCAACGAAGGATAAACGAAAGAATATCGGAAAAAGTGAAATCAATAAAATTTTCTTGTGCGCTCATATTATTTAGCCAGTCAAAAAAGGTTGCAAAAATAGATTAATTGTCCGAAGGATTGTGGGTTTTACGACGACTTAGATTCTTCAGGGTGTTCAGACTAATTATTCCGCTGCCTACGACGAGCATTGCGGATAACGCGACTCCGAACGAAATATGAACGAAGCTATTATTAAAAAATTGTAGACTGCCATAAAAAATTAAAAGAAATAGACCTAGGACGGCTATAATTTTAAGCGAAAGATTAGAACTCACTTTGAACTCAAATGATTTGTAACTGTATGCTAAACAGCCAATTGCAAAAATGGATTGGGTAATTAAAGTAGCTAGGGCAGCACCCTTAATCCCCATCTTAGGAATTAACCAAAAGTTTAAAATGACGTTGGATAGTGCAGCCAATAGTGCTAATTTATTTAAAACTTTCAAGCGTTTTGCCGCCGTTAATAAAGTGCCAAAAACAAAAACAGAGGCGGAGGCCGTAAAACTAAAAATTAATAAAACAAATGTTGTCGTATCAACTAAGTCAACCTGGTTAGAATACATTAGCTCCAGTATCTCGCGACTATGTGGTGCTAAAATTAAAGCGACCATCATCGCTGGAATGATAAGTACTTTGGTGGCTGTAGTGGCTAATTTTTCAACTTCCTTGGAGTTACTTAAAATCCTTGCAAACATGGGAAGAAGCATGCCTGAGAACAGAGCAGCCATCATATTAGCAGCATCAATTAATCTATAACACATGGCATAACTATAGGTGAAGCTATCCCCCAATATTTGGCCAATCATTACAGCGTCAACACGCGTAAACACAGCCATCAAAGTAATCAAAAGGGCGTATGGCAATGATTCTTTGACCAATGCCTTGATGTTGGTTTTTTGAATAGAACTTGAGATTTTGGAAAGTTTCTTGAGGTTTACACTTAGTGCGATTATCAAGGTGATTAGAACGCCACCAAGCTGAACGTAAACAAAGTTGTTTATAGTAAGGTTGTGCTTTAGGCTTGGAATCACCAACCATGAACCACAAACGAAAATGACGAGCAATCGATCTGCAACCGCCAATATGCCGTCAAGTTTGAAAAAATGTAAAGCAGATAAATTTGACCTTAAATATTGGTTATAAGAATTGGTCACTTGAAACATGCCAATAACCCCGAGTAAGACAAGCTGATTATTTGAAAGGTTTAGCGCAAGGGCTGCAATAAAAAGCAACAAAATATAACATAGGGACAAAAGCCCTTTGGCTTTAAAGAATGAAAAGAAGTTCGCCTTAAAGAATTGTTCATCCTGTGCTACTTCTTTATTGTTCATGTTACTCAAGCCAAGATCCAGAACAATCACAAACAATATCGACATACTGAGTAGTCGGTAATATGTGCCATAATCTTCGGCTGGAAGTAAATTTTGAACTGCTCTGTCAATAACCAGTATCCAAACGGTTTTGATCAAGATGTTAATACCTTGAACAAAGATGAGGTCAGACCAAAACTTATTTTTTGTCATACGTTAAGACGTAAGCCCATCTTGATTGGCTAACACGTCTAAAACAAAAGTGCGGTCAGTAATTCTATCTTCCCAACCATTTTTTATTATGTTTTTCACGATGGCCGTGTTTCTAGCGCCTTTAGTTTTGGCAATAGAATATGGCACATTAGTGAAGGTGACCATTTCATATTGTGATTCGAATAAATCAGGGTGTAGCTCACACAAATTGTGTTCTACTTGTTTGTAGTGCAAGAAATCCTCATCTCCAACCAAATCCCTCATTTCAATGAAGTTTTGAATCGCAAGATCCGCAATGGCATCAGCGTTTGGTTTTCTGGATTTTTGGTACGCTTCAAAAGCGGCAACCAAGTCTCCATTGTGTTTCTCAATGCACTCATCAAGAACAACGCAATCTTCAAAAGCACAGTTCATGCCTTGTCCATAAAAAGGCACCACAGCGTGGCACGCATCACCGATGAGTGCTGCACGACCCTTTACCCAAGGATAACATCTTACGGTAACCAAACTACCTGTTGGGTTGGCGAAAAAATCTGCAACCAGCGTTGGCATTAAAGGTACTGCATCAGCGAAATGAGTGTTAAAGAACGCTGTAACATCTGTCTCTTTTGTTAAGGTATTAAAACTAACTGGACCGTTGAATGGATAAAATAAAGTACAGGTGAACGACTTATCTGGGTTTGGCAATGCAATCATCATATACTCACCCCTAGGCCAAATATGTAATGCATTTGGTTCCAAGGCGAATTTCCCGTCTGCCTTTGCAGGTATTGTAAGTTCTTTATATCCGTGGTCTAAATAATCTTGCGAAAAGTCTAACCGACCAGCTTTCATCATACGTAAACGAATTCTCGAGAAAGCACCATCCGCTCCTAAGATAAAGTCCGCCTTGTTTTTGATGGTCTCACCAGTTTCATTGATAAATGTAGTTTCACCAGAATTAAAATCTACATCAACACATTTGTGGTTAAAGAATAAATGTACGTCTGGGTTCTCATCTGCTAATTTTAGCAATTGGATGTTTAATCCACCTCTTGACACTGAATTAATAAATTGACCGGCAGTGCCATAGGGTTGGTAAGATATGTTACCTGCTTCATCGTGCATGGTTCTACCGTGCATGGGTATAGCTTCAGAAAGGATGGTTTCTTTTAAACCCACTTTTTCAAGGGCATGAATGCCACGTGTTGAAAGCGCAAGGTTAATAGATTTACCAGCACTAATATCTGCATTTCGCATATCTGGACGACGTTCAAATACATTGACTTCGTATCCTTTTTTAGCGAAATAAACGGCCATGAGCGAACCTGCTAACCCACCACCGACTATTGTAATTTTTGTTTTGGACATGATACATGCAAGTTTAGGAAAGTTTTATACAAAACCCCCAATTCAAGCCAGTTTTGTCATACTGATATTCGGCAGTGATTTGTAATAAGTGCGGTCTAATTACAGTT
>JBLHOC010000235.1:0-3667 GCA_047620825.1 Bacteroidia bacterium | reverse complement strand
TGATTTTGGATAAGACAGGAACTTTAACCGAAGGCAAACCAAAGGTTGTTGAATCGTTCTGGATTTCTGAATCACATCGGAAGTCACTCATGGATGTGTTGTTGGCCATAGAAAACAACAGTAACCACCCCCTTGCGAAGGCCATACTTGCTCACTACGAAAGTCATGGGGATGCGTCGAGTATTATTGAAACCTTTGTTAGTAAAGCTGGTTTTGGCGTGAGTGCTCAGGTGAGCGGATCATTACATCATGTAGGTAGTTTAAATTTCATGAAAGATATGAAAATTAAGGTGCCAGAGACGATTCAAAAGACGCTAGATGCATGGAACAACAAACCGTATTCTACTGTCTTTTTCTCGGACCAAAATGAAATAGTTGCCGCGTTTGCGATTGGAGACAACTTGAGACCAGAAGCAACAACATTTATTTCTCAGTTAAAGACAATTGGGATTACGCCTGTTGTCCTGTCAGGAGATAATTCTGCAACTGTTCGGTACGTTGCAGAATCCCTTGATGTGGAACATTATTTCGGACATCAATCCCCAAGTGACAAGGCCAATAAAATTATTCGATTTCAGGAAGACGGGAAACAGGTTGCTATGGTCGGAGATGGAATAAACGATGCGGTGGCGCTTGCACAATCTGACGTTGGAATAGCAATGGGAAATGGGACAGATATCGCTATGGAAAGTGCTGGAGTCACACTCATGCACTCAGATTTAACACATCTATTAATGTCCATTAGACTTTCTAAGGCCACTATCAAAACAATCAAACAAAACTTGTTTTGGGCATTTATCTACAACTTAATCGCCATTCCAGTAGCCGCTGGATTATTATATCCCGTGAACGGATTCTTATTAAACCCAATGATTGCAGGTGCCGCAATGTCAATGAGCTCTATATCCGTTTTGTTAAACAGCTTGAGATTAAAACGACAAAAATTATGAATATAATAAAATATAAGACCAATATCAATTGCGAGAACTGTATAAAATCTGTTACTCCATTTCTAAATGAAATCGATAATATAGATACATGGAAAGTAGACATTAATCATCCTGATAAAATCCTTGAAGTGCTGTTAGACGACAAAAAATCAGAAGCTGTTATTAATGCAGTGGTAGAAGCAGGTTTTAACATCGAGCCAACAAGTGCTTAGCACTTAAGAAATGTAACTTGTTTTGCAAAAATAAAGCCAGGTCAGTACAAGTGTTGAATGACCAGCAGTTAGGTGACCTTGTCTAATTCAACTAATGATTTGAATCGGGTTGTATTGCGCCATCACTATATACGGGCACGCCGTTTGAAATAGTCATGATGTTGTGTATTCTACCCTGTTCATAAGCTGTCATCATATCCTCCGACAATATTGTAAGGTTCGCAATTTTCCCTGTTTCGAGAGTCCCAAAACGGTCTTCGAGTTTACAGGCATAAGCGGCCCATTTGGTCATGGCTAATAGAGCGTTTTGCGGTGTAATAGATTCTTCAGCTTTAAACACATCACCTGTCTTTGTTCGTCTTTTTACAGCTGAAAAGAATGTGGCAATTGGGTCTATTGACTCAACCGGAAAGTCGGTCCCAAACGCAAGGATCCCAGTTTCTTCAAGTAATGACCGGTAAGCGTATGCACCCGCCATGGTTGGGTGATTGCACAGGCGCTTTTGAGCCATTGATGCGTCCGATGTAGCATGTGTAGGTTGGATAGAAGGAATAATACTATAGTCGGAAAAATAATGAAAGTCGCTGGTGTCTACCACTTGAGCATGTTCAATGCGCCAGCGTAAATCATTTTTACCTTGTAGTTTATCACCATATAGCTGGAGTAGTAAATAATTGGCACTATCACCAATACAATGGGTGTTTACTTGTAAGCCGTTGTTGTAGCAATAATTAATTACGGATTTATAAAAAGACAATGGATGTTGAATCAAACCCATTTGAGTGCTGTCATCGCAATACGGAATTTTTAATAAGGCGCCACGACTGCCAAGTGATCCATCAGCATAAAGCTTAACCGAATGAAATCCGAGTGTTGTATTATTTCGTAATGCTGTATTTGCCAACAACCGACTTATCGCCAAGGTGTCTGGGTTCGACATTACATACATCTGAATGGTCAAATCTTTACTTCGGATTAGAGAGTCCATAAGTACAATGGTTGATTCATCTAAACCCGCATCAGTCACCGTCGTCAATCCTGCCTTATAACAGGCATTTTGAGCGTCGATAAGTGATATTATTTTTTGATTTAGCGAAGGCTCTGGGAAAAACGACATGACCCGTTCAGCAGCTTTGTCAATTAATAATCCGGTCAAATATGGCCCCATCTTTTCAACACGTCCACCATCGATATGTGTCATTTCCGTAATGTTGGCTAGATTAAGTGCTGCTTGGTTGCATAGCGCTGCATGACCATCAATACGTTGTAAGAACACTGGGATATTCGGGAACAAGATATCCAGTTTCGTCTTAGTTATCGTGCCCTTTACGACCCAATTTTCTTCATTCCAACCACGACCAATAATAAAGTTTGGTTGAGTTTTTTGGGCGAAGGCTATCGTTTTGTTCACCATGTCCTCAAAAGAAATGCTGGATTTGAGATCAAGCTCTTGCAAGTCTTTACCATATCCGTAGAAGTGACTGTGTGCATCAATAAAGCCAGGATAAACGGCCTTCTTTTTTAGATCATATTTGTTTTCACATATATAATCACGAAGCAAATCCTTATCGTTTCCAACAGCTACGATACGACCATCCTGAATCGCAATTGCTGATTCGATACTGAAGGAAGAGTCGCAAGTGTATATTTTTCCATTGTAATAGATAGAATCAACATGTTGCTTCTCTTTAGTATTACAACCAAAAACAAAAATGATGAGCAGGAATGAAAGGAAGGGATGATGTGTATTTAGTTTCATATGTGTTGGAATCAAAGGTAATAACTTAGCTATAACGAAAACACAAAGGTGTTAATTCAATTTTCCTCCAGTCCATTTTTCGTCTTACATTTGCAGCCAGCTAAAAAATGGGATTGGCAGTAGAAAAATATGAGGTTGTTATTGGGTTGGAAATTCACACTCAACTTTTAACAAATACGAAGGCATTTAGTACTGAATTGGCGTCTTATGGTTCTATGCCAAACACCAATGTTAGTGTGGTCAATTTAGGCCATCCAGGAACCTTGCCACGGCACAATAAGCAAGCAGTGAACATGGCGCTAAAAGTCGGGTTGGCTTGCGGTTGTAAGATTACACCATATTGTTTGTATGCTAGAAAAAATTATTTCTATGCGGATCTACCTAAAGGGTATCAGATCACGCAAGACAAAACGCCATTGTGTAAAGATGGTTTCATAAAAATTCAGACAGAAGACGGGACGGTAAAGGATATACAATTAACACGGATACACCTTGAGGAAGATTCAGGAAAAAGTATTCATGATATGGACATGCATCATTCCTTGATAGACTACAACAGAGCGGGAACGACGCTTGTTGAAATCGTTACGGAACCGGTAATCAAAACTGGGGAAGAAGCAGGTTTGTTCGTCAGTGAAGTGCGAAAATTGGTGCGGTACTTGGACGTTTGTGATGGTAATATGGAAGAAGGATCCTTGCGTTGCGATGCCAATATTTCTGTTATGCTTAAAGGAGCTAAGACCTTT
>JBLHOC010000234.1:0-3837 GCA_047620825.1 Bacteroidia bacterium | reverse complement strand
TAGATCCTGGACCATCTAAGTAACCGCTCGCTCCTCCAATCCCTGCAAACGTTGTTACTACTCCTGCCGGAGTAATCTTACGAATACATTGATTCAGCCCGTCTGCTGCATAGATATTCCCAGCCTGGTCGATTGCCAATCCAGAGACATCATTAAATTTCGCCGCGGTACCTGTGCCATCTGCGTACCCAGAATTATTTTCATGACCTGCTAAAGATGTTACTACACCGTCAGGACTGATTTTTCGAATCCTGCGTTTTTCACCTACATAGATGTTACCGTCTTTATCGGTTATAATAACCAGAGGCCGCCTAAACCTAGCTAAAGTGCCAGTCCCATCGTTAGAGCCATATGTACCGCCGACAAACGTGGTCACTTGACGGGTATCCTCCCCAAGAATCTTTAAATAGATTGTGATAATGCTATCACAGCTTACAGCGTTGGTTAAAGTATCGTAATAAGTACCAGATAATCTCCATACTTTGCCAGTTGGAGAGATAAAAGTGTCACAAGCAATCACACGTACAGTATCAACAGATTTTGTGCGAATGGTTAAGTTTATTGTAATTATACTATCGCACCCAACTTGGTTCGCGATAGTGTCATGATAAGTGTTACTTGAGGTCCACGTTTTCCCACTTGGGGACTCGTAAGCATCACACACGTCAGCAGAGATAGTATCCCTTGTTGTATTCGTATCTGAACAAGTGACAATTCCAGTTATTTTTCGTATTCGGGAATTTCTCCAATCAGCCACATAAAGGTTGCCATTTTTGTCTGCATCTATACCAATAGGAAGATAAAATTTTGCAGTGGTGCCTGCTCCATCTTGATATCCACGGATTGAACCAGCGATCGTAGTAACTACACCCAAAGGTGTAATCCTGCGGATTCTATTATTGCCGAAGCCACTTACATACATATTTTTCGCTGGATCAAGGGTGATTCCATTAGGATGATTGAATTGAGCAGAAGTGCCTGTGCCATCAGCAAATCCGGAAGTGCTGCCTGCGATTGTCGTTACCACACCAGAGGTAGTAATCTTTCTTATTCGATTGTTATAACGGTCTGTTACATATAAATTTCCAGAAGCATCAACATCAACATCCGACGGATAGGTAAATTTTGCCAAACTCCCTATGCCATCAACATAACCTGAGGTACTTCCCGCTACCGTGGTTACAACACCAGTTGGTGTAATCTTTCTAATACGATGGTTATTTCCGTCAGCAACAAAGATGTTACCTGAAGCATCAACAATAAGTCCAGAAGGAGCGCTAAATTTGGCCGAGGCACCAGTTCCGTCCGCAAAACCCGAGGTGCTTCCTGCAATTGTAGTAACAACTCCTGTAGCTGTAATCTTTCTAATTTTGTGGTTACCCTTGTCTGCAACATATACGTTACCAGATGCATCTGTTGCGACTCCAGTAGGAACTGCAAATTTCGCAGAAGTCCCAGTACCATCCAAAAAACCCCCGTTGCTACCAGCTAATGTGCTGACTACCCCTCCAGGTGTAATTTTCCGAATTCGGTGGTTACGCTCGTCTGCAACATAAACATTTCCGTACAGATCAACTGCAACATCTGCAGGCGTGCTAAATCTTGCCGCTGTACCAGTACCATCAACATATCCGTACGAACTACCTGCAAGAGTGGTAACAACTTGAGCATTTGAATAAGAAAAACAATTAACTAATAATACAAAGGCTAATGACCTTACTATTTGGCTGAAACTCATACTACTACACGTTAAATTTTATGACTTGAAATCTTCAAATCGCGGGAAATACGTGTTTGTGTTTTGCAACACCAAAAGAATGTGAAGTTTACCTTGATATATGTGACGTTTGAGCTATAGAGGCGGAATTAGGGTGTCTTTATACTTTAAAGACACCGGTATTTCAATCCCATTTACCATCATATCGTTTGGTCCAAACGACTCTACTTTTGACGTATTAACGATGTATCGATTGTGAACCCTTTTAAAAGTAGATTGAGGGAGTTTGTCAATGAACGTGGAAATTTTTTCTCGAACCATGTGAAAGCTTCCACCTGTGTGAATTTTGATATAATTACCGTCTGATTGGATGAAGTCAATGTCTACCACCTTAATCTTAATAATGACGTTTCCCTCTTTAACAAAAACTGTTTCGGCTTGATTCGCGTTGGTTTCACTTCTTTCTGATTGATACTCCTCGAAATTTTGAATGGCAATTGTCAGTGTAGTCAGTAAACTTGACGCATCATAGGGTTTACTCAAATAACCGTTAGGCTTAGATTCTACTACGTCTTTAACCGTTTTGGCGTCACTATATGCCGTTAAGTAAACAAAGGGTATATGCAGTTTTTGCCTGATTTTATGACCTAACCAAACACCATTTTTTTCACCGGCTAAGTTTATATCTAACAAGACAATGTCTGCTTGCTTTTCGTTTAATTCAACCCAGGCATCTTCGGCACTTGCAGCCGACCCAACCACGTTATAACCGCTTTTTGTTAGTTTCCGAACGAGGGCGGCACGTGTAAAAGCCATATCCTCAACCACATATATTTTTAGAATCTCCAAGACTTCAATTATACATCAACAAAGCGAATTTCTAGATAAAAACCGTTTTCACCATTCATTGTCAGTTTACCCTGAATTTCTTCAGATAACATCTGAACTAACATCATACCAATCGAAGAACCACCATCCGTTTTGAATTCACCTTTTACTCCCACCCCGTTGTCTTTATATGTAAAGACAACATCTCCAGTCATTGATTTTTTTAACGATATGTTAATCTCGCCTTCCCCTTTTGGAAAGGCATGTTTAATAGAATTAATAAGCAATTCGGAAGTTAACAATCCAATAGGTGTTGCCTTTTCTAGTGATAACTCGATGTTGTCTGCCTCGATAATACAATGTATCGTTTCCCGTGAAGTAATAGGGATAGAGTTCAGACTCAGGTTTTTCAAATACTCTTGCATCTTGATGGACGATGGATCACCTAGTTCATACAGCATTTGGTGGACTAATGCAATGGATTGAATTTGTAATTGGGATTCATTGAAGGTTTTAGTCAGCTCCGGATTATCGAGCTTGTCCGCTTGTAATTCCAACAGACCAGAAATTATTTGAAGGTTGTTTTTAACGCGATGATGAATCTCTTTCAACAGCACATTTTTGTCTTCAAGTGCATGATGGAGTTGTTTCTTTTGCTTGATAGCCAATTTACGAGATTTCACTATAGCTATTATGAGTCCGATTAAAATCAAACTCAACACAATCATTCCAATCAGGCCGAAACTAAGATACCAGTTTTTATCATTGGATTTTTCGAACTCTTCCTTCGATTTTATCAAGGCGGCTTCTTTTGCCTTGGTATCAAAGTCGACAGTGGCATTGATATATAGTTTAAGAGCCTTAGCCTGGTCAACCGAATCTGAAATCAAATCATATCGTTCGTAAGCCTCATTTGCATTTCCAATATCCCCAAGTTCTGCATAACACCTACCCTGTAAGCGAATTGTTTTCAGCAATGTGGCATTATCTGGAAACTGATGTAACATTTGGAGTGTGCTGTCAACATATTGAAACGCTTTTTCATATTGCGTTCTTGTGAAACTCACTTTTGCTAACGAGAAATAAGTACCGCGTGTGATATGAGGTTCTCCAGCTGTTTCACTGGATTTTAATGTTCGATTTAAGAAAAACTCCACGTCAAAACTAGGGTCATGTTGAAATTGCACCATTGCTTTGTTTGAGGTCACCACGTTTTTAAAATGAATCACATAGTCCCATGGCCAAATAGGATTATCATTCGTGACCAAACTTAAATTCTTTAAAGCCAAATC
>JBLHOC010000233.1:0-3856 GCA_047620825.1 Bacteroidia bacterium | reverse complement strand
AAAAGATGAGAACATACCTGAAATCGGTGGGGCATCAGAAGTTTCCCAACCAACAACTTGACGAGAACCATCTGGAAACAAAGAATCTGCACCATTACCACTTTGTAAGTAAATAGGTTGCGGACTTGGAACCATTAGTTTGTTAAAATCAATACCAAACCCAATTTTGTTATGCTCATCAATTTCGGTTTCCCAAAAGGTACCAATACGTAAATTGACAGGAATGAAGTCTCTATTAGCATCATTGGTGTATGTAATTTTAGAACCCATGTTAGTTATACTAGCACCTAAGTTGTATTTCCATTCACGGTCAGAGATTTTGATTTCATTCTTGTAGAATGCTCCGATGTCACCCGCAACAGCTCGTCCAGGACGAATATCTGTCCCTGAAGTTTTTGAAGCCAACCTACTGTTGATATAGCGAGTCGATATACCAAGTGAAAATTGCTTCGATAATTGTAGGGAATAAGATAAATCAAATGAGAATTCCCTTGGCTCATCACTGCCTATAGGGTTTCCAAACTCATCCGTAAATTGAATTTCCCCAAGTGTAAAGTATCGTAACGATCCTGAAACAGTTCCACGTTTTTTGTCACCTACTTTAGCGTAACCAGATAAATAGTAAAACCAAATATCAGGCACTAATCTTATTAACCAAGGAGCGGCTCCTAAGGATAAACCAGCATCCTCCTCAATAAACGCCATCTTACCTGGGTTCCAATGTAACCCATTGGCATCTGGTGATGTGGCTACACCGATATCACCCATACCTGCTGCACGCGCATCTGGCGTAATAGTTAAGAATGGTACGGCTGTGGTTATAGTATTTAATTGACCGAGTAAATTTTGGTCGGTATTCAATCCCCCCTGTGCGGAAGCGAGTTGATTTGACGAAAGTAACACTGCTGCTACTAGGAACGATTTAACTTTACTTGTTGTATTCACAATGTTCGTTTTTTAAATGAACGCTAAAGGCAAATTTATATTTTTATTTCGAGACCATCTATTTTAAAATGACCAATTTCTGAGTCACATCTGCCTTATCTCCATCCTCTGTTTTTACAGTTAATTTATAGAGGTATACGCCTCTTGCTAATTGATCGCCAAATTCATCTCTCCCGTTCCAGCTGATGGCATCAAAATGACTGGTAGCGCTAGCCAAACTGTGGTAGAAAGTTTTAACAATCCGGCCAGTTGGCGTAATGATTTGTATCAAAACATCCATTTGTTGTCCGACCTTATTGTGGTCGAAATGAAATACTGTTGACGTGGTAAATGGGTTTGGGAAATTTATAACATTATTGAGGGCTAAATCGGTCTCTTCGGCAACAATAAACTCGGTGATGTCTTCTGAGGCATTGTTGTATACATCCCATACCCGTATTTTTAAGGTGTGTCTTCCGGGTGAGATAGGCTCCATTCGATAGCGTATTTCTCCTTCTTGGTAAGAGTCTAGTTTAGATTCATAAAAATCATTTAACACAATGATTTTCTCTTGTTCGGTTCCAGCGTCAATAATTGCAGTAATGTCACGGCCAATACCATTTCCAACGGTATTGATACCATTTTCGTCAAATACAGTGCAAATAAGCAAGGGGGTAGGGTGGGTGGTGCCGCCAAAAATCCAAGAATTATCATTCAACCCCAATTCAATATCTGGTCCTGTTTTATCGTCTGCGATGTCAGTAATAGAACCTCCCACTGTAATAGATGTGTCGTACCCATTTGCATCAATTACACCATTGTCTGCGAAATACGATATTTTGCCTTTACCAAAGTTGTATGATATGTCTTTAGGTACTACAAATTGAAACGAAAATGTGCCATTTGTCACTGTAACCTTACCACGATATAGAACACTATTCTGCATTTGAAAGGTGCGTACATCATCTATATCATCGTTTCCAAGTGACTGGTAATTAAGAAATTTATCGTAAATAGTTGGGTATACGAAACCGTTAAAATCAGTAGCCAAATCACCGTTAGGTGTTCGTATTTCTCCATTAACTTTTGTTCTTGCAAACGCTTTTAATGTGTCTATGGGTTGACTGCCGATGAGTGAATCATTAACGTGTGTGGAATGTACTTGATATTTTGGAATCGCCAACGTCATCGCAGGATCACCTAAAAGCGCAAAATTCCGTTGATTGACAGCCCGTTGCGTTTCATTTTTTGTATCTCGAAAGAAACTGCCTAATGACTTTGGACCATTTGATAAGTTTACAATGTTTTTATCCCATATCTCGATGCTTATTTGAGTGTTTAAACTGATCCGAACTAAGCGCATTGTGGTTACCAATCCAATAGCCCCTCCGTTATTATTGAACAACATTAACTCTCCAGGTGAGTCCAGAGATGGGTCGTCAAAGCGACTGAGTTCGCAAGTAGCTGTTACAAACAGAGGTAATTTGTTGAAGTTGCTCCACGAACGAATTTCATCCCGAGTTACAACGCGTTCAGTGGCCATTCCACTTGGTCCGCCATGTCCAATATAATTAAACGTCAGGGTGCCTTTTTCAAAAGCCTTCGTAATAGCGATATTTACATCTGGATACTTTTCCCCACTTCCAAAACTTTTTTGCTCATAAGCGTCGAGGTAAATTTTATTAATGTTAAACACAGGCTCCTGACTTCTCACAAAATTCAACACCTTTTCAGAGTCCTCAAGAAATATAGCACGATCTTCGTCGTCCCCTAAAAATGTAATGTTGTTCTGCCAATCGCCAAAAGAAACCGGGTCGTGATATCGAAAAATCTTATCGACCATTATTTTAGCTTGCTCAGGAGAGTTGCACGGTATTCTTCCAATACCAATGTCTAAATCTTCTTTAGCTAGATTAATATCGTAGTAGCCTTCACTATCATCCAAAATGGCAAAAAAGTCATCCGAAGAATATGAATTCACAGGATTAGTCGTATTTCTACCTTGAAAAGTGGGGATGTAGTTCGTGTTATCAGTAAGTCGATTTTGGAAGTCATAACTACCGTCACCCATTAAAAGTACGTTCTCCAGTGGTTTTCCAGATGTTAATCCTCTTGAATAATACATTCTAATAAATTCACGAATCCCAACAGGGTCTTGCTTCCCACCAGAAAACTCATTATAAATATCCTTGACATTAACAACTAAAACGGTTTGATTATATTCAGTTCTGTGTAGCGTTGCAAGTCGTTCTGATTCCTCCAAGAAGTCTGCATGAGAAATAATTATGAAATCAATGTCTTTGGTTTGATGAAGGTTCTGGTTGGCTATAACACTTACAAAAGTCGCTGGCAACTCGCTTCCATTTTTAAACATGGTAAAATGGACAGAGCTATTGTTTGTACCAACAATAGCCGACATATTCGATCCTTCAATAAATATTTGTTGTACTGTTGGGTTTTCAATATCAGTGGTATTCCAAATCGTATACCCTGAGTTTTTGAAAAGATATTTAACTGTATTAAAGTCTTTTGCTTCTTTACTTCGAGCAATTGTTTGACTGGCATTTAATTGCAGGCTCACGGGTACTGCGAGTGAATAATAATCTATCCATGCATTGCCTTCATCAGAGGGTAAATTATACTGATACCTCAGTGAAACGGCATCCGTAGACATGCTAAAAGCACCATTCTTATAAGCGAGACGGCCAAAAGTTTCGTCATAGTCCCCTGATACGGATGAGATAAACATAGATTGCCATTCCTGTCCGTTTACAAACAATCCACAAGAGGCATTTGCCCCTATGGCTCTACCCACAAAACGTTGTTTGAGATAGGCTGGCTTCTGTGTCAATACATCAACAAAACTGTGATTAAAGGTTTTAATTTTCTCCACCCTAAACTCATCACCATACCAATGACGCCCACTTTGAAT
>JBLHOC010000232.1:0-3859 GCA_047620825.1 Bacteroidia bacterium | reverse complement strand
CATAAATTTTCATTTTATAAGTTAAACGCTGATTTTATCTGATCAACGTAGTTTAATTTTTCCCAAGGGAATAACTCTACAGTAAGTTCTTTTACTTTTCCATCTGGTGATACAAACGTTTTATTTACAATTTCGTTCGTCCGCCCCATATGACCATATGCGGCAGTCTCACTATAGATTGGTGTTCGTAGGTTTAATCTTTCTTCAATAGCTGCCGGTCTCAAGTCGAAAATCGCTTTAATCTTTTCTGCTATTTCACCATCGTTCATATCCACTTTTGCAGTTTTATAACTATCGACAAATACGGCCATAGGTTCAACTACTCCAATTGCATAAGACACTTGTACCAATACCTCATCGCATAATCCCGCAGCAACCATATTCTTTGCAATATGTCTTGTAGCATATGCTGCACTTCTGTCCACCTTACTTGGATCTTTTCCGCTAAATGCACCTCCGCCATGTGCTCCTTTTCCACCGTATGTATCAACGATGATTTTTCTACCTGTTAGACCTGTGTCTCCATGAGGACCTCCAATAACAAATTTTCCAGTTGGGTTAATGTGATACTTAATGTCATCTCCAAAAAGCGCTTGAATGTCTGCACTCAATCCTGACTTCACCTTTGGGATAACGATATTTATCATATCAGATTTAATCTTAGCTAACATGATTCCTTCTTCATCAAAATCATCATGCTGTGTTGAAATCACAATGGCTTCAATACGGACAGGCTGATTGGCATCATTATACTCAATCGTAACTTGTGATTTAGAATCTGGTCGCAAATAAACTATTTGTGTTCCGCTTCTTCTAAACGCAGCTAGTTCTTGTAATATTTTATGTGATAAATCTACCGCCAATGGCATGTAGTTATCAGTCTCATTAGTCGCATATCCGAACATCATACCTTGATCTCCGGCACCTTGCTCCATTTTGTCGTCTCGGTCAACACCTCGGTTAATATCTTCACTCTGTTCGTGAATTGCTGAAAATATCCCGCAAGAATTTCCATCAAACATGTACTCACTTTTAGTATACCCGATTCGGTTTATTACATCACGCGTAATTTTTTGAACATCTAAATAGGTGTTTGACTTCACTTCCCCAGCTAGAACAACTTGTCCCGTCGTCACAAGCGTTTCACAAGCTACTTTTGAATTCGGATCGAAGGCTAAAAAATGATCTATGAGTGCGTCTGAAATTTGGTCTGCAACCTTATCTGGGTGACCTTCTGAAACTGATTCTGATGTAAAAAAATATGACATGTTTTTCTGTATACTTAAATAAGCCGCGAATTTAGACCATTTTATATTTTAACTCGATTCTCTCCTCGATATTATTCTATCACTCCTGCGGACTTTAATCGAGTTTGCTGTTCCTCTGAAAATGGATATTGATTATACACAGACTGAATGGCATTTTTCATTGCCAACTGTGCGTTATACCAATTCAATGTTGCAATTGCTGGTCCTGCTAAACGTCGATTATTACTAGTGCAGGCCTCTAGTATATTAACAATCGCGTTGGCGTTTAGGTAGTTGAATTTTTTTATGAAAGCCATCGCATTCATACGTGTTCTAAATTCATATAAATTCGAACTATACCCGGTTAGCTCATTCAAGTATTTGTTGTAATTACTTGTTTTCACCCGCATCTGTTCTGCTGAATCTGTCTTTAACTGATCCAATTTGTAACTCAACCAAGTGATTCTCACATTGTGACCTAACCCAATGTCAGACATCGTTCTTTCAAAATATGCATCTCTATTCTCCCCCTTATCCTCACACAAACAGGTTAATGCCTTTGCTTTATTGACGTAAGACTTATCTGTCAACCCTGCTTCAAAAACCGATTTAAAGACCTTTACATTTTTACAATCATTTAACACAACTCTTTTTACTCTAACATCTTCTTTTGGCAACCTGCTAATTAAGAAGAAATTGCTTTTGCTGTCTTTTAAAAGCTGCTTCACTATTTCACCCTTGATGGTGCGGAATGTTTCTTTTTCAAACGCCGCTTGTAAACCATCACGTTTTACCTCAATATCCACATTACTTAAAGCCAAAACGGCATCATAACGATCTATCATGTTACGCGCATTTGCCAATTGGTTTAACAACACATCAGCCGATTTTTCGAATGTCACTTGCTTTAGAATATCACTGTTTACGTCAAACAGCACATACGCCACTTTTTTGCCAATATCATGATCAAACGCAATCTGCTCACTTTGAGCCTTAACCATATGTGTCACTTCACTTTTACTTCCGTCCGTGTAATAAACACCACATTTGATTGGCATTTTAAACAACCCTATTGTTAAATCTTGTTGTTGGATTTGGTTCACCGTCATCACCACTTGGCCGCCATAATCTTGATACGATACATTATAATGTGGCTCTCCTCCACGGTACAACCATTGATCAAAAAACCAACCCAAATTTTTACCAAGTACGTCCTGAATCGCCTGATCTAAATCATTTGTTTCAACATTCCCAAAAGCATGTTTCTTCAGATAATGGTTAATGACACGTTTGTACTCTTCATCTCCCAATACATACCGTAACATATGTATGATTGTGCTTCCCTTTGGATATACCCTGGCAGAACCAGATCCCGAATGGACAACAGGAATTTTATCCTTCTTCCCGGCTGCTAAGGCGCTGTTAACCTCATTCCGCATAGTCATGGCATACTCGTCTTCGCCATACACCGACTTCATGAAGAGCTTGGCATAGTAGGTCGCATAACTCTCTTGCAACCACGTTCCTTTGTTAGACCGAGCCGTAATTAAATCGCCAAACCATTGATGTGTTGCTTCGTGCGCATTTACAGATATGTAATTCCGATCATTAAAACCATTGGAATCCACATTAAAAAAATCACCGAATACAGTTGCGGATGTATTTTCCATGGCACCATACATAAAATCTTGTACCATGACCTGACTGTAAGATCCCCATGGGTAAGCAAAACCAGTTTCGTCTTCCAAAAACTCAATGATACGCTCTGTATACATGCTAGTTGATTCAACTTTTTCTGGATGTTCTGGATAATACCAAAACTGAATTGGCGTACCATTTTTGGTTACCGTTTCTTTAACGGCATATCGGTCAATGGCTAACATTAACAAATAGCCAGCATGAGTATGCGGCATCAAATAATGCCAAGTGATTGTACCATCCTTATTTTTCTTTTCAGATACCTTCTCTCCATTGGAAAGCACTTTAAACTCATTATTAAAAGTAACAACAGTTTCAGTGATAAATTTATCATTCATGTTATCATACATTGGAATCCAATGACGGTTGTCTATACCTTGACCTTGGGTCCAGATTTGTTGGCGGGTCTGGTTTTTGGGATCCGTAACTTTAGGTGAATTCCACCCGATAAAGTAAATCCCCTTTTTGGGTGTCGCTTCATATGTAAACTCAAGTTTATATTTCTTATCCCATGACAATGGTGTTTTGAAATAAGTGGTTACTCCGTTCTTAGATATTTTAAACTCAATATCTTCGTCTTCAGCCTTCCCGATTAACATCGCTGACTTGATCGCAATGCCTGGTGCATCCCAGAATACAGAATCTACCGATTTGCGCAAAGCTTGGAACTCATGTTGTACCACTCCTTGCACCAATCCTTTTGCAGGATCAAAGCGCACTTCTACCTTCATGTGTGTTATGTCTAGACTATGCTCTCTGGCTTTGCCAGAAGGGTCCGTTATTTGGTGTTCGAATTGCTGGGCATAGGCGACCAAAGCCAGGCTAAAGAATAAAAGGCCTACAATTTTTTTCATGGCTCGAAAATAGTTCGATTTCTACACTTGGTTTCCACAACTGTAATTAGACCGCACTTA
>JBLHOC010000231.1:0-3925 GCA_047620825.1 Bacteroidia bacterium | reverse complement strand
TATTAGTACTTATTGTTTTTCCAGTTGAATTAATTAAAATTGGAACTATTGAAGTGTACTTTAAGGTGCGCAAGAGCACAATCGGTGATTTCTCTGAATAAGACAAGAGAACTCCCACACAGATTTGTCATGACGGGATATAAAAGTTAACTTAATATCAAAACATTAAGACTGGGCCATTTCCTTGGCAATAAAATCAAAAACGCGACGTACCCTCAGATTAGTTCGAAGTTCTTGGTGACTCACCAACCAAACTGGAATTTTCATTACTGGTTCACTGTTTTTAAATGCCGGAACCAATTGTGGGTTATTGTTAGCTAAATCTTCAGGGAAAAATATCAAGCCCAAACCCTCTTTGCAAAGCTCAAGCTGTAATAATTGAAAGGAAGTGATCAGTTGAAAATTGTCTTCAGATAACTGCCAACCTAGTGGGTTCAGTGCCTTAGAAACGGTATCTGTCCGGTCAAAACCGATAATTTGTATATCATGGATTTCAGTCAGTTCAGATAAACTCATGTAGGCTGGTATTTTTTTGACATATTCCTCTGTTCCATAGAGCCTAACGACTTCTTCGCCCAATTTTTTAGCTATTAAATCATTTTGTGTTGGATGAAAATTACGGATGGCAATATCTGCTTCACGGCGTATCAAGTCACTGGGTTGATTGGTGACTACTACCTCTATTTCAATCTTAGGTTCTTGTTGACGTAACTTTGCGATAATTTTTGGTAAGCGAAATACCGCATCTAATTCTCCAACAGAAATAACCACCGATCCTTCAATTTGCTGAGATTGGCCACTAGCCGCTAATGAAAATAGCATAGCAGCATCACTCATTGAACGTGCTTGTTCCAGTAGCTCTAGCCCACTATCAGTTAACACTAAACGTTTACCAACACGCTCAAATAAGGTCACTCCAAGTTCCAATTCAAGTGCCGCTACTTGACGACTTAGCGTAGGTTGAGTCATTCCCAACGCTTTTGCAGCTGCAGATAAAGTCCCTTCTTCAGCTGTCACTAAAAAGGCACGTGTGTGGTTCCAATCAAAGTTTACTGATGTCCAGTTCATTCAAATATGCATATATATTATAGAATTATGACAGTATACATATCAAAAATGTATATGTATAGTAGTACATAGTTAATTATAAATTGGAGAATACACGATGACAACTCTTGTTGTAGGTGCAAGCGGGGCAACTGGACGATTACTAGTTGAGCAATTACTTAATCAAGGCGAGAAAGTAAGAGTTATTGTCCGCTCAATTGATCGTTTGCCTGAATTAATAAAAAACAATAAGCGCGTATCGGTGACTGAAGCCAACTTATTGGATATGACAGACAGTCAATTGTTAGAACAAGTTCAAGGTTGTCGAGCCGTTGCTTCTTGTCTTGGACATAACTTAACCTGTAAAGGAATGTTTGGTCATCCTAGGCGTTTAGTGACTGACGGAGTCAAACGCTTATGTTATGCCATTGAAAAGGCCCAATCTGATTCTCCCATAAAATTTATTTTGATGAATACTACGGGCAATCAAAATAAACAAGCAGGAGAAAAAGTTTCAACAGCACAGTCAATCATCATTGGCCTGATAAGAATGTTGATACCGCCACATGTCGACAATGAACAAGCCGCCGCTTACTTACAGTCTAACTTTGAATTAGGCGATAAATCCGTTGAATGGGCAACAGTACGACCTGATAGCCTTTTAAATGAAGAATCTATTTCTCAGTTCAACATCTATCCATCTCCTATTCGCAGTGCTATTTTTGATTCGGGAAAAACCAGCCGAATTAATGTAGCTCACTTCATGTCACAACTCATAACGAATAATGATATTTGGGAAAAATGGAAACATCAAATGCCAGTAATCTACAATACTTAGACATAAAAAAGCCCCAATTCACAAGGTTTTACTAAAGTGAATTGAGGCTTTTTAAATATTTAAATCATAAAACTAAGAAATCTTCTCAATAGCGGTTTCAAAGGCATCACACATATCTGATAAAGAAACAGTATTGTGAGCTAGTATGTCATTACCATCAACAACTTGTATCTTGGCATTAAGGTCCGCAACAGTTACTTTAGGTCTGTCCGCGAGTTGTTCAATCTTGGCTAATTCACCTGCCCATGCCTCATCCACTGATAAATTACACACATCCGCTAAATACTTAGCGTTAAAGCCTTCACCAGTTAAATTTCTAATAGTCCCATCATGGCTCTGACTGTTTCCAGGGTTCCAGTAATGTTTTGTCAATAATGGGCCTATTTTTGGATTGTCACATAAATATCCAAACTTTTCTGTAAAATATGAACGGGTTTGATACACCGCCATATTCGCCAATAAATAGCCTTGATAAGAACAAGCTGACTCATCAGATAAAAGATGAGGTATAGCCAATAAAGGACGTGGACTAACCGCTATACCTAATATTTTTTGTTCCGTTTTACGAGCAAGCTGTGTAATATTTTGTGCGGTTAAATCGGCATCACTTAATTCATAAAGTGCGCGTTCAAAATAAGGCACAACCAATATACTGCGTTCTCCGTAAGCAAAGAATGGTTGTTTCGTTTCCACAAGCGCCTTAATGACATTATCAGGTACTTCGATTCCATTTTTGTCTTTTGCATAGAGTTTTAACCAGTCTCCATCACTTAACAAACTGTCACAAAACATCGATTGTGTTTCTGCATAGGCCATTGACGTGGGTGCAAATTCCTGAGAAAAACAGGGCGAATTTTGTGCCACATTTGAAAAATGTGCAGCATGCCCACCTTCATGAAACAAGGTGTTGATACCGCTATAACCACTGCCAACTTGGCTTGGCATAGCATTACTGGTAAAGTTAACTTTTGCGGCTACCCATTCGCCATTATTATTAAATGATGGAATAGGTCCATGGCAAAAGCCATTTTGATATTTGCCTTTTCTATCAAGCAAATCAAGTGTTAATTCAGCACCGGCATAATCTATATTTAAGCGACCAAATGATTCAACCCAAGCTCTAAGCGAGCGTGAAAAAGGCATATAAGGATCAAGTGCACGAGTAGCGTCCCCAGCAAAACTAAAATAAAAGTTGTGAGGTTCAACGGCTTGTGCTCCTTTTTCATTGATTAATGATTGGATACTGGCATTATTAGTTGTGCTTGTTTGTTTTTCAAAGTCTTCTAATATGACAAACAATTCATCAGCTGTCATGTGTTCAGTTTTGACCACTGAGTAATCGAAAAAATTGTTAAATCCCAAAGCCCTTGCAAATTTATTACGTAATTTAACTAACTCAATAAAACCATTAGTCAAAACCCACTGTTCAAGATCAAGAAAAGCTTGATGAGAACTTAATCTGACTTGCTCGTTATCACTGGCGCGCAAATTTGATGCCAAAGCTGGCGAACTTGCCTCAACCTTTTTGCCGTCTTTATCTGTGAAAGTCATAACATGGTTTTTCTTTTTCTCAAATAATACCGCTTCAGCAGTAATCAGGTCCGCTTTAAGTTGCTGCTCACTTTCAGATTCCAAGGCATTAGATTCAAATAAAGCCAACCACCCCTTTAAGCCATGAACAGTATCTTTATTTTCAGCCGAATCAAGGTCTGAAATCTTACTTAAATAGCTTTTTATTTCACCAATACGCGTAGCGTTTGAAATAAAATCAGCCCATCTTTTTTCAGAAGCTGCAAACTCATCTGACTGATTACTAGTTGCCATATAAGTTGACCAGAATAGATCCTCTTTTTCTCGATGTACTGCTAAATAATCGTTGTTCAATGAATCAAAATATTGTTTTGCGTTATGCATGATTTTCCTCTGAGTTTTACTGTAATTAGTAGCTATTATAAAGCTGTCATATAATCCATTTGTAAGCATACAACAGAACCTAGAATAAAAAAAACTTATAGCGTATTTCTTGTTTAATTTTGTTAC
>JBLHOC010000230.1:0-3925 GCA_047620825.1 Bacteroidia bacterium | reverse complement strand
AAGCTATGGCCAAAATGGAACTGTGAGAGGAACAGTTACGGCAAAAGAAGATGGAGCACCTGTCTTCGAAGCTTTTGTTAAAATCGTGGGTACAGAAACTGGAACCATTACGGATTTTGATGGAAAATACGCAATAGATTTACCTCCTGGTGTCTATACGGTTGAAATATCACATTTGACCTTCAGCGCATTAACCTTCACGAATACGAAAGTGTCCGACGGTAGTGTTACAGTTGTAAATGGTAAAATGGGTTATGGTGAAGCCGTGCAAATGGGCGCAACAGAATTCTCTGTGCGACGAAGAAAAGCTGAAGGGGACGATGAAATTATCTCCATGGTGGCCAAGCAAAAAGTAGTGATGAGCGCTATTGGTAGCCAGCAAATGGCAAAACAACAAGCAAAAAATGCTGGTGATGCGCTAAAACGTGTTACAGGTGTAACTGTTGTTGGAGGCCGCTATGTTTCGGTAAGGGGATTAGGAGACAGATACAGTAAGACCGTGTTAAACTCCTGTGAAGTGCCGAGTCTTGATCCAGATCGAAATTCTGTTCAGATGGACCTTTTTCCAAGTAATATCATCAGTAATATGCAGGTGTTTAAAACATTTATGCCTGAGTTACCCGGCGATTTTTCTGGAGGCTTAATCAATATAACAACCAAGGAGTTCCCAGATTCTATGAATTTTCAATTCAGTACTTCGTTCGGTGGGAATTCTCAATCATTTTTAAACAAGAACTTCATCACGTATACAGGTAGTTCTACGGATTTTTTGGGGTTTGACAATGGGACACGAGCCATGCCAACCTTGGCCAAAAACATGGAAGTGCCTAACGTAAACCCAAATCCTGGGGCTGATAATTCTAAGTTAGCGGCTTTGTCTAAAAGCTTTGGAACGGATAACAACATTAGAACAACAACAGGAGGCTTAAATCAAAGCTACGCTGTGAGTTATGGTGACCAACGTAGCATTAAAAAGCGACCGTTTGGATATTTATTAGGCGCGAGTTATCGAAGGAGTTTTAGTTTTTATGACGATGGAGAAATAGGTCGTTTTAATGCGGTTTCTTCAACTGAGCTAAATCCACAGTTTGCCTTGCATGATGTACGGTCCAGCGACAGAGTTATGACAGGCTTGTTTGCAAACTTGAGTTATAAAATTAATTCATCGAACAAGATTGGATTAAATGTGATGCGCAACCAAAGCGGTGAAAAAATAACAAGAGCCTTGTCTGGACAATGGGCTGAGGACGGACCTTTGACGGAAAATCGAATTTTTAATTCTCAAACGCTGCAGTACTTACAAAGAACACTCACCAACATCCAATTAAAAGGGGAACACCAACTAGGTGGTAAAAAGGATAAAAACAATCGCCTCATCTGGGTGTCTTCTCAAACGTATTCACAACAAAATGAGCCTGACCTTAGGTTTTTCGCATACGACTATGTGGTCAGTGGTACGGACACAGCTTTTGCAATCAACAAAGCGGCATACAACACACCGGCCAGATATTACAGATTAATGAATGAGTTGAATTGGGACAATAGAGTCTATTTGGTTATTCCGCTTAAACGCAGATTCAAAAAGAAGGCTGAGTTCAAAACAGGTTTTTCATACTTGTATAAAAACAGAGCATTCAGAGAAACACGATTCGATTATTCGGAAGTGACAGATTTCGATGGAGACGTGAACTCATTTTTTCTACCGGAAAATATGTCGGTGGAACAATGGCCTTCTGAAGATCCAAATACGTACACATACATTAAAGGTCATCCAAAAGGCAACGATAAAAATAGTTATGATGGAACACAAACAGTAATGGCTGGGTTTGCGCAAATTAATACACCGTTTATAAACAAAAAATGGAATTTTACAGGTGGATTAAGAGTTGAAACAACCAACGTGTTGGTGCAGTCTTTACTTCAGACCGAAAAAGATGGTGTGTTAGAGAACATAGATTTGTTACCATCCATAAACATAACCTACAATTTTATTGATAAGGAATTGGTGCAGGATGATCCATCAAGCAGACGCATTGGTAACTTAAGGTTTGGTATCTCTCAAACATTGGCTCGACCAACTTTTAGAGAGTTAGCGCCATTCCCATCTTTCTTCTTTACAGGAGATTATGTGCTCATTGGAAACCCAGAATTGAAACGAACGTTAATTCAAAATTACGATGTACGTTATGAACTTTATCCAAGTAAAGGGAAAAGCATATCTGTTTCTGGATTCTACAAAAGATTCCAAGATCCCATCGAACAAACTCAAAACCCAAAGGCGGCCAATACTGAAATTACCTATAAGAATGTAGGCAAAGCATCTTTGCAAGGGGTAGAATTAGAATTTGTTCAAAGCTTAAGATTCATTTCATACCGTTTAGATAATATAAAATGGGGATTAAACGGGTCGATAATAAAAAGCCAGGTAAAAGTGGATAGCTTAGAATATGCAGTTCGTAAGGAAATCGATATCAATGCATCAGAAACAAGACCAATGTATAGTCAATCGCCATACATCTTTAATTCTTACCTAAACTTTGATAACGACTCGAACACGTTTTCTGCGAATGTTAGTTTTAATATCTACGGTAAGCGATTGGCGCTTGTGAGTCAAGGTGATTTGCCGGACGTGTACGAGATGCCTAGACCATCATTGGATGTTAATCTTTTCAAAAAAGTCGGTAAGAAATTTCAAGTCACTGCTTCTGTAAAAAATATCCTTAACCCAAGAGTTCGAATGATCCACGAATATGCCGGAACTGAGTATATCTATTCAGGTAACAACCGAGGTGTAAGTTGGAGTTTCGGACTTAAATATAAAATCTAACCAGCTTGTAACCAGGCTGGTGTATTACACGTATTCCTAGCAAACGAGCTACTACCTCAAGGTGGTAGCTTTTTGCGTTTTGAAGGAAAACCAAAGGATATATGATCCATGTGTGACTTAAATAAATTCTAAAAATCTACGGGGTTAAAAGCGTACTTTTGCGCCCTCAAAAAAAACACCAATGCAATCGATAAGAAACATTGCCATTATTGCCCACGTTGACCACGGTAAAACAACTTTGGTCGACAAGATTATTCAAGCAAGTAAATTGCTTGATGATCGCAAAGAAGTAACCGAGCTGTTACTGGATAGCAATGACTTAGAAAGAGAAAGAGGGATTACCATTTTGTCAAAAAATGTATCCGTCAATTACCGAGATACAAAAATCAATATTATCGATACACCTGGTCACAGTGATTTTGGTGGAGAAGTTGAACGTGTTTTGAAAATGGCGGATGGCGTGTTGCTATTAGTTGATGCCTTTGAAGGTCCAATGCCGCAAACACGTTTTGTGTTAAGTAAAGCCATTGAGTTGGGCTTAAAGCCAATTGTAGTAATCAATAAGGTGGACAAAGAAAACTGTCGACCTGATGAAGTACAACAAGATGTCTTCGAATTGATGTATAATCTAGATGCCACTGAAGATCAGTTGGATTTCGAAACATTATTCGGAAGTTCAAAACATGGTTGGATGAATCATGACTTCAATGAGCCTATTGACAATTTATGGCCATTGATGGATACTATTATCGATGTGATACCAGAAGCGCCTTATCGTAAAGGCACACCACAGATGCAGATTACGTCGCTTGATTTTTCTTCATTTAAAGGTCGTATTGCTATTGGTCGTGTATATCGAGGTGACTTACATGTTGGCCGTGACTATATTCTTTGCAAAAGAGATGGCGTACAAAAGAAAGTACGAATTAAGGAATTAGACGTTTTTGTAGGACTTGGAAAAGTGCCAGTGGAGACTGTAAGATCTGGAGATATTTGTGCCATTGTTGGTTTGGAAAACTTTGAAATTGGAGATACGTTAGCCGATCTCGAAAATCCAGAAGCTTTATCAAGAATTAAGGTGGATGAGCCTACAATGAG
>JBLHOC010000229.1:0-3963 GCA_047620825.1 Bacteroidia bacterium | reverse complement strand
CAGCACTCACAGGTACTGATATAGCCAGAAAAATCGAACTCAACATCAAATATTTACTAACCATAAACCCTCCTTAGTTCAATCATTAATTTATACCATCATTAAGTCAAAAAACTAGCAAAACCCAGTAAGTATAGAAATCTTTACTTTTTATCTTGACTGATATGTATAGTTATCTTAACCTTTGGCTGTACCCAATAACTGAGGACGGCAAAATGATACTGACAAATACCCCTACAACAGACAAACAACGCGCTGAACACTTTCACCTGGTCAGTATCCGTTTTGCCTGTCTGCTCACAACTGAACAAGACCCAATGGACTGTGAACGTGTTGCATTGCGTGTAGCAAAACTTGAACGTCAATTAATGCATAGCAATCCAAGTCAACTGTTCAGCAGCCAATTTGAAAACCAAGCCGGTGAACTCGGTGACAACCTCGCTATGCGTTACAACCACCACAATGGCCGCATAACCATCTGGCGCAATACCCCATTACATCAAAGCGGCAAAGTCTTCCAACTAAGGGCGAGTATATGAGTGCTGCAACCGAGTACTGCGATCGTGAAATAGCCAAGTGCAAAGACATGATCCGCACTTGGCCCCATGAACGTGGCTGCCTCAATCGCTTAATTAAAGGCTGGCAACGTACTAAACAACAGTCACAACAACGCATCGAACACAATGCCAAGGACGCAAAATGAACACAGCATTTTTACTCATGGCACAGTTCAATAAAGCCGTAGTACCGCTAGATCTAATCTGCCAAGAGTATTTCGGTTTATTGCCCAGCACAGCCAAACACCAAGCCAAAGCAGGTTCGTTACCGGTACCAGCTTACCGAGCAACACAAAGCAATAAAGCACCTTGGTTGGTCAACCTAAGCGATTTAGGCAAGTACCTAGACGACTGCCGCGATAAAGCCAAAAAAGACCATATCCATAGCCCTAAATCGGCTTAGACATATTTGATTATTTGGGGGTGATCTATGTTTTATGTATTTGGAGTAAGTGAAACATTAGTGAAAAAAGCAGCTGATAAAAAGTGCAGCAAATTCGTAAGTTCATATCCAAACAAACGCGAATTAACACCTGATGAATATCAGCAAAAACTGATTAAAACCCGTGACGAACTCTTTAAACAGATGAAACCACAAAAGCTAAGCCACAGCTTATCAACCCCAAGCTTGGCTAAGCAGTATTCTGAGTTAACCAAAGCACAAGAAAAGTGTCGAGACATAGAAATTCGATACCGTAAACCCACAGGCACCACCAATCCTAAAACTAAAAAAGAAGTTTTAGAATGGGCTACTTACATAGGTTGAGAGGATTTAGCATGAAATACTTAATCCAGGGCGGTGAAAGCGCTGAACGCCTGCAGCTGCTATTGCAACTCACCAACATTGAATCGCCTGACATAGTGGCCGCATTACAAGACCACTTCGTCGCAGGCTACCAAGATACGGTTGCAGCCGTTCGAAACAACGTTAAAAAAAGCAATCTGTCACGGGCAATAGCACGATTAGAGCAAGTGACATTCACAGTCGAACAAATCAAAGAACTGGATTGGCAAAAACTTAAACCAGGCAAGGTGGCGTAAATGAAATCGAAAGCAGCATTCAATCATCTTCTCGAACACTATCGCGCCCAAAAAATTGGATTGCCATTAAAGATACAAAGGGGTGACAACATCAAAGTGGCCATGTCACTTGGTGCGCTGGACAGCCTTTACTGGCAAGCACTCGGCAATGGGTTAACCAATCTAGCTAAAGGTATCCACCGAACGATTACGCACTCATATCAATATCATCAAGTGAGATTGCCTTGTCACATAAAGAGAAATAAACCAACCAAATCTTTAAATTCAGTTATCCAAGAATCAAAACTGCCTATTGAAATACCTTATACAGTTTAGAAAAATGCCACTCAGTACTTGCTACTCAAGTCCACTTCATGGCTTCGTTAACTATATTCGTCTTAGATTTACATATAACCTAAAAACAGGGTTTATAAACTCGTAAATACCCTGTCCTTCTGGGATACGACGTAAAATTGGTCCAAATTTTCGGTCAAGTAACCTGGGTAGATTTTGGTCTAGATAATCAACTTCAAACTCCTCCGCATCTTTACGGACATTCTTTAAAAATATTCTCCCAACATCTTCATGAAAGAGGGTATTTTCTTCAGGTTGCTCAGCAAGAAGATGGAGAAGCATTTGACGGTTCTCGGTATTTCCGATTGCACGTTGATATGCGCTTTCTAATGTAGGGAAGGCCACACCACTTTTAATGTCTTCTAGTACTCGGTTGTAAACATTCTCATTAATTGCATTTAGTCCTAATTGAGAGGCTTTACTAACACAAGATTTACCAATCATTTGAATAAAGTAAGGGTACCCTTGAGAAGCCGAAACAATTTTTGTTTTAACCGTATCATCAATTGTGAGTTCGCCTTCAAATAATTCTTCAGCTTTTGTAAGAACATTTCTGGCTTCAGGTTTAGGCATGGTTTTTACATGTATAGCCCCCTGCTCTAAAAGACGCTCTACAGATGCGTGATCTTCGATCAAATCTGTCAAGTCTTGCCCTATTCCACACACGCCAAATTTTATATCTTTAGAACTAAGGGATTTAATGAGTGAGCCAATACCATTTTTATTGGATACAACATCAAATTCATCTAAAAGAATTAATAACCCGTCCCGATTCATTCTCCCCTTCACTTGGTGTTGAACTATTGAAGATACAAAATTCCTGAATGTCTGCACGGTATCACCATCAACAACCCTCGCATATGTCGACGTTTCTACCCCTTTTGCGCCCCAATTTACAACCTTTAGATCAGCGCCCGCTGATACTTCTTTTGCTCTAGAAAATTCAACAATTTCCTTACCATCATGCGGAACCAACCTTAGCAAACCATCCTCATCATTCTGATCGTTGCAAAGCCTAGATAGCAACCCTTCTCCAGAATCTATAATTGAATCACACGTATAGAATACTGTTAAATATTTCCTAGGGTTATCTGGAATCTCGTGATGAAGCCCTGCATTCGACGCAAGTGTATAATCACCTAATGCCATTTGTTGTACTTGACGCAAAAGCGACGACTTCCCTACACCGCGTTTCCCATAAATTGCGATTAAACTATTAGGAGAATTTAGAGCTTGCATACAAGATCTAACTAGGTCTATTCTACCAACGAACCTATTTGCGTCAGTTATTACATCCGATGTAAAACCTTTCTCTGGATCTATCATTCTTTTTCCTTATTCAAGTAATGGGTCACACGGATAGCTAACTTTTTAGTATTTATGCGTTGTGCCGTTTTCATTACACCAATCGCTTGTTAGACTTTGCCGATGCCTTTTCCAGATTTATTGGTACAGTGTATGCCTTGGGGGTTTTGTTTTTTGAGAGTAGTCTCACGACTACAGAGCTGATTTGAAATGATTGATACTGAGAAATGTTTAAGTCTTTCATTGAAATGCCTTTTTCATTATTGTGTTCCATCACACGGTTTTCAGTCTAGCTGATTCAATGAGGATAATATACTCTATTCCATCTCATTGAACTCTGCACAGTGATTTAACTCAAAGCCTTACACCTTATTAGACTTCATTGCCGTTTGCTAAATTTATGAACGCTACGAGTTGGTTCAAACGATCTGCCAAATCCAAACTTCTTAAGTCAGCGGGATTGTTTTCTATATAATGACGCGCAACCTTGACTTTATTTGCTGTTATTTCTTTTTTACTGCGTTTTTTTCTATATTTTAGAAGATTTTCCCACACACCTTTGTTTACGAGATGGTCTGCTGATGGATGAACAACTTTTACACTTTCTTCTACTTTATCGAAATCCAAATAGTTTTCCATCTCACGCCCGTTTGTTACCCAAGCAAACCCAGGGCCAGAATTAAATTCACTTTTTAACCTTTGCTTAGTTGCGTTAATACGGGCTCCT
>JBLHOC010000228.1:0-4031 GCA_047620825.1 Bacteroidia bacterium | reverse complement strand
GTGTAGATATCGCTGTATCCCAATAATTTGAAAATCACTTTCAAATCGTTAGTAAACCCTCGCGCACTTTCATTGAGACCATGTTCCCAAGAATTTGTAGAAAAATTACTGTAGGTGCTATAAATAAACCGATAATCCAATTGATACTTGGCTTTTTTTTGCGCCTCACTTTCACGATTATAACGCCAGTCATCACGGTAGATGTGTTGGTTTGATATATAATAGCTTTTTATCGACTCAGCAGAAGTTAGGTCACGAAAAACATCAACAAGACTTTGTTCGATTTTTTCATTTGCACAATCCACTGCAAAATTAAGCACGAAAATAGCGTTGGTGTATGTGAAGTCTAAAGCGTTTGCTTTCAACGTGTTCAATAGATCTGTCTTGTGTTTGCTTATCAATCGGCTTGAAATGGCATCTAGGTGCTCGAACAACAGCTGCCAAAATACGTTGCGATAGCCAAACAGCTTGTCTTTAATGCCAGCTCTTAAATTTTCGTAATTCACACCTAATCCACTCAATAACACCGGGTCTAACTTACTAATGGATTTATATTGCTCTAACACACGCTCTAAGCGGTGTTCATAGTTATCCAACAACGCCCACAGCACGCCCTTACTAACAACTAATTCGTAAGATTTTGTCCCTTCGGTTTTTAGTGATTGTCTTACTTTCTCTTTTTCAACACTTTCGTTAAATTTCTCAGTTGTAGATGAGTATGTCTTGTGAAGTCCAAGCTCATTCTCAATGAACATTTGAAACGGTGAGTTTTCACCATGCCCCAGTGTTTTTCTGTAGCGTTGGTGATCAGGCTCCTGGTCCAATTTCAGCTTTTTGAACGCAAAACGCACAATATGCACTTTGGCTCTGGCCTTTCTGTCTGCATCATAAAAATCAGAGGTGACTAATATTTCAGTGCTTTTCACACCGCGGCGTTTAATGGCATCTTTTATCATAGGATCATCTTCCCAGCGCTCCCCCCTGTGTCAGGATTGTTGTCACCCCTAAAATTGAGTTGGGAAATTAAGGTCGAAATCCATGTATTAAAAATGGAGTAGGGAGGATTGGTAAAGCCTATTTCACAATTTTTTGAGATGAAGTTAGTTTCGTTAAACTCTGTGCCTAACAGCGTAATGCCCTTTTCTCTATACGAATTGATATGCGTGGTGGCTTTTTCAATGGCATAGGGAGCGATGCTTATCCTATTGTCCTCGTCTTGCTCAAACGCGGCCTTTACCTTCTCTAATACTCTGCCATCCCCGGCTCCGACATCTAAGAATTGAACGCTTTCTGAGTAGCGGGCTGTGATGTCGTAATGAACACTGATCCGCTTAATATCATCGATGATTGTTTCTATCTGGGCATCTGTTGATGGATAATATTCAAAGTCTTCATTATTAGCTTTAAGCGCTTTAACAATGGCGCTGGTGGAACGGATGGGCGTCACAACCGCTTCTGTTTGATGATGATAATCAGTAAATAAACTGCCTTGGCTAAAATCCATTGCTAAATCCTTAATTAGTTATGTCTAGCCAGCTTATGGGTACCTGAAGATCTCGCAATATTTCAAAAACACATATTTTTTTAGTGGTAAGATTTTCAAGGATTAAAATAAATTGAAATGAAAGATTATTGTTACAAAGCCTTTAAAAGAAAGACTGCGCGAATTAATCTTTGTTATATGATTATTTGGCTTTTACAATTACGATAACAACAACCATAAATATTTGTTATTCTTTTCATATCAAAATAAAGGCTCCTTTAACAACATGATTAAATATTTCAGTTTAATATTCATCCTGACTACAGCATGCGCTCAAACCTTTCCAGAACAGGTTGAAACAAAGAAAAACCTTCCCTCTAAAGCGCCTACAATCAATCTATATCATGGTGAAGAGCATATAGACAAATATGGTTGGTTGCGTTCAGATGACTACCCAAATAAAGAAAATCATTTAGTCACAGATTTCTTAAACACTGAACAAAAAAAGTCTGATGAATATTTCGCAAAACATTTAGATTTCACCGACATTATATTGAAGGAAATAACCTCTAGGACACCTGATAGAAATAAGCCTTTATTTTATGAAGATAAACTTTTCACTTACTCTTCAGAATATATAGATAATGCGAATTACCAAACCACTTATATTACAAATAAAACAACCCAGAAACGGATGCTTTTAATAGATGAAAATATCCGTGCGGGCAATCACGAATATTATAAGCTATTAGCTTACACAGTTTCTCCTAATGGGCGCTATGTGGCTTTCACAGAAGATACCGATGGGAATGGGAATGGTGTGCTTTATATTCAAGATATCGAATCTAGAGAGCTCGTTACTAATAAGATAGTTGGTACAGGCAATAGGATTGTTTGGAGTAAAGATTCTTCATCTTTATATTATGTACTTTTAGACGATATCGGTCGTGATTTTCAGTTGAGGGTTAAGGCAATACATGATTCAGACATTGGTAATGACTCGATTCTTTACACAGAAATAGATGAGAACCTTTTTTTAATAATCATGCTCTCTAAAAGTGAAAAATTTTTATTCGTTCATTCAGCCAACGCTGTTCTTACTGAAACCCGTGTCATTTCAATGCAGGATGAGAATCTTAAACCAAAACTTCTTATACCAAAGGAACTAGGCAGTGACCATTTCATAGAGCATCATAACGATGACTTCTATCTGCTTACTAACATATTCAATCCAAGTTATGAAATCTTAACGTTTAAAGAAAAAAAATCAGCGCCTGAGGACTGGAAGCCATTATATGAGAAGAAGGCAGATACAATTATACAGTCTTGGTCTTTCATTGGAAATAATGTGGCGATTCGAGAAAGTTTCATGGGTCATGATACGTTAAGAGTCTTCAATTTTGAAAATAACAAAAGCCATATAGTGAATTTTGATGAAGATATTTATGGCATATCTTTTAGCAATTTTAAGCAAAGTACGAATACGAACACAGTGCGATTCACTTACCAGTCAATGCTTACTCCTAGGGCAGTAATGAACTACGACATTGATAAACGAAAATTAACGGTAGTTGATCAAGCAGTAATCCCTTCATTTGACAAAAATAACTACACCATAGAGAGTCTAAGCGCAAAGTCAGTTGATGGCACTAACGTTCCTATTTCGGTTATGTATGCCAATAAATTTGGTCCAAGTCTTGAAAACCCCCTGTATCTATACGTTTATGGTGCTTATGGCGAAGGTATCCCACCTGAGTTTCCATCCGTTGCATTATCTGCTATCGATAGAGGTTTCACCTTTGCTATTGCTCATGTAAGAGGCGGAGATGAGCTAGGCAGTCAATGGCATGAACAAGGTAAAAAGCTAAAGAGAAAAAACACATTTGACGATTTTATAAGTGTATCAAAACATTTAGTGAAAATAGGTTATGTGAAAAAAGGAAACATTTCTGTCTCTGGTGAGAGCTCTGGTGGAACAGTCATAGCCAACGCAATCAACACTCAACCTGATTTATATCGAGCCGTAGGGATGTTGGTACCGTTTGTAGATGTCATGAATACATTAATGGATAGCTCATTAATTTATACAGTTTCTGACTGGGAAGAATTTGGAAACCCAGTAGAAAGTAAAGAGGTGTTTGATTACATGGCAAGTTACTCACCCTACGAAAACATCGTGTTTCAATCCTACCCATCTATTTATGCGACTGCTGCACTGAGTGACCCAGCTGTAGGTTATTGGGAAATTGCAAAATATATCGCAAAAATTAACGCACATAATACTGGCAACAAACCTGTATTAATGGACCATCGAAAAGGTGGTCACCTATCAAGTGGGAAATATGGCGTAACCTACTCATTTGCAAAAATGCTTAGTTTTTTATTAATTGAAAATGGACTAACCAAATGAGTACAGAAACTCATCAGTTAGAGCAGGTAGCTGAATATGTTGCCAGAGTCGAAAAGGTTTTACCCATAAATATATGTCAGTCTCTTAACCGCTCAATTAGTGAAAGCTACAACACTAATGTAAGTTTTAAACCAGCAG
>JBLHOC010000227.1:0-4083 GCA_047620825.1 Bacteroidia bacterium | reverse complement strand
CTGTAAATCAATTGAAGATTTAATTTGGAGGTCAAGTCATAGGTAGGCCCAATTGAGGTATTGAATTGAAAAAGTACAGGATGTAATGCTTTTGTTTGGGATAAGTCTTCAATCCTTGACTTATCTGTTAAATATCTTCCTTTGGCTTTATATAGAATAGCCACATTAGTTCCGGCGGTTACAATAACTTTAAGTCGTTTCTTGCCAAAAGAGTATCCTACGTCCACCGGAATAATGATATATGAAAAGGAAACCGGACAATTCGGACAATCCACCGTTGGTGTCGAAATCAATGTCGAATCAGTAATTTTTCTGACTAAATCAATGCGATTTCCAGAAGGGGTGTAGCCGTAGTAAGCTTTAATGACCAATAAGGATGTGTCATGCCTCCAAGCTTTGTGATCAACCTCGTAATTCGTTTTTTCTTTAAGTCTTAGCATGCCAACGCCACTCGTAAAGGACCATCGATTGCGTTTGGCCACCAAACGAATGCCATAACCAAAGGATGGTACAGACTTTCTAGTTCTACCCGTGACGCCTATGTCTGTAAGTTTTGGTCGATAGTTTATGTATGAGCCATTCAGACCTACATAAAACTTCCATTTTTTTGGCTTAGAGGTCTGGGTTGTGATTGTATCCATTGCTGCCATTGAGTCCATCCATGAACTAAAATTGTTATTCGATGTTAAATACAAGGCTGGGTTAATCACATTTAACGCTACAATTTGGTCGATAGATGCATCGTAATTGATTTTGTCGTTTTGGTTAATTGTAGTGTTGGATAAAGTGCTAGGTGTAGGCGTCGTATCAATTGCGATTTGAGATGCATGTTGAACAGCAAGAAAGGACTCGGTTAGGCGCAATTGTGTAACGTTGTTAGCCTTTACTTGTGTGTCAGTCAAAGTTATGACCACTGAATTATCACTGATTAAATCGTGATCATAACTCGGTTTTTGGATATCATGGTGGGTTGGTTTATTTGCCCATTGTTTTTCAAAAGCTTCATCTTGCTGTATTGTTTGTTGAGAATCGATTCTATTAAACACATTAAAGCCAATGCCAAAGGTGAGAAGTACCAGGAATAACAGTAAAAGTCGTCGGTTGCGGTAAATGAACCCGACTGGTTTGTCCTCCATTAAATTTTCAACATCTTTCCAGCCTTGCTCTGTGTATTCAAAGCCTTTGCCTTCTAATCCGTTTTTAAATATATCGTCTATACGTTTCATTATTCTACGTTAGATATTGTTATTTCATTTGATTGCAGTTGCTTATGAAGCAGCTTTTTGAGTTTTTTGCGAGCCTCACTCACATGCCATTTACTTGTGCCTTCAGAAATGCCAATCATTGTTGATATTTCACGGTGTTTAAAACCATCAATAGCATAAAGGTTAAAGACGTTTCGTGTAGTAACTGGTAATGCCTGTAGCATATGCCTGAGTTCTTCCTCGTCCCATTTGGCTTCTGCTAGGTTTGTACTTAATTTATCGTTGTCTTCCACGTAGTCGGTAATATGCATGTGGTCATTGTATTTAGCGTTCTTTCTAAAGTCATCGATGATGTGGTTCACTAGAATATTACGAATCCAAGTAGCCAGCGTATATGTTTCATTGTAAGAGGAAACATTTTTTAAAACCTTCAAAAATCCATAGTTGATGGCTTGAAGGGCATCATCTTTGTTTTGATAATATCGTATGGCAACGCTACTCATGAGTGGGAAATAGTTATTGTACAGCGTGTTTTGACATCGCCGATCATCAGCAATACAACCTTGTACAATGTCTTTTTCTGTCATTAACTATTTTGATTCTTATGATACGTTAGTGTTGAACAATCACTTTTTGGGAATATGTGTGCTTCTCTGTTTGCATGATGACCCAATACAAGCCATTCGTTAGTGTTTTTACATGAATCTGAATTTCATTTTTTCTATATGGGGTATCGAATGCTTTCTCATACACAATTTGGCCAAGTGCATCCATCATGACAATATGTAACGGCGGTGGTACTGATTGGTTAAGCCTGACCGTAAAGCTGCCGTTGTTTGGATTTGGGTAGGCGGAAATCTTGTTGAAGCTTGGACGCTTAAGGCTTAAAGTCTTACTGTTCCATATTTCGATTGTAAAATTACCTTCAGTTGCATATACCGTATCGCAAAACTCACTTTTACATGAACTGTCTGGATTTTCTATGTATAGGCACAGAACATACTTACCGGACTTATCATAGGTATGTGTTGGTGTTTTGTTCGTTGACCAACTTCCATCTCCAAACGTCCAGTAATAGTTGGTTTTGTTTGTCACTCCAGTGCTATTTTCTATGATGAATTGTTTGTTTTTAACACTGGTGTCAATGCCAAAATAAAATGACGCTCGGCACTTTGGTGTTGAACTACAGTTGTTATTGGGTTTTAGTAAAAAAGGCTGGAAGGCAATGGTTGATAATAGTGTAGAGCTGTCGTTTTTGTCAAAGCAAAATGTGTCAATTTCATTTGACGATGTGCTCGCCCAATAACAATTTTTAATATCCATAGTGAACTTTTTGCCAGCTGCAGAATCTGGTTGTATGGCCACCTTGCGCTTGGGGTCGCCAGGGAAACGGATTGATCTAAGTTCTAAAAAGTTATTATACTCCATTTTGAAATTCGGCAGACTTGATGACGTGTGTATATTGAGCATTGCTAATTGTTTCTCAAAATGGAAATAATCATTGAAACTATCTAGGGTATTATAGCTAAATGAGCCTTGTGTTTGGCTTTCTACATGTAAATGAAGGCCATTGCTCATGTTAATGATGTTGTTGCAATTTATTTGGCCTTTACCACGAATGAAGAAATGTGAGCTATCACTATTCATCACTAAGTTGTTGTTGAAATCTATTTCGCCTTGAATTTCCCAACTTGTGTTTGACAATTCGGTGTTGCGAATGGCAAATTTGAAATAATGACCTTTGTTCCAGACTCTAATAAACTTCGAGTTTGCATCAACATATGACGTATTAAATCTGCAAAACTTAATTGAACTAGAGTCAATTAATATGGAGGCTGAGTCTTTTGAAGGCTTAAATCCGAATGACCGATACGCTCCAACTTTGCTGTTGAACTTGCATTGTATAAATGCCACGTTGCCTCCTTTGTTGATGAAGCCTCCAGTAAAGGAGCAATACTTGAAGAAACAACCTCTATTCGTGGTTTTATTATAGTCAACTGAGGTCTCACGAAAATCCAAGTAGTTTAAAGAAAATTCAATCAAACTGTCTACAGTTCCAATGGCTAATAATTCCCCTTTAATAATGATTGTCGGATCTTTGGTTTTGTTGGAAACGACAACTCCTGGTTCTACTGTTACTTTTACTCCCTTGAGGATTATGGTACTGTCTGAAATCAGGTATGGGCTTCCAGCGGTGGTCCAAACTTGATTGGATGATATCACTGCAGGAACGTTAGTTGACCCAATGACCGTTTGACTAAATAAAAGCGTGACTAGGAGGTAGAATTGATTTTTCATGCTGGTTTGTATTTGTTTGATCGTATATACGTGAGATCAATTGGTATGGTTGGGTGGTTTGGAAGTTTATTTAAATTCAATGCGGAATAAAGCATTGAATTAATATGTGAAGTTAATTCGATTACGCTTATAACAATAACAGAGATGGAAGTTGTAAAATAATACTTCACCACAACAACAAGTACCCGATCAAGCGATTGCGATTTCTACAAGTAACGCAATCCATCAAGGGCTGTCGAGGAATCGCCTAACATCGATTTTAAGAACAGGCTTTTTGTTCAATAATAACGTGCATAAAAAAAGTCTAACCCATTGAGAGTTAGACTTCTTTGTGATCCAGCAGGGACTCGAACCCTGGACCACTTCCTTAAAAGGGAAATGCTCTACCAGCTGAGCTACTGAATCATCCAATCAACAGTTATGGGCGAAACCAATTCCGTTTTTTGAGGGTGCAAAAATAGATTTTTTACGTATCAAAACAATAAGCTCTGCATTTTTTTAAATCTTTTTTTTGAACGTCAAATGTTGCTTGATTTCTTTTGCCCCAATCGCCTGAATTAATTGCAACATTCTGGGGTTA
>JBLHOC010000226.1:0-4113 GCA_047620825.1 Bacteroidia bacterium | reverse complement strand
GTTCCAGATGAGTTATGGGACACTCCAGCGTTTGAGCCAACCATTAGAGATGGTAATATTTATGCGCGTGGTGCTTGCGACGATAAAGGTCAAGCGTTCATGCATGTAAAAGCATTTGAGACCATGATGAAAACAGACACGTTGCCTTGCAATGTAAAGTTCATGATTGAAGGTGAAGAAGAAGTTGGCTCTACCAACCTTAGCATTTATGTTAGAGAACATGTTGAAAAGCTTTCTGCCGATGTTGTTTTGGTTTCTGATACAGGATTGATTGCAAATGACATTCCGAGTATTGATATAGGTTTGAGAGGCTTAAGCTACGTTCAAGTTGAAGTTACAGGTCCAAATATAGATTTACATAGTGGTACGTATGGCGGCGCTGTTGCAAACCCAATTAACGTATTGTGTGATATGATTAGCAGTTTGCACGACGAAAACCGACACATTACAATCCCTACGTTTTATGACAATGTTGATGTCGTGAGTATTGGAGATAGAGCTGAAATGGCTAAAACACCATTTAGTTTAGACGACTATAAATCAGAGCTTGATGTGAATGATGTGATGGGTGAAGCCGGGTATTCAACCATCGAAAGAACGGGTATCCGACCAACACTTGATGTGAATGGTATTTGGGGTGGCTATATTGGCGAAGGTGCTAAAACCGTTTTGCCTAGTAAAGCGTATGCAAAAATCTCCATGCGACTTGTACCGAGTCAAACCTCTGCCGAAATATCGGCATTGTTCCAAAAACATTTTGAAAGCATTGCGCCAGCATCTGTTAAGGTAAAAGTAAGTTTACATCATGGAGGTGAAGCTGCTGTAACGCCAACAGATAGTAAAGCATATCGTGCTGCTAGCAAAGCTATGGAAACCACTTTTGGCAAAAAGCCTATTCCAACTCGAGGTGGCGGAAGTATCCCTATTGTCGCACTTTTCGAGGAAGTGTTAGGATTAAAAACCGTTTTGATGGGATTTGGTCTAGACAGCGATGCGATTCATTCACCGAATGAGAAATATGGCATTTTCAATTTTTACAAAGGCATTGAAACCATTCCATATTTCTTTAAATATTTCTCAGAAGAATAGGACAGCAAATCGTTCTAGTTGGTTTCGGTAGTTGACCACTGACCGATTTAATGTCTTTATGGAAATGGTACGCTACGGTCTAAACTCAAATGCGCCGGCGTCTGATGGAGCAGATCTTAATTCCTCTTCGTAATCACGTGGAATGCTCAAAGGGGCACCAATATTAATCGCAGCAGACCCAACACCTAGATGGTAGTCGTGATTTCTGATGTCTAGAAATAATGGACTGATATTCACCACATTATCGACATGAAGTCCAACAAACTTTCGTTCCGTACGTACGAGGTTGTTGTTGAATAAGGTATCTCCGAATAGTCCAAGCAGCGGTACTTCTTTGTAAATTCCGAAGGACACTTCCTCTTCTAATCCACCGTCAATGATGCAATTTTGAACGTCATACACCATGCGATACACACCTACAATTTGAAAGAATTCATTGATTTGGACATTGTTCAACGCAAACGTTGGATCACGTCTGCTAAAATCTTGATTATAGGTTGTAAAATTACAGTGCTTCAAATCGTATTTACCGCCCCATAAGCCCAAAAAAGTATAGCGCCCACAGTTCGTAAAAATGCTGTTGGTTGCTTTGATATAGGCCGCCTTACCAGACAAACCGTCAAAACTCATGTTTCGGATCTGGGTATTTTCAACCGTAACTTTTGGAGAATCATTTTGCATCGTTAGAATGTCGCTACTGTCGCAATAGATGCCCACAGTTCCATTCTTAATGACAGCATGTTTAATTGTATTGTTTTTGCTTAAATAGTCTAACCAGATTCCACCCCACTGTCCAGCAGATTCTTCAAATTCTGGCTGAAGTCTGTCTCCCTGAAATTGCACTTTTTCGTCCTTGGTACCTTCAATAATCAATGTGCCTTCTACGTACAACCATGATCTTGGTGCAAAATGCATTTTCACACCTTCTTTAATTGTTAGCGTGCAGTTTTCTGGTACATACAAATAAGAATGTACAACGTATGGCTTAAGCTTGTCATCAAGCACCATGTTACAAACCGTATCTCTCAAGAAATAATGCGCATCCTGCCCCCAAGCTGCAAGTTGAACATATTGTCGATTCCCGTTCGTTGAAATTTCTATGGAGTCTCTTACTATGAGCGGCAGTGACTGAGGATCATTGTTTTCGTCGATTGATAATTCAACAAACACAAATACCGAGTCATTTCCCAGTATTTCAATCTCATTTACCTCAGGCCCAACTTCTCCATCTACATTGATACGAAAGACAGAATTCACGCCATTAATAAGCTTAAAATTTGTCTTGACAGCATCCTTGTAAGGGTTAACAACAACGAACTGATGGTTGACCGACAAAGGAATTCTCGGTGAATTATTGGTAAATACGGTATCGAAAAATACGGTATCTGAACTAAAATTTAATGTTGCGTTATTATCAGTTAAAAACGTTAAGTCGTCTTTACACGCTGTTAGTTCCGTTAGAAGGAATAAACCAAATCCAAGCAAGAGCCATTGCCATTTTATCATCTCAACAAATGTAAGGGAAGTATGCAATAACAACGCTTTAATTGATAGAGTGTTGCATTGGGATGATTCTTTTTAGAAGATTCAAATCTGATTCTAATTTGCGTTTCAAACCAAACCACTATGCGCTTTAAATTACCACTAATTACCCTGATATTTACAAGTCTGATCCTGTTCGCTTTAGCAGTCAATGCACAACAAGACAGCGCTATTAACGACCCTGGTGATATCGCGTTTATCGGCTGGAGTAGTTCCAACCAGGATGGTTATGCCTTTGTTTTTACGGACGACTGTCCGAACGGAACAACCATAAAATTTATCGATGAAGAATGGACTGGCTCAAGCTTTTATAGCTCGACGGGTGAAGGAGAAAATACTTGGACTAACAGTACTGGCAGTTACGTTCAAAAAGGATCCGTGATTGTTATTCAAAACGCCGACAATAATCCTACAGTAAATATCGGTTCTGTCTCAGAATCTGACGCAGGATTCAATATCGCCTCAACATCAGCTGACCAAATCTTTGCGATTGTAGGCAGTCGCGCTTCACCGACATTTATAGCCATGATAGGTCACACTACATTACCGAATAATGGGACAGGTAATGTTCAGACCATGGGCGGGACAGGGTTATCCATTGGCACGCATGCGATTCATAGAACGAAAGAGTCTCTATATCAAGGTTCCAACTCCTGCGGTAGTAATTTATCCAGTTGCTTACAAATGATCTATTCAGATTCAAACTGGACAGACCTTTCAACTACCGTGACCTATCCAAATTCCTTGATAACAAGTTTTGGAGGTACCGTTCTGCCAGTAACGCTTGCCTCCTTTTCAGCCACGTTACAGGGCAATTCAGTTGTTTTAGACTGGACAACCTCACTCGAGTTGAATAACGATGGATTTAAGGTTCAGTGGAGTGACAATGGATATGATTGGCAAGAGATTGGATTTGTAACAGGTCAAGGCAATAGCTATACTTTGAATTCTTATTCTTATCAGGACTCCATTCACTGTTGCACATTGAATTCATTCTATCGACTTGCACAGGTGGATTTTGATGGAACAAAAACGCTTTCCCATATACGCTATGTTAAAGCGAAAGAACCGTTTATTAAAACCAACATGTGCTGGCACAACACGTCCTATGGAATTAAAATTATAGCTCCGGATAACATTTTAAGTATTGACCTTTATGATTTGCAAGGACGGCACTTACATCAAACAACACCTAATGAATTAACTGCAAAAATTGAACGTGAACTAACTGGTAATGGACGGTTTATAGCCGTGATAAGATTTGAAAACCATTTGGACATGGTCCAGATTGAAATGCGAATGCCTTACTAATTTAGCTTGTCGAGTAAGTCATTTACAATCAGCCGTGCCCGTTTATTTTCATAAACTACATCATAAACAAACCGTGCAATAGGCATAGAAACCTTCAACTCCTTGTTCATATCATGCACTGTTTTTACAGCATAATATCCTTCAGCAATCATATTCATTTCCAATTGTGCT
>JBLHOC010000225.1:0-4126 GCA_047620825.1 Bacteroidia bacterium | reverse complement strand
GAATCCATAAGAAAAAAAGCAGCATAAATGACTTTAAACCAATTACAATTATTAACTTAACTTGCTATACTTTTGGTTCAATAGTGGGGAGTATTATAACATACGCTTTTACGATTAAATTTTCCATAATGATATTATTAGTGTGTTAAAAATTTTATAAAGTCTTTTCGTTTTGATAAGTAATTCAACCAATAGATATTGTTGTAGTGCAATGCTGCTAATACCAATAAGATGACGGCGACTTTCTTAAACAGTAAGTCTACCATGACTTGTAGGCTTTGAATCTCAGGCCATGAAGAAATGGAGATGGTTAGATAACCCAAGTTCACCAAATAATATCCCACAAGTAGCACGTTATTTATGGCATGAGCGCCTTCATGATTATTCTGAAACAACTCTAATACGAGATGTATCCCATGCTTGTGAAAACTATATCCGACAACGACGGTGATATAAAATGTCACTCCTAAATAAATGGCGTAAGCTTCAAGATTCCAATTCATAATCTAACTTATCATTATTCTTGTACTTATTATATTTTCAATATTTATTGAAAGTTTATATCAAAAAATTTTACTTCCTTTTAAACCATTTAAAAAACATGGTCTCGTCTAGTTTCATCACTAAATCAAGCATGCTTTCTGCGCGTTTCGCCATGCTATCAGCTGACTTAACGACTTTAGTTATTTCTTTTGCTTCGTCTGAATTTCCTTCAATGTTTTTAATCTCCCCTAATATTCTCACCAATGGTTCTAGCTCGCGCTTCTTACGTTCCCTAGACACTTTTTTCGCTAATTCCCACATATCCTTCTCAGAATAATAGTACTCCTTGCGATCTCCTTTTATAAAGCTTTTATAAACTACGCCCCACGACAGCAGTTCTCTAACATTCATATTTGCATTGCCTCTTGAAATCTGAAGTTGCTCCATGAGTTCATCTGTACACAACGGTTTCGGTGACAGCAATAACACAGCCTGAATTTGAGCCATTGTTCTATTAATGCCCCAGCTGGCTCCTAATTGTCCCCAGCCTTGAATGAATTTTTGTTGTGCTTCTTCTAATTTCACAGCTCAAAGGTATATCAATATCTTGTATTTTCAATTATTTCTGAAAATATAATTTCCACGCACATTCATTCACGAGTAAAATCAGTTGAATGAATACAACCGTGAAGACTGAGAATTTTAATTGCCTACCCTATTTAGATTCTAAGTAGGTCTTTATATCAGTCAAATCCTTGGTGAGTGCTTTTGTCATGGCCCCTTTTGCTAAGAAGCCTATGCAAGCTGAAAGCACTTTGACAAAAAATGATTGGGGTTCAGACCTGAAGGACATGGTTAACTTTGTATTATTGCCGACAGGCTCAACAGCCAATTTGGATATGTACACCGAACCATGACTTTCTGCTCTCGTTTGATAAAAGCTGTTCTCGATGTAATCGGTCACCCACATTGTTTCTGTGGCTTCTTTTCCAAACATGATTCTGGTTTCTTTCCATTTAAACCCTACCAACGTGTCAATTGGCTTGTTTAGAACCTCAATTGATTTAATGCTGGAAATGTAGGTTTGACAATTCTCAAAATCTACAACTGCGTTCCAAACATCAGTCAATGATTTTTCAATTTCAACAGATTTTTCTAATTCCATACAAAGTCCCTTTTGTTCCTATTGCTACTAAAAAGAATTAGTGTTTGACAATACGTTTTGTCGCCAAGCCCGACGTTGTTTTAATTTGAAGCAAATATGTACCGTTCGCAATATTTTCAAGATCGAATTTATAGTTAAACGTTTGCTGTGATTTTGTAAATCTCCAACTGTCTATTGTCTTCCCATTTATGTCTGAAACAATTACATCAACTGGTCCCATATCATTGTGATCGAAAGTTACCATCAACGTTCTATTGGTTGGATTTGGATAAACACGTAATCCTTCAATACCGAAATCACCAACGGCTAGATTATCAACAACTACAGTGTAAGATGTATCCAACGACCCACATTTATTGGTCACAGTATACTTTAACGTATAGTCTCCATGTACCAAATACTTATGAATCACACTTTTTTCAGTACTGCTATCGCCATCACCAAAACTCCATTTATACGAATCACCATTTAAGCTCTTATTGAGCAGTGTTATGGATTTGTGGTTCTGAGACATACTAAAATCAATTACAGGCAAAGGATCGACCGTAACAAGTAATGAATCTTCCGCAGAACATCCCACGCTGTTTGCTATAACCACTTTATATTTTGTAGTCGTTTTGGGTGATACCGAGATTGATTGAACTTTCTCACCACTTGACCAATTGAATTCTACGTCATCTGTTGTGTTTGCTTTTATATCGAGCGTACTTCCTTCGCAAATCGTAGTATCTGGCCTAACGGTTACTTTCGGTATTTTACCGACTGTCACTAAAACGCTATCCACTAAATAACATCCATTGGCCGCAAAGCCTTTCACAAAATAAGGTTTGGTTGCAAGTGGAATTGTGCTGTACACGTCGGTGCTTGGTCCTCCGATCCATTCGTACGAAGTAGCGCCAAAAGCCTTCATGGTAATTCTGTTACCAAAGCAAACAGCAGTATCTGCCGATGTAAAAACCGGTGGTCCAGCAATAGTTTTCACTGACACCGTATCGAACACCGAGCAATTGAAACCATCAGTCACCTTTACGATGTAATCTGTATCAGCATATGGGTTGACATTATAAATCGATGTACCTGGACCTCCTGTCCATTGATATGTTGTTCCGCCTGTTGCTTCAAGTTTTACGAGTTGCGCTTGGCAAATCGTTGTATCTGGTGTTACCGTTGACACAGGTTTGCTCACAGTAACTGTGACATTTTTTGATGTTGTACACCCAAAGGATGAGTCTGCCACAGCGGTATATGTCGTTGTCACGCCTGGATTAACACCAAATCCTGTATTCGTAGGACCTCCAATCCATCTGTAATTCGTTTTTGTGTTTGCTGTTAAAAAGGCCGATTGGTACTCGCAAATTGTTGTGTCACCGTTTAGGGTTAACCTTGGTTTCTTGACAACAGTTACAGCCTGATTAATAGTTGCAACTAAGCCACAAACATCCGTTCCTGAGACTTTTAAATTGAAATCTTTATTCGATTTAAGTTTAACCACATTGCCTGTTTTGCTTTGTACGATTCCAAAAGGCTCCCAAGAATAGGTAGCCGCTCCCGTAGCTGTAACAATATAATCCTGATTTTCACAAATAGAGTCGTTTAAATCTATGCTGATTTCTGCCTTTTTCACTTCTCCAAAATTCATTCTCAGTAAGACAGACTCACCTTCGAACAAGACCATTTCAGGCCATCCAGCACCAGAAAATAAGCATTTATTTGGCTCATAGAAATCTCTTGTATAGGCAAGCCCCATGTTTGACGCTGACACCAATTGTCTTACAGCGATAAAGTACTCTCCAGTTTTCAGTTCCCTGTCGCACCCTAGTTTTAATGTATACCATCGAACTCGTCCATCTAAGGTAATTGCTCCAGAACTAACTATTAATCCACTAGGCTTCCCACTTACTACGTTATAAAGGTTCACTTCCACGGAATCTCCAGCAGTACCTCCAGATATAAAAAACGAAACAGAGGTAAGCGTATCATCAGCTTGTAGCTTGTACAAGTTCCCAATTTCGACGGTTCCAGTGTTTGCTCCAACGCCGCCATACCATGTTCCATTGTCTCTACTAAATACTGAGTCACTATGGTAATTTTGAATTTTTATCGTGTTGTTTGATGTGTTGCCATCTGTTTCATTAAGAAGAAGCCGAATTGTACTTTGCTCTAGGTCTTTAATAACAGGTAATTGAGCGATAAAGTGTTGTAAAGAGTCACTGGCAAAAGCCTCCAAATCCCCATAAGTAAAAGTATCCTTGGAATTAGTTAATTCTACAATAAGTTTAACCCCTGTAATTTTTTTCAAACCGTTGTTCCTGATAAAAACATCGTATAATATTGAATCTGCATGAGGCTTAGGCATTAGCCCATACCCATCATTTCGGTAAGCTCTCGCTCCGACAATTTCACCATCGTAATCAACTGGGGAAACTGCTTTAATCGTAATTGCGTCTATTGCAATATCGGCAACAAAATTTCTTCCCA
>JBLHOC010000224.1:0-4127 GCA_047620825.1 Bacteroidia bacterium | reverse complement strand
ACGTTTGAACCACCACTACCATTATTTGGTGAATACATTTATAAAAACTTTATTCTAGAACGGTTACACGAGCTTTTTCACTACAGAGATAAAAAGTTTGACGCTTTGTTCACAAAACAATCTACAACTTGAATTGTATCTTAAAGATACGAATTTAAGATGTCAGTATTAAAAAAAATAAAAACAATTATTCCTGCACAATTGGTGAATATGGGAGGACATATCATTGATCAGCCCTTGCCAAATGACACCATTGAATACATTGATCCATTTTTATTAATTCACCATTGGCGAGGTGAGTTGTTAGGAGGACAAAGGCAAAACGAAGTAGGTGTAGGACCACACCCACATCGAGGATTTAGCCCAGTTACTTTCGTGTATAAAGGTAACGTGGTACATCGCGATTCGCTAGGCAACAAGGCCACCGTGGACGAAGGCGGAACACAATGGATGTTTGCTGGAAGAGGCATAACACACAGCGAACGACACGTAAAACAGTACGTTGAAGAGGGCGGACCATTGGAGTTTATACAATTTTGGGTGAATGCACCTGCCGAATTGAAAATGACAGCACCATTTTATAAACCAATTTCCTTGGAGGAAACGCCGGTAATAAGTAACGATACCTCAAATATCTACGTTGTAGCGGGAGATTTTGAAGGCGTGGAAGGCGTAGCACCCATTAATAGTCCACAGACCTTATTGCGAGGAGACATAAAGGCCAAAGGAGAAAGAAAGATTAATCTATCCACCACACACAACACATTAATTTATTTGTTGGACGGAGAAATGAGTGTAAATGGTAAAGTAGCACGTGAAAAGGATATGGTCGTTTTTGAGGCAGGAGGTGAAACGATACAGCTTGTCGCAAAATTTGATACAAGGTTTATTGTGTTAAGTGGGGCGCCTTTGAATGAACCAGTTCAGTCATACGGTCCTTATGTAATGAACAATCAAACGCAGATTTTAGAAGCCATGCGAGATTACCAGATGGGCAAAATGGGGGTTCTTATTGAAGATTTTGATTAATTTGAACCGTATATTTACGCATATCCTATGAAGAACATTAAGAAACAGTACGATGCCGGTGCAATCACAGTGGTTTGGCAACCAACAAAGTGTATTCATGCAGCTGAATGTGTGAAAGCCTTACCGAATGTATATAAGCCAGACGAAAAGCCTTGGATAACGGTTGAGAATGCATCAGCAGAGGATTTAAGGGCACAAATAAAACTTTGTCCCTCGGGGGCGTTAAGTTACACTTAAAATACAGCAACAAATACAGCGACAATTATGGAATCAAAAACAGTTAAGATAGACGTACGACCAAATGGACCATTGTTATGCCATGGCGAGGTAGAAGTTCAAAAAGGAGACGGTTCAATTGAAATGAAACAAAATGTTACCGCTTTTTGTAGATGTGGCGGTTCTGCTAATAAACCATATTGTGATGGCAATCATGCCAAGCTTGGTTTTATTGGGTAGTTGATTAAAATCGCTAAAAGCCTTGCACGAATGGCGTAGTTAAATATAAATTGCGGCATGGGTGTAAAAGGAGACAAACAATCGAGTGAAACCGCACAGGTGGCTGAATTGTTGCTGGCCAAATTAAGTCCCATTGACGGGGTTACCACAAAGAAAATGTTTGGTGGTTATGGCATATTTCATGACTCCAAAATGCTTGGATTAATCAACCCAAAAGCCAATGTTTTTCTAAAGTTTGATGCAGACTCGCTATCTAGTTTTGAAAAATTAGGAGGGGAGCAACGTTCCAAGATGCCATATTATTCTGTTCCAAGTGATTATCTAGAATCTAATGATTTCATTGGTACGGTTGAGCACTCAATTAAGATATCAAAGTAGTGGCTATCAAGGACGTTTATCGTGTCGGTATAAGACTGTTAGGTGTTTATATTTTGGTTAATTACGTCATCTCCAACTTTTCTTATTTGTTTTTCGGCGCATTCACAGATTACAACATACGTATAGTATTGAGTGCTATTATTGCTGTAGTTATTGTACTGTTTGTAATCCATCTGATGATATTCAGGACAGACAGAATAATAGAACTGCTCAGATTAGACAAAGGCCATGCGTCTGAATCTATAGAAACGAATCAAGTAACACCAAAATCTTTATATCTGGTCGTTATTGTATGTGTAGGTTTGTTGCTGTTAACGAATAACGTTGTTACACTGTTGACTCAAATTTATTATGCCATTGAAGTAAAGCTACCTAACGAAGCACCAATGACAAGTAACTTTAGATTGTCGAGTCTTATTTATGCATTCATTTCTATAGGGCTGGGACTGTTTTTAACCATGAACGCGTCTCGGTTAGCGAAATGGTTTATATCAAAAAATAATCAAGAATAAATAACATGGGAATAGAAGAATCATATTTAAGTATTAATAAAACGGCATGGAACAGCAAAACGCCAGTCCATTACAAATCAGCGTTTTACGATAATGAAGCATTTTTAAAAGGCAAAAATTCATTAAAAAGTATTGAGCTCGAATTGTTGGGTGATATTATTGGTAAGAAAATACTGCACCTACAATGTCACTTCGGACAAGACTCGATTTCAATGGCGCGCATGGGAGCTGATGTTACTGGTGTGGATTTGTCGGATGAGTCGGTCAAAAAAGCCAACGAATTAGCAGCACTAGCAAAAACACCTTGTAGATTCATAGAGTGTGATATATACAGTTTGCCAGAAGTGTTAGACGAGCAATTCGATATTGTATTTACAAGTTATGGTACAATTGGGTGGTTACCAGATATGACTAAATGGGCCAAGGTTATTGATACTTTCTTAAAACCAGGTGGGCAATTCATTTTTGCGGAATTCCATCCTGTAGTTTGGATGTTTGACGATGAATTTTTTGAAGTGGGATATAATTACTTTAACGCGGAAGTGATTCACGAAACGCAGGATGGTACGTATACGGATCAAGATGCAGATATCACACAAGAGTATGTGATGTGGAATCATGATTTAGGAGAAGTATTAACAGCTTTATTAGCTCAGAAGCTTATCATTCAGTCGTTTAACGAATTTAACTATTCACCGTATGATTGCTTTGGTAACACAGAAGAGTATGAACCAGGGAAGTTTAGAATCAAACACATCGGGAACAACATCCCTATGGTTTATAGCTTACTCGCCACAAAGCCAGCGTAACTCCTTTGTCTGAAAAGGAACAGTACTTGCTTTTATACTGTATAAAATAGTAGTCTTTTAACAAGGTTTGTTTGAAACAAGCGACGTCCATTTGACTTAAACATTTGATAATCAAATAGATTTGTTAAAAGAAATACAAGTACACACAGGTGGTGAGTCGTTTTAAAATTCTTATTGTTAGTTTATTGGTTCCAGTTCTGGGATTTTCTCAGAATGCGACTTTTAAAAATGGCTTCGGTATAAATCAAGATTTTCACGATTATAATGTACGCTTACTCGACAATAAGATCACAAGTTTTGACTCGTCGTTATCTCAATCTATAAGAATTTCCTTTAACCGATATCTCGGGAGATCTTGGGATTTCTCTGCTGGCATTACCAACGGGTTTTTGTTAAATCAAACTGAAGAAAACAAACTAATTCGAAAGTCTTACTTGTTTGGAGGGGATTTAGATTTAATCCTAAAGCTAAACAATGGTCGATTCTTTCCTGTAAATTCAAAAGTGGCACCGTACTTCTCTTTTGGGTATAATATCAATTACCTCAAAGCTTATAAAGATATTGGTGTAACACCAATGGTTATAAGCAATGAATATGGATTTGGAATCAACCTCATACTTGGGCCTAAATCTAAGATACAAATTGGTACAGCTCTTAACCAACAATTAAATGGGGATTTCGATACGCACATGCAATATCGACTTGGATTTGCTCAAGCGATAGGCAAAGAAAGTAAAACACCAGTGACACCTAGTAAACTATTAGACTACGATAACGATGGTATTGCTGATGCAGATGATAATTGTCCAACGCTTCCAGGTATCGAATCTAAGGGAGGTTGCCCAGAGTCATGGTCAGAAAGCGGTGGGAACAAGGTGTTCAGTGATTCCATACTGGCTCAGATTGATGATTTAGAACAATCCATATTAAAACTTAAAACGGA
>JBLHOC010000223.1:0-4137 GCA_047620825.1 Bacteroidia bacterium | reverse complement strand
TCTTGTTTTTTCCAGTCTGATGCAACTTTCTGTGAAATCTCATTGAAACTGAGCGGTATAATTCTTAACGTGCTATACGAAGTCCTTTTACATCTCCCATTTCCAAACCTAAAAACAATAATTTATGAGCTGTTGGTAATTGGGCCCCACTTTCTGTTGTGATCCAATTTTCCCAAGTTGCTTCTAAGCCACCGATAGGTAGAATACCAACCCACATTTGAAAGCTTTTTGGTTTTCCTGAGTCATCGAAATGCCATAAGTATGAGTCTCCTGGTGTAGAGCCACCTGAAGTATAGGTTACTAAAAGCGCATCTTTAGTGCCTTTTGTTTTTACTACGCGGCGTTCTACACCAGAATCGAAGACTTTATAGGGTGCTACTAACCAAAAGGAATCGTTGTTAAAGAAGCCTTCGGCTTTATTAATATACTTTTGTTTTTCGATACCATTGTACTCCCGTTTTGCGACAAAGACTTTAGAATTATTACGATTTTCTAAATCTAATATTACGGTTAACTTATCCCAATATATTTCGCATGTTTTATCTGATTTGTACCATTTGTAATGGTGATCACCTTTGAAGGTCCACTCTAAATAGTCGGTGTTGAGGTAAGCTACTTCATTTAATGTTTCTAGCATTTGCGTTGCTAATTGATCTGCTTGCGATCCTTGAGTTCCTGAAGGTAAGTCTTCGTTGTATTTTAAATACATGAAGCCAAAGAGTAGGAAGGTTGGTAAGGTAAAAAATACGATGATACCACCTATTATTTTTAGGATGCGTTTGGTTTTGGATTTTTTTGCCATTAAAATTTTATTTTAGGTCATTTATTTCAGGTGTCGTCGAAAAGGTTTAACAGGTCAACGCGACCCTCGATCTGATCGTATCATTTAATATTCAAAATTAATATAAATATTGGATTGTCATTAGGACGTATAAGGCAAATGCAAAGCATTCATATATATGTCAAAAAACAATAAAATGGAATGAATAATTTTATGAACGGAATACGTATCATAAAAAAATCGCTTCGGTCATGTTATTCTCGCAATGACGGTAACTATTAATTATCTGATTTATAGCCTTTTGGTCGTTTCCAGCGCACAGGTGCTTTAGGTTCTGGTTTTAACTGAAACTCATTATCCTTTAATAATTTTAATGCTTCTTGTACACCGCGTTCTAATTGTGGGTCTATACCTTTTGATGTCAATATCGGTTCTTGAATCACTTCTATATCAGGTGCGACTCCTTCTCCTTCAACGGCCCATTCTCCATTCACATCAAAGAAGCCTCCTCTTGGTGCGACCATGCGTCCACCATCAATGAAGCTTGGAGTATCCCAAGTACCAACCAAACCTCCCCAAGTTTTTGTACCAATCATTGGTCCGATTTGTTTCATCTTAAACATGTAGGGCAATAAATCACCACCTGAACCTGCACGCTCATTAATCAACATAACTTTAGGTCCCCAGATGCCCGCCATTGGAGTGGTCCAAGGTCTGTTGTCTCCAGCCTTACTATTAAAATAGCCGAATAACTCACGCGACATAATATCGATCATGTAATCTGCGGCTGAACCCCCGCCATTATTGCGTTCATCAATCACAACTCCTTTTTTGTCTTGTTGCGAGAAATAGTAACGGTTGAAGGCTGTAAAACCTCCAGCACTTGTGTTTGGCACATAGACGTAAGCTAACTTCCCATTTGATAATTCATCCACTTTTCTGCGATTGCCTTCGATCCAATCTATAGTTCTTAAACCTCTTTCATTACCGACAGGTTTAATTAAAATTGTTCTAGCACCTGTCATAGATGGTTTTGAGTTTACCGTTATATTGATTTCACGACCAGCTGTTTGCTCCAAGACACTATAAGGATTTATAGCTTTAGAAAGTTTGGTACCATTAATGGCTAAAATATAATCTCCTTCATTGATATGAATACCAGGTTGCGCTAATGGTGCTTTTAAATTGGGATTCCAGCGTTCTCCATTGAAAATTTTTGTAATCTTAAAATTGCCGTTTACGAATTTAAGATCGCAACCTAATAATCCAACAGGAACACGGTCAACATCTGGAAAATCACCACCAGAAACGTAAGAATGACCAATAGCAACTTCTCCACTCATAATATCAACGACATAGTTTAAGTCGGTTCTGTGACGCACATGATCAATCCACGGAGCGTACCAGTTATAGACCTCATCCCAAGGGGCACCATGCACATTATCCACATATAAGAAATCGCGCATATATCTCCATCCTTCCTTAAAGATTTGATGCGCCTCGGCTTTTGGGTCTAACTTAATTTTTAGATTTGTTTTTAAATTATTTTTTTCTGGTTTTGGTGCATCGGCAGCATCTGCCAGAACCCAACTTCTATTTTGAAATAGTAAGACTGAATTTCTATCTTCTGAGGCTACCATTTGTGATACACCCTCTGCATAATCTGTGGCTTTCTCTTTTTCAATATCATAAGAATGGACTTTTAAGCCGTCCGTATTCTGGATAGCTTCAGCAATAAAGACTTTATGTTTAGGCCCTTTTAGTAAGGCTATATAATTCCGTGCTGGTAAATCTAAAGCGACAGCTCTATCGTAAATACCATTTTCTGTAATAGTAATTTTAACGTCCTTAGTCTCTTCTTTGTCAGTGTCTTTAGCGTCAACCTTTTTATCAATATCACCCTTAGCTTTGTCAATGTCTTCACGATCATTTTTTGGAAGATTTGGTGCTTCATCTTCAGCATTTAACACGATAGCATATAGACTGCGTGTTAAAGTCGCTGCTGAATCATAATTGCTCATATCTAGCCAACCTGATTGTAGCCCATAGTTTGTGCTCACCAATGTATACAAATATTTGCCTGAAATATCCCAAACAGGACTAATAGCATCAGCGAGAGGATCTGTAAGTTGAATCGTTTTCTGCGCATCTACATTGTAGGCGAAAATAGCTTTGAAATGACTGTCTTGCTGTTTAGCAAATGCAATCCATTTACTGTCTGGGGACCAAACCGGGTTCATGGTGCGGTTAGGATGTGCATAACGATCGGTTGCTACTTTAGTTGTTTTTTTAGTCTCTAGATTTATAATCCAGATATTATAATGCGTATCTGTATAAGCGATATGTTTTGCATCTGGGGACCAGTCGGGCTGAAAATAAAAGGTTGGATTTGTAAGTTTTATGGTTTCAGTATTTTGACCATTTTGGTCTGCTAGCATCAATTGATATTCGCCACTTTTATCAGAAAACCAAGCAATTTTATCACCTTTCGGGGACCAAATAGGATTGCGATCGGCAACACCTGGTGAGTTGGTGATATTCATCCAAGTTCCATTTTCTTTAGGCACTGTAAAGATGTCTCCACGATGCTCAAAAATAGCACGTTTGCCTTTTGGCGAAACATTAGGGTTAGATAAATCTGAGGCTGTAACATCACCCCACTTCGTTCTGTAGAAGTTTAAATCTGCCTTCACTTCAATATTTAATTGTTTTGTATTGCGAGTACTTGGATTGTAAACATGAAGATAGCCTCCTTGCTCATAGACGATTTTATCTTCACTAGCATCTAAACTTTTGATATCAAATTTTTTGTGAAAAGTAATTTGCTTTTCGTCCTTCGTATTGGGATTAAACGACCAAATATTCATGGTATAATCGCGCTCAGACATAAAATAAACTAAATCGTTCAACCACACAGGATCTAAATGTCTTTCATTCGTAGGCTGCGCTGTTCTCACTAATTCTTTTGTTTTCATATCCACCACCCAAATCGGCATGGCTTGTCCACCTCTGTAATTTCTCCACTCGGCATCCCAGCCTGTAATTGGAGTATAGGCTAAATAGTTGCCGTCAGAGGATAATTCGCCATAAGCCGCTCTCGGAATATCTAAGGCGACTGGAAGTCCCCCTTCTGTAGATACCGTAAAAAATTTACTTGTCATTGTTGGTTGACTCTCACGACCAGAGCGAAACAATACATGGCCTTCTGGTGTCCAACCTTGTACAAAATCTCCTGTTGGATGGTAAGTGAGTCGTTTTGGTTCTCCTCCTTCTGAAGGGACCACGAATACATCGACATTACCGTCATATTGTGCCGTAAATGCAATCATCGTACCGTCGTTAGAAAAATGAGGATT
>JBLHOC010000222.1:0-4142 GCA_047620825.1 Bacteroidia bacterium | reverse complement strand
AGAAAATAGGATAGGAGTTCTTACTCCGCCTTCCATAGGTGTTTGTTTACTTCGTGTATCAAATTTTGGCTTATCCGGATTTTGAATCCAGCCATTATCACAAACATAATAGATTAAGGTGTTTTCTCTTAAATTGTTGTCATCTAAATAATCTACTAATTGACCACAAGTACTATCGAACCATTCCACCATGGCATAGTAGCGTGCAAGGTGTTCTGATTCTACTTTATTCGCATATTTTTGAAATAAACTATCTGGTGGATTGTGGGGTGTATGCGGCATAAACGGTGCATACCACACATAAAATGGTTTGTCTTTTGACTGGGCATGATCTATAAAATTAAATATTGAATCCATGCCTTTTCGGCCAATGTCTAATCCCTTGTCTCCATGACGTTCACCTTCCGTCATCCCATGAGTAAAGCCACCTCTTTTATAATCACCTTCCCACCATTTTCCTGACTGATGCGTAAGATATCCTTGCGATGCCAATAACTTTTGTAAAGAGGGAATGGTATCAATATTATTCAACAAATCTTCACGGGGAAATTCCGCATTTCTAAAACCTCCTTTGGGGTCGTTCCCTGTAATTTTGTGTTGATGTGGATAGAGCCCGGTTGATAAGGTCATCAGAGAAGGTCTGCAAATAGGGGTAGGAACATAACCTCTTTTAAATACCACACTTTGTGAAGCCAATTTGTCTAAATTTGGCGTTTCAACAACATCGTGCCCCATAAAACCATAATCATTCCAAGCTTGGTCATCAGAGAGGATTAACACAATATTTGGCTTTTTATCATCTGTGCTTTTAACTTTCGTTTGAACTTTTTTGCTGCAACTAAATAAAACTAAAATGATACTTGATAGTACTATTATTTTACTGTTCATTTTGTTTTCTGTTTTGGTTCGGATGCCGAATATGATTTATGTCCCGTTGAGCCTTGTCCTAGTATTTTATATCGCTCTTGGGGTATTTGATTTCTATGTTGTTGGATGATTGCATCATTCTCTGGATTATCGATCACATTGTACCATTCCTGCGCATCTTTCGAATGGTCGTACAACTCTTCTGACCCATCGTTGTATTGGATAAACCTATATTGTTCTGAGAGTATGGCATAGTTTCCAGGACCAAAACTGGTACGGGCCATATAAGGCCAATCAGCTTCAACATCTTTTAGCAAGGGTACTAATGAATGACCTTCATGCATTGGGTCTGCTTCTAGATTTGTTAATTCTAGCAATGTAGGATAGATATCCAGCAATTGAACGGGCTTATTACATACTTTCCCTTCTGGTATATTTGGCCCAACAATTATCAACGGAACCCGGGCTCCATCTTCCCATAAACTTCGTTTGGCATAGCGTTCCTTTTCACCAAGATGAAAACCATGATCACTATAAAGGACTATATAAGTGTTGTCTCCATATGCTCCTTTGTCAAACGCCGTGAGCACTCTACCAACTTGCGCGTCTACAAAACTCACACAGGCCAAATAGGACTGCACTAGAGGTTTCCATTCGTCATTTTCTGTCACCCATTCATGTGTTGGCGATACGTGGTTCAGCCTGGTAATGTCCACTCCATAAGAGGAAATGTCAGACAGGTCTTCAGCTATCGTTTTCGGTAACTGCACGCTATCAATAGGATACATGTCAAACCATTTTTGTGGTGCAAACTGAGGTACATGCGGACGGTAAAATCCTACGCCCATCCAAAAGGGCTGTTCTTGTTTTTCGGACAATCGTTCTTTTGCCCAACTCGCAATTTGATAATCAGGCATCTGGTCGTCACGCTCAGGATAAACACCCCAGTCCCAAAGTGGGTGCCCTGGGAAATTAGTGATTTTTTCTTTGGGCATTGGGCCAAATCCTCCAAATTGTCCTGCATAATTTGGTATATAGGTTTCATTTTGCCCGCCCCCATTGTGAAAGAGTTTACCTGCACCAAATACGTTATAACCTTCCTCTTCGAAACGCTGTGGCATGAGTTTACTTTTACTCGCTATAGGCGATTCTTTAAGGTCTGGATCCAAAAAATAAATACCCGAAGTACTGGGATACATTGAGGTCATTAAACTAGCGCGAGATGGATTGCATACCGGAGACTGACATTGGGCATTGCTAAAGAGTACACCGCGGGCAGCCAATCGGTCCATATTGGGTGTCTTGACTTGCGGATGCCCGCCCATAACACCTATCCAATCATTAAGGTCATCTACCGCGATGAGTAACACATTTGGCTTTTTAATTTTAGAACTTTTAACTTCGGTTTTATTTGATTCTTTGTAGCTCATTAAAACTAGGGCAAAACCTACTAATACAAGTAATTTACTTTTCATTTTGTTTTTATTTTACAACTTGAATGGTCACAGGACCCATCAATCCAGATGAAATCATTTCCTCTGCACGTGTAATATTATCAACTAAAACAGATGTAGTCCTTTGCTCTTCAGGCAAGGTCTTATCTCCTGTTAATCTGTTACGCCAAACATTTACTACTTTTATTTCTAATTTATTCTCTCCTTCTTGCAAAGCGTCAGTTATGTTTAAGCGATACGGAGCCATCCATGAAGTACCAACATTTTTACCATTTAGGGTCAAAGTTGCCATGACACCGACTTCGCCTAAATCTATCACGACATTTTTTGCATCGGACTTTTGATACGTAAAGGTAGTAGTATAGTTTGCTTTTCCTGAATAATATTTCAATAACTTATCTTCGCTTTTTGACCAATCCATCAATTCGGTTGTCGTTATGGTTTCTGGTGCAATTTTTTTTCTTTCAAAGTTGATCTCCCAAGGAGTATCAATAGTTTGAGCCACTTGGTATTCCGGGATATTTTCGATAGTAGCTTTTTTAACGAATTCATTTGAATCATTACTAAATACCACAAACCAACTTCTATCCACTTCCATTTTTAGTGGAATATTCGTTCTTCCATCGGCTACTGAATAATCAGAAAGTTCTTTGATTTCACCGGTAACAGCATCCCAAAGTTGTGGTTTTAAACCTTCCACTCTAAATGAAGGATTCACTTCAATAGCTTTTCCGCTTTGATTGGTCAAGAAATAAATCTCCAACCCTTCTTGTTCTCGGTGCGTCCATAGTACGTCATCGTTCACGATAACATCTTTATTGATATCAAATGCGTTCAATGCTTCTTGTAAAGGGATGTCCGTAATTATGGCACCTTTACCATAGGTTTTAATGTCTGTATCTCCAGCCCATAATTTGGTAGCCAAGGCAATCACCTTTTCATCGTTTTGTGGGTAGTTTTGTAAACTCGGTGATGCTTTTGGAGCTTGCCCGTATATTTTACCACCTTCTGAAACTAACCGTTCCAACTTGGCTAGTAATTTAGGGCGCATGGTTTCCAATGGAGGCAATACCATCATACCGTAATTCATACCATCTGTCAATACAAATCTTCCATCTTTTACGGTCATTCTGTTCATGATCACTTCAGCATTGATATAATCAAAAGAATATCCTTTTGGTACTGCCGGGTTCGTAGCACCTGTCATAATTGGAGCATCTTCTCCAATAAAATAACACAGGTCTGCCGCATAGGTTCCTTGTTGTAACAAGTGTTGCGACCTTCTTATATAATCAAAATAGGTCTTCCCTTGTTCAAACCAAGTATTTTTCCTGTTGAATTCTGTACTAAACCAGGCATTTGCTCCCGGAACTTTATCACTATCCGGTTGATGGATATATACGTGTAATACATGGTGATTAATGCCTTCTGTCATTCCCCAATCACCGCGCTTCTTTAACATTGCTGGATGTCTTACAAAAGAGCGCTGAGCGGCAGTAAAACATTCTGCCGAAGTTCTCTTTTTACCGTAGATATGAGCCGCAGAAGAGGCCGCTTTACATTCAATATCACCCAGTGTACCCTCATTCCAATACTCACCACCTACAAAATCAGATTGCCCTCCATACATTAAAAACTCAGAAGGGAATCCCCAGTGCCCGTAATTCTCTAACCATAATTTTAGGCCGTTTTCATTGGCTATTTCTCGTAAACCACCCACATATTCATAGGCTACATCGTCAGCCACAGCACGGCGTAAATCCCATAAAAAACGATCAGACTCTGCTACACTACCCACAATTCTCCCAGAGAAAACAGGTA
>JBLHOC010000221.1:0-4157 GCA_047620825.1 Bacteroidia bacterium | reverse complement strand
CCCAATATCAAAAGGACTGCCATTAATTCTATGCAAATTCGCTCTTGGTACACCTGGATATTTTAAATCGGTAAAAACATAATCAAAGTCTTTACGCAGTACTTCTTCTACACGTTCGTCGCAAAATACTTCCATGTCCTGCTGTTGAATGTAGTTAAACGCTCTTATGTCGTCGAAACCTGCTGTATGGTCTTTATGTCCATGTGTAAAAACAACCGCATCAAGTTTTTTAATTCTGGCTTCAAGCATCTGTTGTCTAAAGTCAGGACCAGTGTCGATTACGATACTCGTGGTTGAACTTTGTATGTGAATAGATGACCGTAAACGTTTATCTCGCTGATTGGTAGATGAACATACCGCACAAGTGCATCCAATTAACGGTACACCTTGTGATGTTCCAGTACCTAAAAATGTGATTTTGATTGGATTTTGCACGATCACAAATTTGATTAATTTGGAAGAAACGAACTACAAAATCTGGGATTATTTCAGAATAGCCGAATAAGTAGAGTCGGGGATGGCTAATAATTGACGATTCAAGTTTTGTCTTGCCCTTGGACTTAAATACCAGCCTAGTGGAATGTTTTCATTATCAGTCCGTTGCAAGCTCAACACAAATAGGTCGTCTTGGTTGGTCTCAATTAGTTTACCTCCGTTGCCCAGTACTTCGTTACTGTTATTTCCCCATATATTGGCAAATGTTATTGCTGGAGCCAACGCTTCTACCATACCTAGTACGGGTCGGTTGTGGTCGTCTGACTTCGTATTGCGAATGGCAATGAATGTAAATTTAATTTTATAGTTGTTTTCTACAGCTATTGGTTTGATAATGCTATAAATGTCCAGCATCGTTTGCATACCTAAATTCTCATAATAACCACCGTCAACGACATTGCCCCATGTGCTGCCATCTTTGTTTTTAAGTAATGCAGGTGGTGTAATAAATGGGAAACGGGATCCAACACCGATGGCGGTGCTAATCGAGACGTCTTGTTCTGTGACATCAAAGAAGTCTTGATTTTGATTCTCTTTAATCTCAGATATGTCAACATTGCTAATCAAAGTCCGTTTACCGCTTTCGACGTGGGTGCCGTTTATGATAATTACAGGTTTCTCAGGTTTTGAGTACTCTTTTAGAAAGCCTTTTTGCCAGATGGTGTCGGAGGGTAGACTTTGTTCGAATGATTTTTCCAAAATCCTTGATCGATCCAGTCGTTTAATTGGAAAGGGTATAAATTTTTGTAGTAAATCCGTAAATATTAGGGCAGAAGTAACTGGTGCTAGCAGGTCAGAATTCAGATTAGGGGCCATAACATGCGTTGGATTTAATGTCTTGTCACTTTCCGTTGTGTTAAACATCATGGTCCCTAAGGCTCCACCTGAAACGCAGCTATATCCATATACGTGATTAGAGAATGAGGTGTCAATTGTCGACAATGAATTAAGCAGACTCGTTGTCCAATAGGCTGATCTCAGTCCACCACCTTCTGCCATCACTAAGAAAACGTTTATAGAATCGGTATCTGCCTTATGCGTTTTTGCCCATGTATCAAAGTGTTCAGATAACACGGTACGATTTGGCATGGGGGCGTCAATGGTGCGTACGGTATGGTTGTTATTGAAAAAACTAAATGTAATCACCATAAGAAGAATACTGAAGGATACTGGAAATCGAAGAAACTTTTCAATGAAAGTGATAATACTAGCCAATATTAACCAAGTGCTAAATCCAAGTAGAACAACTGTCGCTGAACCCAGGTATTGTGGAAATCGAACAGGGTTGTAATAGAATAAAAGGAAGAAGGCAATTACAACAACAATGCGAAATAAAAACCAACTGCGTTGTTTGGCCCAGATAAAACTTGCTGGATATGTGCCATTTTTTATTGGAATATAGTCAGGAATTAATTTGGGAATAAACGTTTTCCAACTTCTCAATCGAACGATAAAGCTTTTTCTAAAGTGGAGAAACACGAAGATCCAAATGGCACTGCTAATAAGTAATAAACTAAAAGCCGTCATGCCATTATCTGTCCGGTAAACGGCGAGTGCAAGAATGAGGAAAGGTAAGCTTGCGAGCATACGAGGTACAAAAACCTGTGCTCTAAGTGAATAAGCTGGGAGGTAGGTATAAAAGTTAAAATACGTGAAGTGTAGAATTCCGCGAGAGGAGCGAAACGTTTGCCATGACCACCAGCTTATTGCAAAGAAGACAAACCAAGTTTGTCGAATCGTTTCAAAATCACCGGTAAATGATAAATTCTGTAAAATGTCTTGGCCTTGATCAAACACCACGAGTGAGAAGAATCCTAGAAATAGGAACAGTATCACAAACCAACAGGATTTAAGTACGAGGTAATAGTTAAAAAGAAGCCTAAAGAATTTTTTCAAGTATTTATCTATAATGCGTTTATAAGGTACAACAATTCCCTTTGTCTATCAAGGCTGCAAAGTAATAAGACTGTCTTGTTTTTTTCAATAAACTGACAAAGGCTGCAAAATAACATATTGTTTTATGAGCAATCTCAATTCGGACAAATGAGACCAGGGCAAACGCATCATAAATTTAAGACTTTGATGAGATAGTTGTCATCCCAACCGGCTTTAAGCCTACGTCCTTTGACGCCGACTTTAAGAGATGTTTCATTTTTCAAAAGGTTTAGCGCGATTTTATTCAATGTTGCAAAATTGCGAGCGGAATAGCCAGTCCGCTTTCTCGAGGCATCTTCTCCAAAAGCCACATCGAGCGTCCAGTGGAGCTTGTTCTCTATTTCCCAATGAGAGCGGATTGCTTTATGGAACTCGCTTGGTGTTGCTCTCAGACTAGAGATGTAATACCGAACGGCAGTCTCTGTTGGCTTTGTGCTATTTTTGAAAGTTCTTGTACTCACCACCTTAATGATGGTTTTAAGTTCTTCCCATTGTTCTCTGGATTCAATATTGGTAAGGTCCTCTGATATGCTACAAATTCGCTTTTCGATTCTTCCATGGCCCACATCAATAGTTTGATCAACAAGCATATCGACTTCATTATTTAGGCTGTATTGGATATCTTCATACAAGTGTTTTTGATTGTTTTTCACCGCTAAGATATAATCAGCATCCTTGCCTAAAATGCACGATGCAATCTCTTTTTGACAACCCATGGCGTCAATGGTTACTACGGTATCTTCTAAGACTAAGAGCTCCAATAATTCAGGAATGGCGGTGATTTCATTTGACTTTTGCTGAGTCATTACTTGGCCTAGAGTAACATTATTTTTACTTGACCATGCACTAACTATGTGAAAGGGTGATTTATTCCCTGCAGATTTCCCCCTCCGTATTGTTTTGCCATCAATGCTTATTATGTCTCCTTTGAACACTTTAATCATTCCTTTTACCCATTGAACAAAACAACCTTCTAACTCCAATGGGTCGATGGAAGCAAACACCCTGTTAAATGTATCATGTGAAGGAACGCCATTAGTGAGCTTTAAGAATTTGGTCAAAAATTCTTCCTTTGCTTCACCATATTCTTCAATATTATTCCAGGTTTCTGCCCCAGAAATGATTGCTAAAATCCCAATAAGAAGGATGTCTATAGTACACCCCATCTTTAAGACAACATATTCTTTTTCTTAGTTGTATCACCCAGCCAATTTCTGTCTAAAATATTGTTGATCTGGAGAAACTTTGGTCAAAACCTATTTAACCGAGTGGTAGTAGCCATTTCAGATAATTATAGGTATGATTGTGTATAAGCAGAAAAACTTTAATATGAAGCCATACAATTATAGCATTGGAGCTCTTAACTGTTTTTTAAAATGAAAAGTTTAAACTAGCAAAGGCGAAATGGAGTTGAATAAAATTATACCGATTAGTTCCGTCTGCACCACCTTCGAGTAGCCGATAACCAATGTTCCCTTGCAGATTTTTAGTAAAATTATATTTTCCAGATAAGGAAAGGTCAATTGCTCTACCTTTACTTGCAATTATACCTTCTCCAAAAAACTCAACACCCACTTTTTGAGAAATATCCCAATTCGCTAAAACGTTTACTAGAGGCACGAAACCAACACTAAAATTTTCGCTTAACAGTTCTTTATTCTTCAAAGAGGTTCCTGCATCTCTAATTTTTGCAGAAAAGCCAAGACCAAATTTCAATTTGTTGTTAC
>JBLHOC010000220.1:0-4165 GCA_047620825.1 Bacteroidia bacterium | reverse complement strand
TTCCAAACAGAAGGAATTGGTGCAAAATAAAAAACGGCTGTGCAAACCGTATTGATCAACACATAAAATTCATATCCAATCAAACTCAATATGGAGTATGATTTGAGGCCTACTTTCTGTTGCAAGGCTTTTATATAAATGGTTTGAACAATGAGCTTAAACAACCAAATGATTAAAGCATTAATCGGAGCGAAAATGGCCAACACAATTAACGCAGGTACAAATAGTCCGTAAATGATAATAAGTGATTTCCATAAAATGGGGAGCTCTTTTGATCCGATAAGCCACCTTTTACGCTGATGCCACATTTCCTTTATGCTAGGAATATACCAGGCTAAACCCAAACTATCGGGATCAAGTATCGTACGCCATTGCCACCCTCTATCCGTGACCTCTTTAAACAATTTATAGTCTTCAGTGATTGAAAAATCGATATGTTCATAGCCACCTGTATCCCAATAGGCTTTTGCACGAACCGCCATGTTATTGCCGACGGATGTACAAGCCACACCAATGTTTGCAAAACTTTGGATGTAACCCATAAAGTGCAACCAATCAATAGATTGTAATATTGAAAAGTTGGAATTGGTTGGTGCACAGGTGCTCGTTCCAGAAACAATGCCAACTTCTTCTGTAAACTGATGTAGTAAGGCGTGAATCCAGTTTTTTGGTAACTTAACATCCACATCTGTAATAAAGAAAAATTCACCTGATGCTTCGTGCGCCAAACGGGCTAGAACATTGGCCTTTCCTTTCGCTTTGCCGTGTAATTTGTCGATGTTTATTAAAGTGAAGTTCACCTTGTTACTAATAAATTCCTTTGCTATCGATTCAGTTGCGTCAGTGCTGTCGTCATTGCCAATTAAAACTTGAAGTTTGTTTCTAGGATAATCCAACGCGTCAATAGCCGTCAAACATCTGTGCAGGAGTGCTTCCTCATTTCGCGCAGCTAACAAAATGCTAACATTCGGTAAATCACCGTCATTTTCGAGAATAGGTCTTTTAGACTTAAAAATAGTAACCAAACACAAGAGTTGTATGCTGAAAAAAATAGCAATAACTGCTACTGATAGAATGACTACAACCCACATGATGTGTAATTATTCTTGGCGAGAAACTCACAGTATTTTGGCAACAAAACTTCCAAATTAGGTAATGATTTCAAGCTGTCATGGAAAACAATAATGGATCCAGGTTCTGTACCTTTCATCATTTTATTCATAGCCCTTTCCTTGTTCAAAGTTTCGTCAAAATCACCACTTATAATAGACCACATGACGATGGAATAATCCAGCCCGAGTGCGCCGATTTGAGACTTTCTGATTCTACCATAAGGCGGCCTAAAGAGTTTTGAGTCAATGAGTTCTGAAGCTTTCGTAGTATTTTGAACATACGTATCCAACGTAGTCTTAAATCCGTTTAAATGATCGAATGTGTGGTTTCCAACAGCGTGTCCTTGGTCAATAACGGACTGATACAAAGTAGGATGTTTGGCCACGTTGTCACCGATACAAAAAAATGTAGCTTTCAATCTAAATCGTTTTAAAACATCCAAAACAAATGGGGTGACATCTGGAGTTGGTCCGTCATCAAAAGTAAGATATACTTTCTTTTCCTTAGTTTCGATCTGCCACAACAGGCTTGGATAAAAGACTTTGAAAAATTTTGAGCTATGGGTGTACCAATTCAAGTTTCAAGTTTAACCCAATTATGGCAAATTATAGAAATAATATATGACTTAGTCGATTCAGAAATGCTCAAATTTGCAGAGCGTTTAGCTTTGCTTAATTTTTCGAACAAATGAAGTTTATTATTTCAATTAGCCTATTCTTGGTTACGTGTTTTGCCGTTAGTGCCCAATCAGATTATCTGTTAACTCAGATAAACGGTAATTGGACTTTGGACAACTGTATGGCCTATACACTAGCGCAAAATCTTACGATTGCGGATCAAGCTATAAATGTTCAAAGAGCTGAACTTACGTTCAATACGGATAAGTTTAGTCGCTACCCAACACTAAACGCAAGTGCTTCTCACAATTACAATTTTGGTCGATCTATTGATCCCTTTACAAATCAGTTCGTAACCCAAAGCATCCAGTCAAATAATTTTTCCCTGACCAGTAGTGTTACTTTATACAACGGCAAACGTATTTCTAATACCATATTAAGATCGGAGAATGAGGTGTTACGCGCTAAACAAGAGGCTGATGCAGCCCAGGCAGATATTCTAACAAATGTTGCAGAAGCCTTTCTTCAAGTCATTTTTGCAGAGAATCAACTCAATACATTCCAGGTAGTCAACAAATCAACAGTGACACAATTGGCGCAAGCACTAAAACTATATGAAGCTGGGGCAACAAATCAACGTCAATACTTAAACTTAAAAGCGCAAGATGCGCGTGATCAACTGAACATTCAAACGGCCAAGGGATCATTGCAAATGGCTTATTTGAGACTGAAGCAAATGATGCAATTGAATGTAGATAATTTCGAAATTGTGCACCCATCCTTAGACCAAATTTCAACGACCAATACATGGTCTGCGGATGGAGTAATATACAATGCGCTTGGAAGAATGAACTATGTGAAATTAGCGGAGTCTCAACTTCGCTCAGCAGAAATTAGTATTGACATTGTAAAAAGTGCATTTTACCCGCGGTTGTCATTGTTTGGAAACGTAAATACGTTGTTTTCTGAGTCCAGGTTGGAACGGTTTGATTTTCAATCTAATACGAGGGCCATTGGCTATGTTGAAGGGACTAGCCAGCCTGTAGTAACTGAATTTACATCATATGAAACGCGTGTTGCGGGGTTTGGACAGCAGTTAAATGACAACTTTGGTCAGGCACTAGGGGTGAGTCTATCTATTCCGATATACAATGGCAATCAAGTTAGAGCGAATGTGTCAGAGGCAAAACTGAATACGTTGTTGCGCTCAAATAATTTAGAAAGAATTAAACTGGAGGTGACTTCTGATGTCCTGCAAGCATATGCGGATTATGAAAATGCTTTGGCGGGTATAAAAGCGGCTGAAGTGAACGAAAAGGCGCAAAAAGAAAATTATGATTTTGTCTTGAAATCTGCGAATGCTGGGGTAGCAACTTCTTCAGATATGATTTTAGCATTAAATGGCTGGGGACAGGCTCAGAACGAGTTAATTAATGCCAGGTTCCAAGTGTTATATGCGCAAATGGTCTTACATTTTTACAATACAGGAGAGATCAGTATTACGCCAAACTAGGCGAATGATTTTGAAAACCCGTATGGGAGGGTTTAATTCGCATGATTGAATAACAAGAAAATTGTCATTTCAGTATTAGGAGGCGGGAGCTGGGCTACGGCTTTAGTTAAAATCTTACTCGACAATGAATCACCAAAAAAGGTGCATTGGTGGCACAGAACGGAGCAAAAAGTTGAATACATCAAAAATCATCGACACAATCCAGATTATCTAAGTGCCGTTAGTTTTGATCTCGAACACCTAAAGGTTACCAGTAATTTGGAAGCTTGTATTGAAGCTGGAGATATCGTGATATTAGCAATACCCTCTGCGTTTATTCATAAAGCCTTTAAGGCGCTGCCAAAGACACTTTTCAAAGACAAAATTGTAGTATCCGCAGTAAAGGGATTAATACCCGAAACCAGCGAAATCCTTGGAGATTATTTTAAAACTCATTTAAATATTGATTCAGATAACATAGGCGTAATTACGGGTCCATGCCATGCAGAGGAAGTCGCACTCGAAAAACTAAGTTATCTAACAGTTGCTTCAGAAAATGCCGAAATTGCAAATACGGTCGCACAAATTTTAAACGGGCGATTTATCAAAACATCCACCACTGACGACATTTACGGTACAGAATATTCGGCGGTCTTAAAAAACGTTTACGCCATAGCAGCTGGTATATGCCACGGGTTGCGATTTGGTGACAACTTTCAAGCGGTGCTTCTTTCAAATGCTATTCGTGAGATAAAACGTTTTATCGCTGCAGTTCACCCAATTGAACGCGATATTGACGATTCAGCATACTTAGGTGACTTGGTGGTCACTGCATATTCACAGTTTAGTCGAAACCGAACATTCGGCAACATGTTGGGAAAAGGGTACTCCGCAAAATCAGCACAATTGGAAATGAATATGATTGCTGAAGGATATTATGCAA
>JBLHOC010000219.1:0-4182 GCA_047620825.1 Bacteroidia bacterium | reverse complement strand
AGGACATCACCAAGAGCATAATCACAATGCCGGGTGCAATGGCTAAATGCGCAGAACCCAATGCGATGTAATCTGCATTTTCGCTTAGCATTTGTCCCCAGCTCGGAAATGGTGGTTGAACACCTAAACCAAGAAAGCTCAGTCCAGCTTCTAATAAAATAGCCGACGCAAAATTTGCTGCACAAATTACAACTATAGGACCTACACAATTAGGCAAGATATGCCTAAACATGATTCGAATGTTGGAGTATCCTAACATTTTAGCAGCTTGTACATATTCAGTTTCTCGTAAACTAAACACTTGCCCTCTAACAATACGCGCCAATTCAACCCACATGGTTAAACCAACCGCTACAAATATTTGCCAGAAACCTTTCCCTAGAGCAAACGTGATAGCAATAACAAGCAGCAAGGTGGGTAATGACCAAATGACATTGATGAGCCACATAACTAAAGTATCTACCCAACCCCTAAAATAACCTGCAGCTAGACCTAAAGACACCCCAAGAACTAAGGATATGAACACTGAAATAAGGCCTACAGACAACGATATACGGGTGCCCAAAATAATTCGGCTGAACATATCTCTTCCGTAAATATCAGTGCCAATTACGTATGTTTTCGAATGAATTTCTCTTTCGCCTGATGCAATCAAAGGCGCTGCGATTATCATGTTCGCTACAGACGTGTCGCCATTATTATCGTAGAGAAATAAGTTGTTTTGTGCAGGTTTTCCGGTTACAAACAACTGCGAAAATGTTGTCTTGTTTGAAGCTGTATCAGTCATGAACCAAGCTTTATATCCAGGTTTTTTCCTATCAATTTCGACATGCATTTCATTGGTGGAAGTGGACTTATCGAAAGTAAATAAATACCCCCCAAGTGAAATTACAAGGCAAATACCAATAAAGACCAATCCAAGAACGGCTAAAGTATTTTGGCGATATTTTGACCAGAAGGACTTCAATTTAATCCGTCAAATAACGCCTTTAGATTTTAGAAAGAAATATTGAAGGATGGAAACTTATCCAAGTTATGCTAAAAAATGCATGACAACTGTAGTCCCTTTGTCTGGTTGACTAATAATTTCCAATTGCCCATTTTGGTTTTCGACCATTTTCTTACAGATATTGAGGCCAAAACCACTTCCTGATTCATTTTCGGTGCCTAACCTAGGCGGTATTTTCCCAAACTTGAATAGCTCGTTTTTGATCTCTTCTGTCCTTCCAATACCTTGATCTGTAACACTAATAACGACATCACTATCAGCGACCTTTCCCGATATTTTTATGTTGTCTTCTCGGTGTGAGAACTTGATGGAATTGCAAATTAAGTTCCGCTTGATTGTCTCCATCATCCGGCAATCCATATGCATCATCAAACCTTCTTCAAAATACTTTTCTATCTTGATTTTTTTCAATGTTGCATTCATCTGTTTATGGTGAATGGCATCATCAATCAAATCGTCAACAGACATTTTTTCCAATTCAAACTTCATGTACGTGCTTTGTACATCTACCCAGTCCAGAATACTTGCAACCAAGTTGTCTCCGTCTTGAATGGCCGTTTTCATCATCCGCGTGTATTCGGCCTTTTAAGCTTGATCATCAGTATGGTCGGACAACGTTACTAGTGCCGAGAGATGGGAAAATGGTGCTTTTAAACCATGTCCGAATATTTCAAACAATTGATCTTTTGCTGCATTTGCTCTGGTTAAGTCTTCATTTTGAGACTGAATGAGCACGTTGGCATCAGACACTTGCTGATTAAGCTCAAAAAATATTCTATTCAATTTATAGCCCAACAAACTGGTAAAGGTCATCAGCATGATGTAGAAAATAAACTTATATACCGGGTATCCCCCTTGCATACCATAGATGCAGAAGGCAATAAATATTAAGTTTATCACCAGTAAGTAAAGTATGTGTCACGGATGGACTAGAATACCGGTGGCGTAAGTTAAGATAATCAAAATGATTTCAACTTTCAGGAAATACGTTTCAAAATCAGTATTCATTTTTTGCACCCGATAGGGCATCCAAACCATAATACCTATAAATGGGATAGCCGGCGAAATTGATTGCTGTTGTTTTGCTAATTATCTTAAAACCAAAAAGCGCATAAACAACACCAATGACAACAATTGTAATAATGTTTTTATAAAAAAATGGGCTTGTTCCTCCTTCGACATATTCCACCCAAGCATCAATACCTACAGTAATCATTACAATCACCATTAACGGGGCAAATATCTTTAGATATACCGCTGGCCACGCAAGATCATCTCCTTTATATTTCAGTGTTGGTTTACTCATTTACCTAAACAAAGAGAGCTAGATAGACGATTAAATTTATGTCCTGTTCAAATTTTCAAGGGCTTTATAAATTTCCTTATAATGGAACACAAATCCTTGACTATCAAGTATTTCTGGCACCACCCATCTACTTTTTAGGAGCAATTCCGTTTCTGTTCTAAGCACGAACGCTCCAATTTCCAGCATCCATTTATATATTGGAAGGCCAAATGATTTCCCTAAAACTGTTCTAAACGACTGCATAAACGTTGAATTTGTAATGGGATTTGGTGCGGCAACATTCAACACCCCTTTCAAGTCTTGATGCAATCGAATGTACTCGATAGCTCGATATACATCCTCAATATGCACAAAACTCACCATTTGTTTTCCGTTACCTTGTCTTCCGCCAAACCCCATTTTAGCCAGCATTCGAAAATGTTGAAATGCCCCTCCGGTTTGGCCTAGAACTATAGCTGTTCGTATCGCCACCTTTCTTGTATTCGGTGAAGTGGATTGGAAAAAAGTACGCTCCCAACTTGTCGCAACATCAACAGAGAATCCAGCGCCTATCTCTCCCCCTTTTTCTGTCATTGGTCTATCTTGGGCATGTCTATAGATTGTAGCCGTGCTACTGTTAATCCATAATTTGGGTGGATTATCCACGCGCGCTAACACTTCACCAAGCTTTTGAGTCGTTTGAATTCTTGAATCAAGAATCACTTTTTTGTTTGCAGCGTTGTAACGACAATCGACCGATTTACCAGCCATATTTATTAAAACGTCAGCATGGTTCATAGCACGTTCTAAGTTCTGATCATCACTCCATGTTACGCTTGACACTTGAGTGTTGGCTAGTTCATTTCTAGATATAATCCATACGTCATAACCTTGGTCTTTGTATTTTTTGACCAAGTAGTCTCCTATAAATCCGGTTCCTCCTGCAATAACAATTTTCATAAGTCAAATACATTGTGTTCAAACGATTTGACCGGGTTTAAGTGATTGAAACTGATATACATGAAATGGATAGCCAATAAGAATTGTGGTGCCCAAAATAAGGTTAATCGTTTCGTTTCTGTCAGCATTGCAAGTTGTTCGCTTAAGTCAATTGTGCCGATTCCGATTAGAAACCAAGCCAGAAGCAAGATACCGCTTAAATAAAAATGATGGATAAGTTTCGACTTTAGTCCATCTCCGATGAGTAAAGCAAATGAAAAAATCCATTGTGTCACAATCATAAAAGCAGCAATGAATTCTAATCTCCCTAGGCTTAACGTACTCATCACTATGCCTAAAATCCACAGGATTTGTAGACAGATATTGATTTGAAAAAACGTTCTCATAGTATTCCATTTAAGGTGGCGGGCTGTGCCCGCCACCTTGTTAAACTTACCCTTTCGGTTGAATGGTGATACCTTCTTTAATGGCCTTTTGGTTTTGAAATCTTTCTCTAAGACGTTGACTATCTGAAGATTTCTTTTTTCCGCGAAACAACATGTAGAGGTTAAAGAATACCATCGCGCCTAAAAACACACTTAGCACACCAACCTTTTGACTCAGTATCTCGTAGAACTGTTGGTTGTTGATTGACGTTCTTCCAATTTCCATAATGGACAACGCAAAACCCAAACTGAGCAGGTAAAAACCCATTTCAAATAACGTGTTGGTACTGTTTGCAATTTCTAGTCGTCCTCTAAATATGTCGGACATGAAAATACGAGAGTTTTTAAAAAAGATCTTGGCAACGATAAAAGTTATAATGATAGCGAGCGGTAGATACACCACATATAATCCTCCCCAAAAAAAGGGCCAAAGGTTAAGTTAAAAAACGATTACATTTAACAACCTAAAATGACAAAACAAACAAGACGCAAATTCAGTTCTG
>JBLHOC010000218.1:0-4196 GCA_047620825.1 Bacteroidia bacterium | reverse complement strand
AAAGACGGGAAGCAGATATTGGTTATTTCTGTTGGCTCTACACTTTCCAACGGAGGGTTTCGCGTATACAGCAGCTCCGATTTTAGTCTACTACACTCGGAAGAACACGCAGGCGGAGGAGGTCGAATGACCATGAATAGTAACGGTGAAATCTGGATACCAAGACAGACGTCAAAGAAGATCTATATTTATGATCCAACATCTGTCACCATTTCGGATTCTATTGATTTCAGTACATATAGCAATGCCCCTCCTTTTAAAGCTATTTTTACTGGAGTACCTTTAGTTTCGGTAGATGAAATTAGCTTAAATAATAGCTTTGGCTTGTACCCAAATCCCGCCAACAATCACGTTACGATTTCCTTTAACGAGACCGTCGATCATTCTTATGTTGTTCACCTTAGAAATGCTTTGGGACAGGTTGTGCAAGAAGTTAAATCAACAAAGCAAGAGCTTACCTTAGATTTAAGTACGCTAACCAGAGGTATTTACTTTGTAACTACAACGAATTCGAATGTTATCGGAACTGCCAAAATCATTAAACAATAGACTATGAAAATCACAATTTCTTTTTTACTATTCATACTCTCATTCGTGCCGGTATATGCTCAAAAAGCTGGATTTGAATGGGCAGAGAAAGCCTTCGTACATAGCAGTTCTGCTAAACTTCATGGTAAAGCAATTTTAGTTGACCAAAATGATAACGTATTTCTCTTTGGGGTACATGTTGCTAGTAATAATGCAAGTTTTAGGCACCATGATATGATTTTGGCCAAGTACAATCCTAATGGGAAAAGACTTTGGTATAAAAAATATCCTACCCAAACGTTTCCTGGCCATGGTAGTTATAAAATGTATTGGGATGACAATTATAATATAGTTGTCGCGGGAGAAATGAATACTATTTTTGGGACAGACACCCTCCACAAATACACTGCTGCTCTTAACGCCACAATTGGTATTGTAAAACTGGACTCTACTGGAAATTATATTTGGAGTACACAAGTTGATGCAAAGGTTGAAGACGATTTTGATTTCGTACAACTTGCAAATGGTAACTACGCCATTAGAGGAGAAGGGACAGTAACCTTCAAACCTGATTCTGTTCTAAGTTTAACCAAAAAAGATTTTATCGCTTTTATAGATTCTTCTGGAACTGTTTTGACAGCAAAAAAAACGACCTATAATGCCTATGCCTCTTTAGGTGGGCTCGGGACTGGTATTCCAAGAAAAATATTTAGTAATGGGAATAGTATTGCTTCAGTAATGGCAGCGACTATCAGCAATTCTCCAATTCCTGGTGTTACACCCTATATCATGTTTGACGAAGTTGAATGGGTAACTGGAGCCAGTATTAAGGAGACAAGAATTAAGTACGATGGCATTGGCATATTTGATTATCAATATGACGACATAAACAGAATGTTATATTTCTTTGGACGTGCAGTCAATGCCGCTCCCGTGTTCAATGATAAAAGTGCCATCCAGACTACTGCTGGTTCTGAATTAATTATACAGTATGACCTTGATGGGGATTCTGTCGTTAATTATCAAAGTTTTGTGAATATTGTTCAAATAACGCATACCTCTTTCTCCTATGATCATGGCCCGACAGTCGTATATAACTATAGAGATTCTTGTAAAAATATAAAGCTAGATTCCAGTTATTACGAACTACCTAATGTTGCCTCAGGTTTTGAAGGACAAAACCAATACCTCTTGGTTAATTTTAATGAAAATTTAGATTACAATTTGTACGTCCAATATGGAACAAGCAATGGTAGTTTAGTTTTGTATGATCTTGCCCATGACAAGGATGGACATATGTATGGAACAACAGATGGTAGTTCTGAATCCTATTTCGATGAACTAAAGCAAGGTACACTAGGTAATAGTGATCAAACAGGTTTCATATTTAAAATTGGAGACACATCAACAGGAAACAACAATTCTTCCATAAGTGATTTTAAAAGAGGTCATTCCACTTTCAGCGTATACCCGAATCCCGCTACAAATCAAATTACGGTATCCTTTAATGAAGTAGTGGATCGTTCATATGCCATTAGGCTGAGCAATGCTATAGGGCAAGTTGTTTATGAAACGAAACCAAATAGTCAGCATGTAACGCTAAATTTAAACAAATTAGCAACTGGCCTTTATGTCGTTAGTATCACGAGCGCTAAGGGCACATAAACCAAGAAAATAATGAAACAATAGAGTATACCATCTTCCTATTTAAATCTGATTTTGTGTTGGGTAGAATAAGGCGTGTACCAGACATGTTGATTGATCAAAAATCAAAAGCTAAAGATCTGATTAGCCTCTGAACTGCTGACAACAAGTTCCGAAAACACTTTGTTCATGAACTTGTTGAAAGGAACGAGTGGTTTAATTTACAAAACACCACACATCATTGTCCCTAACACGAAAAGAAGAAATGGATAAAAATACAATCAAAGTAGATGTAGTGTCTGATGTTGCCTGTCCTTGGTGCTATGTTGGAAAACGCCGATTAGAAGCGGCGCTACAACAATGGAAAGGCGCCCGCATAGAAGTAACATGGCATCCATTTCAATTGGACCCATCTATGCGCCCACAAGGGATGGATAGGGATACGTATCTGACGAACAAGTTTGGTAGTATTGATAATGTCCAGGAGATGACTGACCGTTTAACAGAAGTTGGAAAAACGGTAGGTATTGATTTTGATTTTGGAGATAATTGGTTGGCGGTAAATACACTCCAATTGCATCAGCTATTGAATGTTGCACGTGAGGAAGGTTTCGGTACTGAGATGAAAGAACGTCTTTTAGCAGCGTACTTTGAACAAACGCAACATTTGAATAAACCTGAAACGCTTTATACCATTGCCGCAGACTTTGGGTGGGATAGTGTAAAGGTAGATTCCATTATCAATGATCAGAAAATTGCAGAAACAGTAAAAGCCGAAATTTCTCACTATCAACAACGTGGCGTTTCGGGTGTTCCATTTTTCGTCATCAATGACGAATTCGGAATTAGTGGCGCTCAACCGATTGAAGTGTTTTTAGAGGCGTTTCAATCCGTAAACTCTCCTGAAGAAACTTCTTAATGCGACAGCACCTATCATGCTTCCTTTAACCTCTTCGGAGGCATTGTTCGAAATACCCGATCCCAAATCCGTGAGGACAAACCAAAAGCTATGTCATCAAATCTGTGATGTAAATGATGATGTCGCCAAAACCATCTGAAGTAATTTTTAGGTGCCTTTCGTACATGTATCAAATAGTGCATCGTAAGGTAAAACGAGTAGCCAATGACAAATCCAGAAAAAAAGAACAGACTTATTTGGCCCATCATAAAAGTGAATAAAATGAAGAAAAGTATGAGAATAACCAATGCTATGGGGATCGGCATGGCTAATTGGTCTTTTACGTTTGGGTGTTTGTGGTGCACTCCATGCACTTTGAATTGCCATGAAATGGGTTTGTCATATTCACCTGAATGGTAAACATATCGATGTAACACATACTCCACCAATGTGAACGTCAGTCTACCTAAGTTAAACAATAGGAAGGCTTGCCAAAATGTTATCGCCGTGGCATAAATACCATACACCAATGCAGTAAGAGACATCAAAACATATATCCCAATTGCGACTTTAGAATTGGTATGTGTTAGCTTCTCAAGGGTCTGGTTTCGAAATAAAGGCTGTGATTTTATCGTTTCGTTTTTCATAGTATGTTTGGTTAAACTTGTTCAATAAGACAACTATATATTTGGCACAAATTTGAAACGAACGAAATGGACATAGATATTGAATTTTACACCATACTGCTATAGATTGCGATATTTCAACATTTAACAATAATAAGTAGCGACATTATAACACATATTACAAATAGCACTTCCTGTAGACTACACATGCACGTAGTATCTATTTATTTAATGCAATTTATTTCAAGTATGCAATATTCAATTGCAATGAGTTTATCGAAATACATCATGTGAATCAAACTAGGGAGACGACAGCGGAATAAATCATGTTGAAATATGGAGCCTACGGTTTAAGTAATTGGTGTCGCATACTTAGTCGTTCCTTACCAACTCTTAATAATTTTGGGGAATCGTAATCTAAAAAAGAGTTTATAAAGGGCAAAAAATATTTTTTCATTTTCAACTTTTAGTTGCCTCATTATTTTCTTAAGATTCCAACC
>JBLHOC010000217.1:0-4208 GCA_047620825.1 Bacteroidia bacterium | reverse complement strand
CCATCGGCCATTGGTATGAACAAGGCGACACAAAAAGAATGGATGATAAACAGAGGTTATCCAGGACCAAAATTCGCACGTATTCATAAATCAGAGTGGGATAATAATTCTATTGATTTTTACAATAAGGTTAAAACAGACGTTGGATTTCCACTCGTGGTAAAATCCGCGAATCAAGGATCATCTATTGGAATAAACATATTATCAGACGAAGATTATAAGACATTCGAAGCAGCCATAAACAATAGCTTTTTCGTTCAGGAACTCGATAAAGCAGAATGGACGACTTCTGATAAAGTTCAATTCATTCGAGATTTATCAGACATAAGAAGTTCACTCGGGTTTCCACTAATCATAAATGAAACGATAATCCATCACCCCGAAAAAGCCATACAACTGTTGGACAAACTGTTTCAAACCGTTGATAATGTAACACTCCAGGCTGTTCGAGGTGAAGTTGAAATCGTGGTGGAGCAACTGATAAAAGGAAAAGAGTTTAGTTGTATCGTCGTTAAAGATGACACAGGAAAAGTGCTGGCTTTGCCGCCAACCGAAATTGCAAAAACGACGGCATTCTTTGATTACAAATCGAAATATTTGCCTGGGCTATCTCGAAAAATTACACCCATAGAATTACCAGATGAAGAGATTGAAGGTATTCGTTCGGCATGTGTAAACCTGTTTAAGGATTTTAGCTTTAACGTTTACGCTCGAATTGATGGTTTTTTTACCGAGAATGGACAAGTTTTCTTAAACGACCCCAACACCACTTCAGGCATGATGCCTTCGTCCTTTTTCTTTCATCAAGCCGCTGAAATCGGTCTAAACCCAAGTCAATTTCTAACGTACATTATCCGTACTTCAATTGACGAAAGAATTAAGACTATCCCGGCATTCGTGAACCAACAACCTTTGTTAGATAGATTGGACTTGCAGTTGGTTGGAGATACAAGTAAGGAAAGGAAAAAGAAACGTGTGGCGATTATTATGGGGGGCTATTCCACCGAACGTCACATATCGGTAGAAAGTGGCCGTAATATCTATGAAAAACTATCTTCATCTGGGACCTACCAACCCATACCGATTTTTTTAACTGGAGGTCAAGACAATCATCGACTCTTCACCATCCCAATTAATGTGATGTTGAAAGACAATGCAGATGACATAAAAACTAAAGTAGAAGACTATAAAGCGGCACCAATTATTGCTAAAATCATTCAAGAAGCGCGCGCCATTACGGACAAATATACAACACAACAACCAGTATTTGAACCCAGAGAAATTTCATATGACTTGCTTCCAGAACTGTGTGATGATGTGTTTATAGCGTTACATGGAAGACCCGGTGAGGATGGACAAGTACAGGTGCAATTGGATCGTTTAGGATTGCCATATAATGGAAGTGGAGTTCATTCATCCGCCACAACAATTGATAAGTTTAAGACCAACAACATACTTCGTGAAAACGGGTTCCGTGTGGCAGACGGATCTTTAATAAACAAAGCAGAATGGATAGCTAATAAAGCTGAGGTCATTAAAAATATCAAATTGATGACTTTCCCATTAATTGCCAAACCTTCTGATGAAGGTTGTAGCAGTGCGGTGAAAAAACTTAAAACCATTGAATCATTTGAAGCGTATGCCAATGCAACCTTTAGGGGTGCCAATGATATTGGGCAGGCAGATAGAAGTGTTTTAGAGATTCAAGATAAAGAAGAATTTCCGGCAAAAGATTACTTTTTAGTAGAACAATTTATTGATCAAGAGGGCGCATCTCACTTTTTAGAAATCACTGGTGGCATGCTCACAAAATATGTAGATGATGAAGTTGTTTATGAAATTTTCGAACCATCTGAAGCCTTAGCTGAAGGTGAAATTCTGAGTTTGGCAGAGAAGTTTTTGGCAGGCGAAGGGCAGAATATTACGCCAGCACGATTCTCTGATGTTCAGGAAATTAATAATGCCGTTTCTCAAAAAGTACGAACGATATTTGAGGCAGTTGCAAAGTGCTTACAAGTAGAGGGCTATTGTAGAATAGATGCATTTGTTCGGATTTTTGACGACAATAAAGTTGATGTTGTTATTATCGAAATCAACTCGTTGCCTGGTATGACACCAGCGACGTGTATTTACCATCAGGCTGCAATCAACGGTTATAAACCCTTTGATTTTATAGCTGAAATATTGACCTTTGGCGAAGATCGGTTACAGGAAAAATCACAGCATGAAAAAAACACTTAAGTCTATTTTATTTATAGCGCTGACTACAATGGTCCTTATTGGTGGAACGTTGTGGTTTATACACGTGTATACGAAACACAGTCAAGAACTAGTAAAAGTGCCTCAAATTGAAGGTCTTAGAATTGACAAAGCCATTCGAGTATTGGAAAAAGGTGGTTTTAGATATGAAATTACAGATACTGTTTTTAGAGATGGAATACTGTTACTCTCCATAGTGGATCAAATCCCAGACGCTGATTTCGAAGTAAAATCTGGAAGAAAAATTTACCTCGTGCTCAATGCCGACCAAGTACCTGATGTTGAAATGCCAGATTTAGCGGGTAAGACATCTTTTACCCAGGCAGAAAGAATCCTAAAAAATAGAGGTGTAACTGTTGGTCGAAAAATTGAAATTCAAATGTCCGAAATTAAAGATTCAGATAGTGAGCCTGTGCTTGAACAACGCTTTGCTGGACGCAATGAAAGTATCCCTAAAGGAACTAAGATCAAACGTAACTCAGCAGTGGATTTAGTTGTTGGTGTAATGATAAAAACTGATCCTCTTGAAGAGGATGGTATTGTGGACGACCCCGAGTCAGCACCAGAATAATTGTTTTTTTATATAGAGGCAACGAATCTTGGATACAAAACGTCTTACATTTGTAAGGCGCAGCCAACGACTAATGTCCAGACACATAACCACACTTTTATTACTAGTTTCTAGCTTCATTGTTGGTGCGCAAGTTTCTGCAGATTTCATCGCTGATACTAAAAGCGGTTGTACTCCTGTAACTGTAAATTTTAAAGATATTTCAACGGGTACTATCGTCTCGAGATATTGGACGTTTGGCAATGGAAATACATCTACTAAAACGAATCCATCGGCCATATTCTATAAACCAGGAACGTATATCATCACCTTAAAGGTCACTGATGACAAGGGGAAAGAGTCAACAAAAACAAAAACAGCGTACATCGAAGTTTTTGAAATTCCAACAGCAAATTTTAAACCTTTAAAAACTCAAGGTTGTGCTCCTTTTGCGGTTCCATTTACAAATAGTTCTGTTAAAGGGAGTGGGAAAATAACTGGGGCATTATGGGACTTTGGCGATGGAAACACCTTGCCAACCATTCCTGGCTATCACGTTTATAAGCATTCAGGTACATATTCTGTTTCTCTACTCGTAATCGACGCTAACGGCTGTAAAGACAAAATCAAAAAAGACAACATCATCACAGTTTGGCCAGTCCCTGAAGTTGATTTCAACGCCGATAAGACCTTTGCCTGTATACCACCGTTAAATGTGACGTTTAAAAATTTGACAACTAAGGGTGGCACAGGGTTTACATATGCATGGGATTTTGGTGATGGCTCAACATCAACTCAACAGAACCCAAGTCATAAGTACTCGAACAATGGGAATTACGATGTGCGCTTAACGGTTACGAACTCCAAAGGTTGCAAAACGATTAAGTTATATAAGTCATACATCAACATCAATCCAATTGACGTGGATTTTAACATTAGTAAGCTGGAAGGTTGTGCCCCGCTTGAAGTCATATTTACGGATAAAACTACACCATCCATCTCAGGTTTTACATACAATTGGGATTTTGGTAATGGTGTGAAGGCACAAACTAAAAATGCCTCGACTGTTTATGACAAACCTGGCTCATATAAGATAAGTTTAACGGTTTCAAGGAATGGTAAATGCACTCAAACTAAGACATATGCCAACGCTGTAAATGTAAAGCCTTCACCAGATCCAAAGATTGTTGTAAGCGACAGTGTATCATGTTTTGTCCCTTTTGATGTAACTGTGGAGGACATTGGTTCAGGCTCAACCGGTTGGACTTGGTTGCTTGATGGGAAGGTTGCGACTCAAGGTCAGAAATCTACCATAACGATAACCAACTATGCAGCTCACGTCATCTCACTGGTCTCTAAAAATAATTACGGTTGTGTTTCCGATACATTCAATAAGCTG
>JBLHOC010000216.1:0-4232 GCA_047620825.1 Bacteroidia bacterium | reverse complement strand
AACGCATGATACCTCTTCTGTTTAACTCACGACGATAAGCAGTTCTATTACGCTCGTGTTGTGCATTCGTTTTGGCAAAGGCATGATAGCCAGAAAAATCAGCCTTTGCGCAGAAAAACATGTATTCTGTACTTGCAGCATTCAACACAGCATCTATCGCTTTTACAGAAGGCAATAAGATTGGTCCTGGGGGTAAACCGAGATTCTTGTACGTATTGTATGGACTTTCAATTTCTAAATCTACGTATAACACGCGTTGTCGCCCTTGTTCGTGAATAAGATATCGTATGGTTGGATCAGCACCCAATGGCCAGTGCTGTTGAAGCCGATTTAAATACACTCCAGCAATCATGGGTAATTCCGAATCCATCATCGTTTCTGCATCAACGATACTCGCCAACACCACAACCTCCTTTGGTCCTAGACCAAGTGCTGTCGCTTGTTGCCTTCTATCATCATTCCAAAAGCTATTGTGCTCTTTTACAAATCTCGATACGACCTCATCTGCAGTAGTCGCCCAATTAAAAAAATATGTATTTGCCACAAATAAACATGGCCAGTTTTCTGCGGTATACCCTAATGAATCTAAGTAATTCTTGTCATTCATTAAATCAATTAGTTCAGTTGAATCTACCTCTAGGTATTCAGTAATCTTTGGTAGAATTTGGTTTCGATTCAAACTTCCAGTCAAAATAACTTTAACCGCTTCAGTTTGACCTAAACGTAGTTTTGAGATTAAATCTCGATTACTCAAACTATCACTGAATAAATATAACCCTGGTCTCACATTGTTTGTCAAATTCATTTGATCAGCAACCCTATTGAATGAATTTATGTTCAACACGATTGGTTGAATTGCCTGGTTTAAAGAATCATAATTCCAGCACGATTTCACAAACAGTTCATAGCTTCCTGTATCTGTGTCTTTAAGATTATCTTTAAAGATGCATGAATACAATAACCAACTGCCAATACCACCGATAATTAAGAGGATAATGAACGCGTATGATACTATTTTTTTCATGTGGTGTTGGGCAAATATACCCCCAGAATCTTCGACAATGGAAGACATTAATATTGTAGATTTGCACAAACGTATATGAAGATAGCACTGCTTGGTTATGGCAAAATGGGTAAAGCAATTGAGCAAATTGCAATAGATAATGGTCATTCGGTTGTACTGAAAACAAACGACAGCGATTTTCCCCTAACAGATTTAAAATCCGCAGATGTTGCTATCGAATTTAGCACACCCGCTACTGCGTTCGACAACATTAAAAAATGCGTAGATGCAGGAGTACCCATAGTTGTTGGCACCACAGCATGGTACGACCAGTTTGATGCTGCATGTAATTATGTAACCGATCATGCTGGTGGATTATTTACTGCCACTAACTTCAGTATAGGTGTAAATCTTTTTTGGAAACTAACTGCGCAAGCTTCTGAGCTTCTTGAACCTTATTCATCATATACACCAAGCATTGATGAAATTCATCATACACAGAAACTAGATGCACCCAGTGGAACCGCAATAACTACCGCTGAAACAGTGCTTGAACATTTTAGTAGAAAAAACAAATGGGTTCATCATGAAAACGGTATCGGATCAGTTTCTAATGAACTAGAATTGAGCGTTCGTTCGTTCAGAGAAGAAAACGTACCAGGCACACATACCGTGAAATTTGGTAGTGATATTGACAGCATAGAGATAAAACATACCGCGCATAGCAGACAAGGTTTTGCATTGGGTGCTCTAAAGGCCGCTGAATTTATGCTACAGAAAACTGGCGTTTATACTATGAAAGACTTACTTAACTTATAATTGAAATGGATTTTAACCCAATAGAAACATTTAAAGATTTTAGACCTAGGACCAAGATCGTTCTGATCATATGGACCGTATTAAATTTAATAATTCTCGGTATTTTATTATTTGCTGCTCACGCACCTATTGGTGGTAGTATCATATTTTTTCTCATTTGGGAAATATCTGTTTGGGGTTATTATGTTTATCGCTATAAGTATAGACAACAGCATAGAATTGGAGAATGGGTAGATGCTATCATGTTTGCCGTGATTGCTGCAACGGTAATTAGATCAATGTTTATTGAATTGTATCAAATTCCAACATCTTCAATGGAAAAATCACTTCTTGTAGGTGATTTCTTGTTCGTGAATAAAGTAAGCTTTGGTACAAGATTGACCATGACACCATTGAGTTTCCCATTTGCCCATCATACTATGCCTTGGTTGGGAACCAAAGCATACTCAGAAGCTATTAAGTTTCCATACTATAGACTGCCTGGATTAGGGAAAATAAAAAATGGAGATGTTGTCGTTTTCAATTGGCCGGATGAAAGACTAGATAGACCTGTTGACAAAAAGGAAAATTATATCAAACGATGTGTGGCCATTCCTGGAGACACATTGACTGTGAAACGCGGCGTTATACACATCAATGGTGTGCCAGAAGATGCACCACCAATGCGCCAGTTTTCGTATTTAGTTAGAAAAAATACTAGAGGTGGATTACCGACTGCCTTTCTAAAAGAGTATGACATTACCGATATACGATCTTCGGGAGATGGTCAGATAGACGAGATGCAGTTAAACGATATAAATCGACCTGCCGTTCAAAATAATGAATATGTGAATACTGTGGATACGCAGATAAACCCAAGAGGTCAAAACGATGGTAACCTTTTCCCACTAAGCAAACAGCATTATTGGAGCCGTGACTTTTATGGTCCATTGGTAATCCCTAAAAAAGGCGTTACAGTTACGTTAACCGAAAAGAATTATGACAAATATGAACGTGTCATTAAGGAATACGAAAACAACAAGGACTTTGTTTTTAGAAACGGCAAATGTTACATGGGCGACAAAGAAATAACTGAATACACCTTTGAAATGGATTACTATTTTATGATGGGTGACAATAGACATTACAGCTATGATTCAAGATTTTGGGGCTTTGTGCCGGAAAACCACGTCGTTGGCAAAGCTTGGTTTGTTCTATGGTCGATTCGTCAGGACATCCGTAAAGTAAAAACAAAAAGTGGTGAGGAAGTTGAAATTCGAAAATTTGACGGTATTCGTTGGAAACGTTGTTTCATGGGCATTAAGTAATGGATAGAAGTCAGATGCGGGTTGTCTTTATTGGGACGCCAGAGTTTTCTGTTCCTAGTTTAGATGCTTTAAAATCCGCTGGATACAATATTGTTGGCGTAATAACTGCACCAGATAGAAAGAGTGGCCGTGGTATGAAGTTGCAACAATCTGCCGTAAAACAATACGCTGTTGAGCACGACATAACGGTCTTACAACCAACAAATCTTAAAGATAAAGACTTTCAACTTGAGTTGTCAAATTTAAAAGCGGACATTCAGGTGGTTATCGCGTTTAGGATGTTACCCGTAGTGGTTTGGGATATGCCTCGGCTAGGCACAATCAATTTGCATGCTTCTTTACTTCCTAATTATCGTGGATCAGCTCCAATCAATTGGGCTATTATTAATGGCGAAACCAAAACTGGTTTAACCACTTTTAAGCTGAAACATGAAATAGACACTGGCAATGTCTTGCAACAAATCGAACTTCCAATTGGCCCGGAAGAAACTGCTGGAGAGTTGCATGATAAAATGATGCTTGAGGGCGCTCATTTAATGTTGCAAACTGTTGATGACATAAGGACTGACAAGTCTGAAGGTGTTCCACAAACACCCACTGAGCATCACAAACCTGCGCCTAAAATATACAAGACCACTTGTGAAATTGATTGGGACTTATCAGGTGCTGAGATTTACAACCTCGTTCGTGGACTAAGCCCCTATCCTACTGCTCGCACGACATATGACAGCAAAATTCTCAAGATTTATCGCTGTACATTTATTCCAGAAAACCACCAACGTTTCCCAGGAACACACAACACAGACGGCACGAGTTACTTAGGGTTTTATTGCTCCGATGGTTTGGTTCAACTCAGAGACGTTCAGCTCGAAGGCAAAAGAAGAATGCCTGTTGAAGACCTGCTCAGAGGTTTAAGAAATAAGTAGTATTTCGATACATTTTTTCTGGATAAAAGACTTGAATCCATCTATATTTGCAGCTGTAACTGCTCCCGTAGTTCAACTGGATAGAATATCGGATTTCGGCTCCGACGGTTAGGGGTTCGAATCCCTTCGGGTGCACAAAAAAGGGTTCTCCAACTGGCGAACCCTTTTTTAATTTTT
>JBLHOC010000215.1:0-4262 GCA_047620825.1 Bacteroidia bacterium | reverse complement strand
CACACAGTTTTCAAGCGCACAACAAACGGAAAATCACATCAATAACTGGTGTTTCGGAACAGGTCTTGGAATGACATTTAACGGTGGTGCTCCAGTAAAAACACCTAACAACTTATCAGCTGAGTAGTTCTACTCACACACACAAGCACTCCTTACTAAAGCCAATTTCTGGCTCCAAAGCAAACGTATCAAGGTCATGTAAATGGTGTTGCTTTTTGGTATTCTGAGTTTCTAAAACAATCGCAATCCCTTCATCGATCATCCGGAATTCGAAACTATTATTTGAGCTTTAACGACGGGCAACTACAATTAAAAAACGAAATAAAGTAGTTGATAGTAATGGAAGAGAATTAGGATTAAAACCAATTTCCATTTTGTTCAAACGTCTCTGCTCTATGCAATATGGCACCTTTCTCGAGTATAATACTTTTCGGCATAAAGCTTAGTGCATGTTATACGCATCTCATGGAACTTATTTATCAGCCGATATGTATTGATTATCTCCAATCAGTTCAATGATTTGATCATAATCTTCTTTATACTTTTTAGTCATATTAACTTTGATTTTTACATTTCGCTTTACAAGCAAGTCTAGCAGTGGAAGTAATTCAGTACTGTTTTTGTATATAAATGCACGATGTATAAAAAATTTACTGTTTACTTTTTTTTCGTTGAAATGAAATATCACATATGGTCTTTGATAAGGTCCCTCTCTCTTGCGTATTTCTACTAAAAAAAGCTCAGTATATTCGAATCGCGTATTCCTCTTAAGAAATCCAAGTCTTGTAGGATAGAATCGGTTGAAATATGCGTCGTAAAATTGAAAACTTCTGAGTGAAAAAATACTTACGAAGTAAATCAATAGTGTTACCGTTATGACGTATTCTAAAGTATATGTTTGATGGTTTATTATAGGAACAAAAACAGCCGCGGAAATCACAGCAATTGGCCAAAGGTAAAAAGGTTTAGTTTGGAATTGAGGGGTCATCTTCTATGTGATTGTAATTCTCATTCTGTATAACGTCAAGCTATGATGAGTGGGTCCCGAGAATTTGGGAAGAATGCACTAAACTATCAACCACCTCAAAGCCACGCCTTATTTTAAATTTATTAATTGTGGCGGACTTTCAAAGTGCCACCAAAGTATCCTGACTGATAAAACCCCATTCATTCATATTGATTCGATTCTACTTTTGTTACGATGAATAATATCCTCGTCAGATTTGGTTAAAATCCAACGAGGATGCTAGCTCATGAATAAGTGCATTATATCACATAATATTCCCTGGGATTATGTTCCACATGTAGAAAGAATCGGTCACACTTTGAACTTTGTTCGTTCCATTTGTTATTAATGTGGGATTGCCCATTGTAGCCGTTTTATTGCTTGTATCCGCTTGTAAAAACCTTCCTAGATTTTGTAAAAGAGCCGCGCTCCAGTTGTAAATATTCGGAGCTGAATTCTTACCGTAATCATTGGAAATATTCGCTGGGTTTTCTATCATCCAGCCGCAATTTGCTTGTCCATTAGTGTACGATCCTGATCCGAAGCTAATTGAATCTCCAGTTTGAGTGGGAGCAATTAATGACAACGGTCCACCAGGCCCTGAGTATACGATTCCACAATTCTGCCCGTACTTTGGACTGCCTAATTCTATATCTCCTCCTTGAAATTGAAAATTTTGAGTCAGATCGTAAGTCTTTTCTTTTTCAAAGCTAATTAAATTAGTAGTGTTGTTATATGTTAAATACGCTTTCAAAACAGGATTGTAAATACTAATGTAATTGCCACTTGTAATAAATATAGGTGAGAACGCCTTTGAATGAATAGAGGTTTGTAGTTTAATTGCATACTGATTTCCGTTTTTGCAAAAGCCAAATCCTGTTAATGGGCTACTAGCGGCAGGAGATTTTAGCAGACTGAATTGAGTAGCGGTAATATATTGTAAACCTGTATTCATAGCTCCTAAATACGTTGGTTGTTGTTTCGTTTGATTTATTTTATTTAAGCTTCCATCAGCGGAGATGCCCTGAGAAATAACTCCCACTGACATCGCGTTGTTAACATGACCATAACAAATTTGCTCTGTTTGTTCAATAAATGGTTGTAATCCTGTAATCACTTGACCAGCTGGCAAGGTGATATCGTGTGTTGAAATGTTCATATAGATATCCTCCATTCCAAACTTCAAATTTTGAAAAACATTCGGATTTCCTTGTACAGGTGCCCAAGTCGCTGGTTTAAGTCCTCCAGCGGAAGTGAGTTGCGCAGATGCCATTGAGATTCCCCATTGGTTGCCACCAGGTTCGGGCCAACCGAATTCAATTCCGGCTGCTGCACCAGTTGCGTTCATCTGTACCAAGCTGAAATAACCATTCCCCTTGGCTGCGACTGGTATATAATTAGGCGAGAGATAAGTGGGTGCATTGCCATACCAAGTAAACTGCTCATTATCCATATATCCATCTACAATTGATTGGCACACAATTCCTTGCTGTATAATGTTGGATAACACCTTTTGAGTGTATAATCCTAGATGATCACTATTAATGGCCCTTAAACAAGTTATCCCGGTCATTTGTAGGTGAACAAGTTTTAAGAAATATTTGTAGGTTGTTTCAACAAATGAAACAGACTGCTTGGCTCTGGTTGTATCATCCATAGCTAAAAAACACTTAATTGCGAGGTCTAGCCATTTCCCGTGACTGAAATCGACTCCACCTAGAATCGCAGAATTAATATCATCTAAACAATTAGTACAATCATTATTAATTTTTTCTCCAGCACCCGAACCGATAGAAATATAACCATCTTTCATATTGATTCCAGTATAGTTACCTTTAAGCCAATTTTTAACATCGTTGGTATACCACCCTTCTATCTTAAATTGTGCATTACCGTCTGAACCGAGGAGACTGTTCATGTCATACGTTGCAGAAAGGTTCTTCAATTCACTGGTGAGATTTTCAAGGGTAACCTCAATTGTATTCAATGTTTCCAGGAGCTTTGTATTGAAACTTTCTGTTCCAATGTCGTCAAATACGCCTGATAAAAATTGCCCCACATATGGTATTTCTCCTAGCAAGGGACCTTCGCACACACTAAGGATGTTTTTGTCTTGTTCTAAAATTGTTTTTTTTTCCATAGTATTATTTTTGTTTAAGTGGCTACGTTTGCGCCATATTTTAAGTGCCAATTGCGTCCGTCAGCTGACGGATGTCGTGCAACCCATAACATCAGCATTGTATGAGTCAAAGGATTGAAAATTCAGAACATCAATTCTATCTGATTTATGTCTCCAATAAGTTCGTCCGCTAAATTTCTTAAACCCATTTTCTTTTAAGACTGGACGAGTTATTGAATTTATCTCTTTTGTTACTTGTTTCATGTTCTATTGGTTTGCTTTAATGAAGGCTAACAATTAAATATATATATGTGACTGTTACATATATTTCCCTTGTATAAAAAGGAATGTACATATAATTCCCTCGTAATCGGATAAAATTACCTATCAACTTATCTACTGAGTAGTTCTACTCACACACAGAACTACTCTTTGCTAAAGCCAATTTCTGGCTTCAAAAGAAAACTTGCCAAGGTCATGTAAATGGTGTTGCTTTTTGGTCGTATGTTTCACAATACCACTCCAGTTTAAATCCTCATTCCTTTCTGTCAATCTCAATTCATCCTATCTCTCAAAAAAGACATCCCCAACCTTGCTCTTTCCTAATCCGTAGAACATTTTCAGTAGATCTTGACATTGTGCACCGATTTTCGAGATAGCATCTTCAACAGAACGAAGCTTGAGTTCTTTTTGAAACCAATCGTCGTCCAACTCAGCAACATTTTCATCCAATTCAATTTTCTGATGCTTGGCTTGTTTACGCGCCTGATTGTACCACAGTAGTTTGCAGGTGTTTTTTACATAATGAAAAGGCGCCACAGTGAGTTCAAAAGAAGGATCTTCCAGCTTGCGCATAAAAATCAGTAATGCTTCTTGAAAAATATCTTCAGCATCAGTAGAACCACATCCAACTGTTTTCATGAAACGTTTGATATCCGGCCAGGAGTCATACAACTCCTTGAAGATCTCATCGTGTGTCATCGTGCCAATTTCTGCTGTGCTCATGCTATCTCTTTATTATAAATGTCGAAATATGCCTAACGTTAACAAGTATACTCGAAAAAGTTCTGGAAGATGCATGCATAGTACCTTTTCTTCTTCGATAAAGAATAATTATTGCGCGAGATTGGGGTATTT
>JBLHOC010000214.1:0-4278 GCA_047620825.1 Bacteroidia bacterium | reverse complement strand
AATCCTTCTTCGAATTGCAATGAAGGTTTCCAACCCAAATTTGACATTAATTTAGTTGAATCTATTGCATATCTAAAGTCGTGTCCTGCTCTATCCTTCACATAACTAATCAAATTTTCAGCGTCACCCTCGGGTCTACCAAGCTTTTGATCCATAAGTTTACACATCATCTTTACAAGGTCGATGTTGGTCCACTCGTTGTTTCCACCAATATTATAAGTTTCACCTAAAACACCTTTGTGAAAAATGGTATCGATAGCTGCAGCATGATCTTCAACGTACAACCAATCCCTCACATTTTCACCCTTTCCATAAACAGGTAATGCCTTCCTGTTTTTTATATTATTAATAAATAATGGAATTAGTTTTTCAGGAAAATGGTGTGATCCATAATTGTTGGAGCAATTTGATATTTTAACTGGTAACTTATAAGTCACCGCATACGCCCTTACAAAGTGGTCAGAACTTGCCTTAGAGGCAGAGTAAGGTGAGTTGGGACTATAAGGCGTGGTTTCCTTAAACTTCCCAGTATCCTCTAGTTCTCCATACACTTCATCCGTACTGACATGGTAGAAAAAGCCATTTGGGTTAACACGATTCTTTTTAAACGCATTTAACAAATTGACTGTCCCAACCACATTAGTCATTACGAATTCCAATGGATTTGAAATACTTCTATCTACGTGAGATTCCGCCGCTAAATGGACAACTGCATCGAATTTTTCTGTTTCGAACAAATCATCAATAAATTGTTGGTCTGTAATATCACCTTTAATGAAACGATAGTTGGGTGATTGCTCGACATCTGTTAGGTTTTCTAAATTTCCAGCATATGTGAGTTTATCCAAGTTAATGATGGAATACTCAGGATAATTATTCACGAAACGTCTAACAACGTGTGAACCAATAAACCCTGCACCTCCAGTAATTACAATTTTCATTCGTTCTCTAGTTTATTTGCTTCTAATTCAATTACAATGGTTGTGTATGGTGGAATAAGTGCTCCATAGCCATCCTCTCCAAAAGCCTCGGCAAATGGAATCAGGGCTCGGACTTTTTCACCGTGCCGCATCAATGATAATACTCTAGACAAACCAGAAACTCGAGTTTGATCGCCACCTACTTCAAAGTGCCAAACATCATTGTCTCGTGTTTTCTCAATTATCCTGCCGTCCAATGTTGCGTAAACGTATGATAACGCTGCAGAGTCTCCTTCTTCGAAAAAATCTTTATCAGACCTCTTATCTAAGACTTCATACATTATTCCGGTACTGTCAGAAACTACATTCCATGCTTTGCCTGCAACGTAGTCTTTCATTTTAACCAACTCCTGCTCGCTTTTATAAATCATATGGTCGAGTGGACTTAGTATGGCTTGAACACCTATGAGTAGTTTGAAATCATCTTGATTTTCCAACCCTTTAGGAATCCTCAAATTATGCATCCCAAAAAACGAATCAGTATTCAGAATAAACGAAATACTGTCTCCTACGTGAATCATTCCTAAACCCTCATGAAAATCGCCAGGATAAATTGACTCATGCCTTTGAAACATGGCCTGTTCCGAGAAAAGCAGGCTATCTCTTTTAGAGGTCGCTGTGATGTTTAGATTGTATATATCTCCAATCTGACCCATTTTGGCCTCTTTATTTTTATTAAAGAAATAATATTCTAATCCGTTTTCAGTTTGTTCATAGAATTGTTTTGGTCCGCAACTTGCGAACAGGAAGCTTATGAAGCCAATTAATATGAATGCATTAGTTTTCATCTGTATAACTTGTTAATAGTTGGTCTTTATACGTTGGTAATACCTCTTTAAACTTGTTTACAACGTTTTCCATTGTGTCTTTCGAAGCCCCACCAGCTGCATTTAAATGTCCCCCACCGTTAAAGTGTTGATTCGCGAACTCATTACAAGGGAAGGTTCCTTGAGACCTGAACGACATTTTTACCATCATTGAGCGGTCAATAATTAGCGCTGAAAACACGATGCCTTTTATGCCAAGGCCATAGTTTACAAAGCCTTCGGTATCTCCTGTTTGAATATTAAATCTTAGCAGTTCTTCTGTAGTTAGCGTTACCAATGCTGTCTTTAGTTCAGGGAATATCGTTAGTTTTTTGTACAGGACATATCCCATAAGGCGGTACCTGTCTAACGAGAAATTATCATGTAGCAGCGCATGAACTTTACTTGAATCCACGCCTAAATCAATCAATTCTGCTGCTATTCTGTGTGTGTGGCTGCTAGTTGAGCTAAATCGGAAAGAACCAGTATCAGCTACAATTCCTGCATAAAGGCAGGAGGCTATATCAATGTCGATGATTTCTGCGCCTTCATTGGACTGGATAAAGTCATAAATTAATTCGCAAGTAGAGCTCGTATCTATTGTCCAAAATCTATAGTCATCGAAACCACTTGGGTCCCTATGGTGATCTATCATGATTGTTTTGGCATTGCTTTTTGCCACCAAATCGGCCAAATCATTAATTCTTGAAAGGTCATTAAAGTCCAGACAAAAAATTATGTCGGCTTCTTCTACTAATGATTCGGCCAAGGATCTTGAGGATTCGAAGTTAATAACGGTATCGTTTCCTGGCATCCAATGCAAATTTACGGGATAATCTGAGGGTGTTACAACCGTAACTTCTTTGCCGAGACGTTTTAGATAGTGATATAAACCAAGAGACGAACCTAAAGCGTCAGCATCAGGTTTATGGTGTGTGGTGATAACGATTTTACTCCCTGATCCGCTATTTATAAATGGCCTTATTCCTTCCGTGGTATCTTGCAACATATGCTCTTTTGAAAACTTTGACAAAACTCGTAAAAATCTATTGAAGTAAGCCTATTTTTGCACCCGATTTTAAGCAAGACAACATAAACATGGCAACAAACAGAACATTTACGATGATTAAACCCGATGCAGTAGGCAACGGACACATTGGAAGTATTTTGGCAGATATGATTGCTGGTGGTTTTTCCATCAAAGCAATGAAGTATACGCACCTTACCAAAGAAACAGCAGGTGAATTTTACGCAGTTCATAAAGAACGTCCGTTTTACAACGATTTAGTTGAATTCATGAGTAGTGGTCCTATCGTAGCTGCAATATTGGAAAAAGACAACGCAGTTGAGGATTTTAGAACATTGATTGGCGCTACAAATCCTGCGGATGCTGCAGAAGGTACAATTCGTGCCAAATATGCGAAGTCGATTGACGCAAATGCTGTACATGGTAGTGACAGCGATGAGAATGCTGGGATAGAAGGGAGTTTCTTCTTTACTGCATCCGAAATACACTAAATAATTATGGCAAAGCAATTATCTTTGCTTTGTACCTAATACGCTGACCAATGGTTGGTGTAAAATTGAGGGCCTATCCGTCAGTGGACGGACAAGCTAAGATTACGAGTAGATACTCAACGAAGGTTTGACAAGCCTTAAATTGTTTCTTCTAAACTGAGGGCCTATAGCTCAGTTGGTTAGAGCACCTGACTCATAATCAGGTGGTCCATGGTTCGAGTCCATGTGGGCCCACAACGTATGAACAAAGGCTTTGCAGAGATGTGAAGCCTTTTGTTTTTTATTGATTGTAACACATTTGTAACACATTTGAAATTTTAGCCGTATTAAAAAACCTGCAACAGAAAGAAATACAGCCTTATTTATCTATACAAAAAGAAATTAGCTTTCGTTATCTGCACTATGTATAGTGAGGGTACAAATAGGTTACATAAACGGCTCCAATGTTCAAACTTTTTAATTTTGGCAACACACACAAATATCATCAGCTTGGTTTCGCAGATACTCTCCTAAAAAGTTCCATTGGGCGCGCTGGGGGTCTTTACTTCAGCATTAACTCACTTCACAACTGATAACTTGACAATAAGAAATAAAGTGGATAGCTTGGTTTCGCAGTGAGGTATCAGTATGTGGTGGATAGACTATACTTCCCTATATGTACTTGAAGTTTTTTAGATTAGCTCGCTTTATATTTGATAGTATTAAATCGAAAAACTATGGGTGCACTTAAATCTATTATCCGATTAACTTTATTATCAATTTGCATAATCATTTCCTCAAGTTTGTATGCACAAACTCAAGTAGGTTCTGATATAGATGGTAAAGCAACTGGTGATCAATATGGCTCCTCTGTGTCTTTAAGTAATGATGGTGGTACAGTTGCAATCGGAGCTCCTTGGAATGATGACAATGGAACAGATGCCGGTCACGTAAGGGTTTACAAAAACGTTAACGGAGCTTGGACACAAATAGGT
>JBLHOC010000213.1:0-4292 GCA_047620825.1 Bacteroidia bacterium | reverse complement strand
GGCGTAAACTTCACTGGTTATCGTGATGCTATCTTGAGACCCTATACCAACAAGGTTAATAATATCTTCCCAATTGTATGTTTCTCCGTTATCCTTTTGTCCGACTTTTAATACGTAGTTTATGGCATCACAAAACGCAGAGTCTATTGGAAGGGTTACTGTAGGTGTATAATTTTTGGTCACACTCGTTTCTGAACTGTCTATCCCACAGAAATTAGACACTAAAACTTTGTATAGCCCTGTATCTAAAACGGTAATTTGCTGTATTGAATCACCAGTATTCCAACGATATGCAACTTCATTGTTCCCATTACCAGCGTCTAGAACCAACCTCACAGAGTCGCACGCTATGCTATCGCTGAACAAGCTGACTGATGGGGTTTTTAGTAGTTTAAAATTAATCGTATCTGTTTTTGTACCACAATTGGGCGTAATAATGTCAACGTAATACTTCCCTGGTGCAGTAGCGCTAAATGTTTGATTTGTATCTCCATTGTGCCATAAATACGATCGAATAATTGTATCATTTTTGGCATCAAGTGTTAGACTTGGAAAGTTATCGCAGTAGGTTGTGTCGTTGTTTAAAATTGGTACTGTTGGACTATGCTCTAATAAGATTTGAACCGAATCTCTAACGGTATCACACCCATAGGTTGCTTCGACCCAGTATAGTCCAGAATCTTTGGCAATGCTGAACCGGTTGGTACCGCCATCACTCCAGATAAAATCGGCGCCTTGATTTTTAGCATCAAATATTTCAAATACATTGTCACATTCAACGAGGGTGTCTTGTAAACCAAGCTCAATTTCTTCCGTATATAAGGTGTCTCTAAACTTCGTGACGAAGCCGGTCCAAAATGACCCTGTAGCCCTAAGGCTGTCTTTATATACCCCTTTTGTAGTTGGGTAATCACCCGAAAATGAATTTCCGGCAGAAAGTATGTAGGTCACACACCCAACACGTTTGGCACGAACACCTCCTGGAAACTCGCCCCTACTTCCACCATAGTATGTTCCATATAACTGTTTGGCTCCCTGAAAATCCAACTTCGTTATGGTAAGTGAGCCATAATATCCACTGGTTGATAATTTCGATTTGGGCTGAATGGCGTCACTGGTCGTTGGGAAGTCTTTAGACCTTGAGGTTGCAGCAATAATAGCTTCGTCTCTCACATTTGCTGTAATGCTTAAAGGGCTAAAAAACGGGTAATTCCATGAATATCCGTCATCATTCGACCCTCCTAAATATGTACTGTAATGGACATTCGTTCCAGCTGAAATCATTTTTACAACAACAGCATCGTAACCTCCATTATGTGATTTTTGAAATGCTTTAGACGTGGTATAAAAATCAGCTGAAGTTGTAGCACCAACGATAAATGGATCCCCAGTTTCAGTCGCATAAATGCTTTCGAAATAATCATCGGATGCCCCTCCCATGAGTTTTGCCCACTCTACAACGTTACCACTTGCCTTAAATTTTATTACAAAGGCATCTGTATTGCCTTTAATGTATCTATTGAAAACGGATGCACCCGGTGTTGTTCTAAAATTCCCTGAACTCGTTTGCCCAACAACGTAAATTTGACCAGAACCATCGACGTAAAGGTCCTTGGCCACATCAATACCATCTCCTCCTATGTAGGTAGAAAACACTAATCCCGTTCCTGTAGCATTTAGACAAGTTAAAAATGCGTCGCCTTGGTGCCAATAGTAGTAACCAGTGGACGACGACGTTCCTCCATATTTAGGTTGATAACAACCCGCCGTAGTTGGAAAATCTTCAGACGACGTATTGCCAACCAAATATACTTTCCCGTTATCCGTCACTTGCATGCCTCGAATCCAATCAATAGAATATCGTCCTGACGATTGAGTACCTGTCAAATAAGTACTAAAGATCAATCCACTCCCTGTTTTGTTTAGTTTTGTCACAAAACCTTGGTAACACCAACCAGCACCACAGCTTTTTCCATTTTCGTCAAAAGCTCCAGAAGTTGTTGGAAAACCACCTCCGTAAGTTATACCCGACACGACTACCTCATGGCTTGAATTAACCGATACGTTCATGCCGTATTCATAGCTATTACCGCCCAAATAAGTAAAATATTTCAAACTGTCTCCTTTGGGTGTGATTTTACAAACAAAAGCATCATAACCACCATTTATCGTCGTATCGTAGCCACCCAATTGGCTGTAGAACCTTTGGTTGCTAGACATGCCAGTGATGTATACATAATCCTCGTCGTCTATATCTACGTCGAGTACGTAATTCCATCCCCAAGAGCCTGTGATAGGATCTCCATAGAAATAAGTACTCCAGTCTACGTAAATTGGGTCAATGATGAGTGGTAATTCTTTGTCGTAATCTTCGTTAACAACAAACCCAACCGTCTTATTATTAACCACATAAGCCACATCAATCTCCGTTTCAACACCATTGATCATTTGATATGAATATGGTTTATCTTCAAGTAAATCACCCCAAGCGGTGGTAAGTTTTAATTTACCATTACCCATAACTTCAAGTGCTTCTATTCCCTCGTAAGTCATTTGAATTTGACTCACATCTGAACCAGGTCTTGCAATGAAATCATATTTCAAGGCACCCTCAAGGTTCCCATAGAAAATTAAGTCAGTTTCTGGATAAACGTTTTCATAACGCAGTTCCTTATACTCTGTGAGCGAAACTCCGTTTTTGGCTGATCCGCCAAAATAGTGTACGTTTCTATCGACAGGTTCTTTAGCTATAATACCTTTAGGTGTTGCTTTATCCAATTGAAGGCTCCAATTTAAGAACGAAGCTCTTGCTTCCATAATGTTCTTCTCATCCTCACTGAAGCTAAAGTCTTTCGACAAAGAAAACAATATCTTATCGGTGTAAAACGCGGCCGTAGCGCCGTTGCCAGAAGTTTGATAAAGTATGTCTGAATCCCACTGACCGTGGTTCTGACGAAACAATTGCCCTTGAACTAAAACGTCGTTTACAAGCTTTTGATAACTCGAAGGATCTTTTTTTGTTGCATCATCCTGACCACTTGCATTTGGCCAAAAGACCAACATACAGACAAATGCTAAGAAGCATTTCAAGAATTTGGGGACCCACATAAAGGTGTAAATATACTACTAAGACGTATTAGACCCTAAAACGCTGCACTCAACCGATAAATTTTTGAAATATATTTTACTGACTGATTTTATCCATAAAATAGTTTGTTATTTTGCTGCCTAATTTGAAGATCTTTTTAAAATATCGAACATTATGGTTGCTCCTCGGTTTAGGCATTCTTTGCACTTTCACCTATGGGAAATATGCCAATGCACTGCCACTTGGCGTTCATAACTGGGCCCAATCTGATCGTTATTCAGTCGCAGTCAAGTATCTTGACAACACCAACTTCTTTAAAGTAAAAACACACAACTTAAGCACAGTTGGCGGCCGAACCGGTGTTGAGTTTCCTGCGATTCAATATATATCTGCACGCTTCAGCTCAATTATTTCCGACAGCCATTTACCCTTTATATATCGGTTTATTAACCTCATTATACTCTTAGCCGGATTGTTCTACTTCGTTAAACAGTGGCAAAGTAAATGGCACATAAACGCGCTTACATTGTTGGGATTCTTTTTTAGTCCAGTATTGTTTTTTTATGCCTTTAACTTTTTACCTGATACTGCAGGGTTAGGCTTGCTTCTTTTTGCCTTTGGTCATTTCATCCAATTTGCCTCGAAGCACCAGATTAAAAATGCCATATTCACGCTGTTGTTTGCTGGCCTTGCCACCTTGCTTAAAACAACCTGTGGTATTTACTTTTTAGCTTTATCTGGTACTTTAGGATTGTATTATCTCAAACCACTCAACCTTAAAACTGGCCTCATCGTTTTATCGTCGTTTATCTTTATAAGCCTCACGATCTGGATGTATGATTACTACTTCTTTCACAAAGTGAATGAAGATTTTTATGCCCGGGTCTTTATGTCGAAAAGACAACCACTACTCACTTTCTCCGATTTTCAAGGATTTTGGAAAGGTGTTCAATATTGGCACGGGCAATATCTTACCTGGCCCATTACTATTTGGGTTTTAGTTTTGATGGGCACCTCCTTGGTCTATCGTAAAAAACTAATTAAGAACCGGTTAGGTGTAATATTTCTTAGTATCAGTAGTGTTGGATTGCTATTATTCCTCAAGATCATGGGGATGCAGTTTATCAACCATGACTATTACTATATCACTGCTTTTATGCCATTACTTTTCATGTGGATTTGGTTGTTGACCTGGCAATTGCGA
>JBLHOC010000212.1:0-4305 GCA_047620825.1 Bacteroidia bacterium | reverse complement strand
AAGTTTTAGTATAAAAGATGGAAAAATCGAGGTCAATCCATTTGCCGTCCCTATTGGTGAATCTACATTGAGCATGGTAGGTTATTCCAAGCTGGACTATTCCATTAATTATGATGGGCTCTTGTCGATACCTAAATCGCTGTACAAACAAAACAAGGCAAATTTTAACGCATACATACCAACGACTCACATTGGACGTTTGGACAGTTTTGAATGGTCGGATGTAGAATTTGACGTCTCAATAACTGGTTCGTATAACAATCCAAAGGTCAAGTTAGATTATAAACATACAAAAAAACGCGTCGTTGATAACGTTAAATCTCAAGTTAAATCACGTATAGACGACAAAAAGGCTGCGGCAAAGAAAGAGGCTGAAGACCGTATGAATGCAGCGAAGCGACAGGCAGAAGAAGTTAAACGTGAAGCTGAAGAAAGAGCAAAAGCCGCCATCAACGAACAACGAAGAAAGCTTGAAGAACAAGCTCAAAAAGAAAAAGAAACTGCTCGTAAAAAGATTGAAGAAGCATTGAAAAAGAAGAAGCAAGACCTTCTAAAAGATAGATTACCACTACCAACTAAGTAGTATAAAATGACGCGTGGAATGGGGATATAGAAATGGTTAAAAAAAAAGTGTCCAAGAGAATGTATTTTTTTTAAAACTTTGATAATTCATTTGACAAAAAAATCTACCTTTGCAGCCCAATTCGGAGAACATGGACTTAGTAAAGAAACTAGAAAGCACAATAATTAATGCAGATATCCCTGATTTTGCAGCAGGTGATAACATAACTGTTCATTACAAGATTAAGGAAGGAAACAAGGAAAGAATTCAGCCTTTTCAAGGTACTGTTCTTCAAAGAAGAAACTCAGGAGCCAGCGAAACCTTTACGGTTCGAAAAATGTCATCTGGCATTGGTGTAGAAAGAATCTTCCCACTTCACAGTCCAAACATCCAAAAAATCGACGTCAATAGACGTGGTAAGGTCAGAAGAGCACGAATTTTCTACTTAAGAGCGTTAACTGGTAAGAAAGCAAGAATTAAAGAAAAAAGAGTTTAACAAAAACTCTAATAAATTTTAAAAGCCTTCCGTACTACCGGAAGGCTTTTTTATTTTTGTCACTTTTAGAAATACAACGAACATGCAACTCAGCGATAAATATAATCCTAACGATTTCGAGTCTGACTTATACAGCTCATGGCTTGAGAACGCTTTGTTTAAATCTACACCAAACGACAAAGAACCGTTCACCATTGTGATTCCTCCTCCAAACGTAACAGGAATACTACACATGGGACACATGTTGAACAATACGCTGCAAGACGTATTGATTAGACGTGCACGTATGATGGGTTATAATGCATGTTGGGTGCCAGGTACTGATCATGCATCGATTGCCACAGAAGCAAAGGTGGTGGCTATGTTGAAGGAAAAAGGTATTGATAAAAAAGATATTTCCCGAACTGAATTTCTAGAACACGCATTCGAATGGAAAGAGAAATATGGAGGCATTATTCTGCAACAACTTCAACAGCTAGGTTGTTCGTGTGACTGGGACCGCACACGATTTACAATGGAAGATGATTTGTACACTTCTGTTGTTAAGGTTTTTGTTGATTTATATGAAAAGAAATTAATTTACAAAGGTGTTCGCATGGTGAACTGGGATCCTGAAGGCAAGACCGCCTTATCGGATGAAGAAGTAATCCATCGCGAAGTAGATTCACGTTTGTTCTATGTGAAATATAAGATTGTAGACAGTGATGAATATATCACCGTTGCTACGACAAGGCCAGAAACTATATTGGGTGACACTGCCATTTGTGTTAACCCAACAGACGAGCGCTACAGTCATTTAAAAGGCAAAAAAGCCATTGTTCCTATCGTGAATCGTGAAGTACCAATCATTTTTGATGATTACGTACAAATCGAGTTTGGAACTGGCGCGTTGAAAGTGACGCCAGCCCATGACATAAACGATTACAACCTAGGTATTAAATACGATTTGGCTGTTATCGATACCATCAATAACGATGGTACCATGAGTGAAGCAGCCGGTCATTACATTGGTGAGGATCGGTTTTTTGTAAGAAAAAACATTGGCAAAAAGCTTGAAGAACTAGGTAACCTAGTAAAAATTGAGCCGTATAAAAACAAGGTGGGCTTCTCGGAAAGAACCAATGCTATGATTGAGCCAAAACTCAGTCAGCAATGGTTTATGAATATGGAAGAGTTTACAAAACGTAATCCTGAAATTCTATCTAAAGTGATGGACGACACCATCAACATCTATCCAGCAAAACTCAAAAACACCTATAAACACTGGATCGACAATTTGAAAGATTGGTGTATTAGCAGACAACTGTGGTGGGGTCAGCAAATACCTGCTTATTATTTACCAAAAGGAAAACATGTTGTTGCAGAGACTAAAGCGCTTGCATTAGAAAAAGCGCTTAAGATAGATGCCAACTTGACCATTGATGATTTAAAACAAGATGAAGATGTACTGGATACGTGGTTTTCATCATGGTTATGGCCTATCAGTGTCTTCAATGGTATCAACGAACCAGACAATCCAGAAATAGCTTACTACTACCCTACCAACGTGTTGGTTACAGGTCCAGACATTATATTTTTCTGGGTGGCACGTATGATTATGGCTGGCTACGAATACAAAAACGAAAAGCCATTCAGTGACGTTTATTTTACTGGTATCGTTCGGGACGAAAAAGGACGGAAAATGTCGAAGCAGTTAGGGAATTCTCCCGACGCTCTTAAACTGATGAAGCAATACGGTACGGACGGTGTTCGGATGGGGCTAATGATGGCAGCTCCAGCAGGTAATGATTTGTTATTTGACGTGGCACTTTGCGAACAAGGCAGAAACTTCGGTAATAAGATTTGGAACGCATATCGGTTAATTCAAGGGTGGGAAGTGTCTGATGACAACCTCGCTGACTTTTACCAAGGCACTTCTGATGTTATACACGATTGGATGTCGACAAGATTGTCTGAAACAATTACACAGGTGAACGATCACTTTACCAAATTTAGGGTCTCGGATGCCATGACGGCCATTTACAAATTAATATGGGGTGATTTCTGTTCTTGGTATTTAGAATGGATGAAACCTGCTTATGGGTCTCCTATCCCATCAAAAGACTTGACACGAATCAAAGCACATTTCGATGAGATGCTGCGTTTATTACATCCATTTATGCCATTTATTACTGAGAAACTATGGCAGAATCTAAACGATACAACTACTGACTTTATTAATTTACAGGAGTGGCCAACGGCAAGTCAAATAAAAACAAATCCTAAAGTAGAACAGTGTAGAGATTTAATCAGTTTGGTTAGATCAGTACGAAATACAAAGAATATATCGCCTAAGATCGCCGCCAACATCGCCATTAAAACCGGAGATGTGAATGGTTTTAAATCTATGGAAATTGCAAGTGCAAAACTTGCAAACGTTGGTAAGTTCATGTACAATGAAACTCAAGATGGTTTAAACGAACTCCTTGGAACTCATGAGGTTAACATATCTTTTGACGGTATCGATTTAAATAAGAAGGACCCAGAAACTATTAAGGGTGAAATAAAACGACTACAAGGTTTTTTAATTGGAATTGACAAAAAGCTAAGCAACGATAAATTCATTGCAAATGCCAATGCCGAGGTCATTGATAGGGAACGTCAAAAACAGGCAGATACATTGTCAAAAATCGAAGCACTACAAAACGAGTTGTAATCTCATTTTGATTTGGTCAGCATTCGATTCTTTTGCACTGTATCTTGTTCATCGTTTCTGTGATTTGATTACCCCTTTTGAATAAATAGGAATTGCTGTAATTGTTGATCGAAGATTATAAAATATTATGCTGATGCACAAACATACCGGTAGATTTTAGAAAGTGGTTGGGGTGTTGTTTGGTTAGGTTGTTGGGGCGCTTCGCTTTTGGCGTATTAGGTTAGAAGGTCTCTCTATGTTTGAACATGTCGTTTATTTTGATATCGTAAATAAGAAAGGAAAGGGAGAAGAATGTGCCGATCCAGTTACAAATGTTATTAAGAGCGAGTAGGAAGCATATTTTGATCAAGTCACTTTTGCTTTCTTTTATCGTGAGCTACGTGGAATGGCACTAAAAAAACAAGATTGAATTTGGGCCTGCTTCGTCAGCAGACAGCCCTGCCCGTCGTCTAACTGTAGGCTTCCACTCTTTAGTACCGTTTATTAATTGAATATCAAAGTTATTCAAAAATCATCAAAGGGTACCCTTTGATGATTTTTTGCGTATAAAAC
>JBLHOC010000211.1:0-4345 GCA_047620825.1 Bacteroidia bacterium | reverse complement strand
ATAACAGATAACTTGAATTCTTTCGATCAGCACTCGCAAACTTTAAATCCAACAAACCTTTATTCGTTGCTTTATTAATTCCGATTGTGTGATACATCCAACCTGCCATCCATTTCGACCCTGCCTCAACATTGGTTCGTTTGGCGACTTTATTTCTATAGTCAAACTCATAGGACATAAAGTCTCTATTGTCCACTAAGGCTTCACTCGCACCAGAAAAATCTACACCCGTATTGTATAGGATTCTTGCATTGATAATGTGTTTATGATTAAAATAATTTCCAGAGAACTTAGCTCCAATTTTTAAACCATCAATGGCATTGTACCATAAATCGCCTCGGTATTTCGCTACATAATGTCTGAATGTTGTAGGGCCATATCGCAATTTATCATACGTCCAATACATTGGCATTTTCTTGGAATTATTAAGTCTGTTAACATCCGCTAGCCTGCCGCTTGCATCAATCACAACATCTTTAATACCACCAGGGATAGTCACCTCAGCGGTATAGGTTTGATTCACCAATCCCCAACCAGTCCATTTTGGTAATACAGTGGCACTTGTCTTTTTGACAAAGTAATTATTTGGGATATGGAAGTTTTGAGTTTTGCCTGATTTACTAACGACTGAAAAATCTATAGGCATCTGATCGCCTTTTCGCTCAAAAGTGATGCTGTATTTATCTCCGTCAATTCTTTTAACACCTTTCACAGCATAATCCACAAATGAATTGTCTTCAATCCACGCATCAAAATACCAGTTTAAATCTACCTTGGTATAATGGATGATAGAAGATCTAAAGTCTTCCCAATATGGATGACATATTTTCCACTGATCAAAGTAGTTCGCAAATGCTTCTGCAAACAACTCATCACCCAACACATATTGTAAATTATACAACATGGTTGCTGTTTTGTAGTATACCTGTCCATAACCACCACCATGACGTGCTGCAGAATTAAAGTGATCAGAATGGATGTTTAACCGAGCGTTGTTTTCGCCGGTCACGTGAGACATATAACCGTAAAATACAGTTTGGTCATCACGATAATTAGGACTTGTAGAAATACCATCTATCTCCTTAAGCGACATTGCTGTCAGGAATTGTGTAAATCCTTCATCGAGAGAAGCGCGGTACGTTTCGTTGTTACCTACCATTCCAAAAAACCAGTTATGACCAACTTCATGGGCTATTAATCCTTTGTGTCCTGGAAAAGAACCTCCATCAAGCGTTAGCATCGGATACTCCATGCCATCACGAGCGTCAGCCGCAATCATCTTTGGATATGCAAACATGCCAACCTTCTCTGAATATGCTTTCACAACATCAGCCACAAATTGGGCTGACGGTTGCCATTTGTGGGCATGTTCTTCTTGTGCTAATGCAATGCATTTTACACCTTTCCATATCACTTCACCAATTCTATAGGTTGGATCTGCGGTAAATGCAAAATCATGCACATTAATCGCTTTAAACTTCCAAGTTTTGTTAGACCCATCAGTTGTTATTGGATTAGAATATGTACTGCTTCGCTTTTTAAAGTTGCTTATGTCCAAACGTTGTCGTAAGTCTCCAGGATATACTTCTTTTGTGTTTTGTAACTCCCCAGTGGCTTCTACAATGTACTGGTTAGGAAATGTTAAATTGACTTCGTAGATGCCATAATCTCCATAAAACTCTTTACCCAAATGTTGATCTGTGGTCCAACCAAATTTTCTATCATACACAGAGATTCTTGGATACCAATGCACTCCGTCAAAATGTAAGAAACTGTCTTGTTTCATTCCACCATGCCTAAAAGTTTTCATTCTACGACGGATATTACCTCCGTCATCCTTATCCCAAAAAGTTTTAAAACTGATTTCAATCGACAAGCCTGTGTTGGGTGCCATTGGTTTATCAAGGTCAACGTAGAGTATAGAGTTGTCAATGGTATAGCTCATTGCCTTTCCATTAATCGACAATGAATTGATGACAGTATTGACTCCTTTGCGCTCGTGCTCACCAAAGATGCTCTTTATTTTATCAGCATCTCTAGCACTTTTCAAGTACGAATTCGGTGTAAATGCGTTTTGGTATAAATGAAAATAAATACGTGTTAATGCGTCTGGAGAATTGTTCCAATACGTCAGCACTTCTTTTCCACCTATGGATTCTTCTTTGTCGTCAACAACTACGTCCAGTTTATAGTGAACGTCTTGTTGCCAATAACTTTTATTAGGTGTTCGGTTTTTCCAATAATATGTATTGGTAGCTGACTGGTACTCTTTTAATTCAGGAGTTGCATTTTGAGCAAAAGCAGCTATGGATGAAGAGAAAAATATGACAAGAAAAAAGATGTTTCGCATTTCCAAATTATTCGTTTGGACAAAGAAAGTCAAAAAATGCGAGTGGCGAACTTAGTACCCGATGTATCTTAAGAATTCCATACGAGTGGCTTCTTTCAAAAACTGGCCACTTAGATCTGCAGTCACAGTTGTTGAGTTAACATCTTCAACACCTCTTGACGCTACACACATATGCGCCGCGTCTATCACAACAGCCACATCATCAGTCTTTAAGGTATCCCTAAGTTCTGCAGCAATCTGTCTTGTCAAACGTTCTTGAACTTGTGGTCTTCTACAATAGTACTTGACAATACGGTTGATTTTTGACAAACCGATCACCTCCCCATTTGAGATATAAGCGACATGTGCAGTGCCATAAATGGGTACCAAATGATGTTCACAAGTTGAAAAAACTGATATATTTTTTTCGACCAACATTTGGCTGTATTTGTATTTGTTTTCGAATAAGGTAACAGCGGGTTTATTTGCAGGATTCAAACCGCTAAAAATCTCGGTAACATACATTTTAGCCACCCTATGCGGTGTCTTGGAAATACTGTCATCTGTTAAATCCATACCCAAAATATCTAAAATGGACTCTACATGAGATTCAATTTTTGAGATTTTCTCGTCATCAGACATTTTAAATGCGTCTGGTTTTAAAGGGGTTTTGGTATTATCATCCATATCTTAGTCTTCTTCTATGTCTACAAAGTTCCTTTCGGTTTCATACAAACGTAAACCGAGCTTGAGTTGTTCACCGATTCTTTTACGCAATCTATTAAATATCACAACAGCGATATTTTCAACCGTAGGATTTAGGGCCTTGAAATCTGGAATATCCAAATTTAAATTTCGATGGTCGTATCTTTCAACTACCTCTTCATTAATGATCTGCTTCAACTCACCCAGATCCATCACATAACCGGTTTCTGGATCAATATCGCCAGTCAGTTTCACTTCCATCATGTAATTATGACCGTGATAATTCGGCATATTGCACTTACCAAATACCGTATCGTTTTTGTCATCTGACCAACTTGGTACGTGTAATCTGTGTGCAGCGTTAAAGTGTGCTTTCCTATAAACTGATACTTTCATTATTAAGCTATACGGGTCATTTGACCTCTTTTTCAGTGCGAATATCGACAAAGTGCGAATTGACAACCTAATTTTCTTGTATAAAGTCCTACAGAAACATGACAAATATTCCGAAACAATGCTATTCTGTCGGTCGTCTTGTATTGGAGAGATAATTGTAATAATAAGTCGAGTATATAGCGAGATAAAGATTTCTTATAACTCGTTAAAAAACTGAATAACAATCACTTAAGTGTAATATTTAGGCAGTAAAATAACATTGAATCAGAAATACTTGTATATACACATATCTCTTATATATTTGAGTAGTAAATAACAGAAACATGGACATATCATCAAAAATTCACAACGAACAACGCGCTTTAAATAGTTACGCTTTACAGCTGACTAAAAACTCGGAAGATGCAAATGATTTGGTTCAAGAAACTTTGTTAAAGGCATTGACCTATCAAACAAAATTTAAAGAAGGTACAAACCTTAAGGGTTGGTTATATACGATTATGCGTAACAGTTTCATAAACAATTATCGACGTATTATGCGTCGTAATACGTTTATCGATACAACCGACAATACATATTTCTTGGACTCACCACATCATACAACTGAGAACGATGGAGAGAACAAATTTTTAGCACAAGACATTCAAGATGCCGTAGCAACTTTACCAGAAGATTTAAGAATAACATTCGAATTGAACATGGAAGGTTTTAAGTATCATGAAATAGCCGAAGAGTTAGACATTCCAATTGGAACAGTAAAAACTAGAATCTTTGTTGCAAAGCGTCGCTTGCGAAAGCAATTAAAAACGTACGCAGGTCATTACGGTTTTTTAAACAGCTAATGCCACTGCAAAATTAAAAAAGGTCCATGATTTAATCATGGACCTTTTTTTTTTGTGGTATTGTTTGACTCGG
>JBLHOC010000210.1:0-4430 GCA_047620825.1 Bacteroidia bacterium | reverse complement strand
ATTTATCTCCATTTGATTTAAGAAGCTTTGGCCTGATACCAGAAATAATTGGTCGTTTGCCGGTGCTTACAAATCTTGTAGCGCTGGATAGAGAGGCGTTGCTACAAATACTAACAAAACCGAAAAATGCTTTGGTGAAGCAGTATCAACGACTCTTTGAATTAGAAGGGAAACAACTAAAATTCGGGAAAGATGTCCTGGATTACATAGTTGATAAAGCGCTTGATTATAAATTAGGGGCAAGAGGTTTACGTTCTATGTGTGAAGCCTTGCTGCTAGATTACATGTATGAGAGTCCTTCTGATGATTCCATAACAAGTATCACAGTAACACTTAGCGATGCCAAAACGAAGTTGAATAAGTTTCAACAAAAGGCAGCATAGTTTTAGTTGTTAAGTTCAGGGACAAAGACTTTCTTTGACCTAGATGATAATAAAGAACGATCCTAAAATCATTAGTGGATGGACATTTTATGACTGGGCAAATTCAGTTTATAATCTAGTAATCACATCTGTTGTATTTCCAAAATTCTTTCTTAGTCAAACAGAACACATCGAAGGATTACCTGTTGATACGGTATTATTTTTTGGAAGAGAATTCAATAATGTAGAAATTTATTCTTATGTCTTTTCTGCTTCATTTATTGTTGTCTCGTTCCTTGTGCCACTTTTAAGTGGTATTGCTGATTATTTAGGAAACAAAAAGCGATTCATGCAATTCTTTTGTTATCTAGGCGCATTGTCTTGCATGTCTATGTTCTTTTTTGATGTGAATAATCTGGAAATTAGCATGTTATCACCATTTTTTGCCAGTATTGGGTTTTGGGGAAGTTTGGTTTTTTACAATTCGTATCTCCCCGAAATTGCCACTCCAGATCGACACGATCGTATCAGTGCCAAAGGATTTTCTATGGGATATGTAGGAAGTATTCTGTTATTGATCTCAGTTATTGTAGCCATTAAACTTTTCCCTGACGCTGGTGATTTAGTACCCCGTTTGGGCTTTATAGCTGTTGGATTGTGGTGGGCAGGATTCGCTCAAATCACCTATTTGAGGTTGCCTAATAATGTATATGATAAGATAGTTGATAAGGAAAAAGGATATATCTATAAAGGTTATAGAGAGCTTAATAAAGTATGGAAAGAATTAGCAACTCAAGTCCAACTCAAACGGTTCTTGTTTTCCTTTTTTATCTACAACATGGGTGTACAAACAATTATGCTGTTGGCCGTTGTATTTGCCGACCAAGAAATTAATTGGCCGGTAGATGAGGTGACAGGGGAAGCAGATAAAACAGGATTGATCGTGAGTATCATCCTAATTCAACTCGTAGCAGTAGTTGGAGCGTTAGGAATGTCTCGTTTGTCGCGAGTAATTGGAAATATAAGTGTGATTAAAATTACGGTGGTTTTTTGGATAGGTATCTGCGTGACAGCTTACTTTATTACTGAACCGAATCAGTTCTATGGACTAGCAGCGGGTGTTGGGTTTGTTATGGGCGGAATACAATCCATGAGCCGGTCTACGTATTCGAAAATGTTACCAGAAACAACGGATCATGCTTCTTATTTCAGTTTCTACGACGTACTTGAAAAAATTGGATTGATAATCGGACCATTCCTTTTTGGGTATGTAACTGGATGTTTTGATGGAAATATGCGTTACTCCGTGGTTATTTTAGGCTCCATTTTTGTGCTCGGCTTCATCAGTCTATTTTGGGTTAAATCAGAAAAGCCAGAACCTTTTGACGGCATGAAAGCGATTGCAGACACTAATTTGGTTTAATTGTCATGCACCATTTCTTTAGTCAGGAGATATCAGATAACAAAATCGTACTGAGCGAGGAGGAAAGCCGTCACTGTATTAAAGTGATGCGTCTAAACATAGGCGATGAAATTAGAGTGTTCAATGGACAGGGTCAAACATACATGTGTTCAATTCAGACCAAAGGAAAGTATGTAGAGGCACAAGTAATTGAAGTGCTTCAAACGGAAGATGCGCCCAAGCTAAAATTGACGTTAGCTGTTAGCCCAACTAAAAGTGCCGATAGAATGGAATGGATGGTCGAGAAATTGGTAGAGATTGGCGTTTTTAGGCTGGTATTTATACGTACCGAAAAAGGAGAACGTTCTCGAATCAATGAAAAAAGACTGGTAAAAAAAGCTGTTTCAGCGCTGAAACAATCCGGTAACCTTTGGCTACCTATCATAGAAACAAATGTGAATTTTAAAGACTTTATTGAAAACGAAAGTTCTGAAACTAAATTCATAGCCCATTGTTTCGATAAAGATAAAGCACAGATAAACCGTGCAATGTTGTCCAAGTCAGCCTGCATTTTAATTGGCCCAGAAGGAGACTTTTCTGTTACAGAGGTTGACCTAGCTACGAAAGCAGGTTTTCAACCTTTGTCACTTGGCTTACCCAGATACCGTACGGAAACAGCGGCAATTGTTTCAAGTACTTTAATCAACCATTTTAACGTTACTTTAGCATAAATATGAAATATAAATTCTTCATTCTAGGGTGCTTGATACTTACACTATCTAGTTCTTTTACCCAACGACATTCTTTTCAAATCGCAAAGGTGAAGTACAGTGGAGGCGGGGATTGGTATGCCAATAGAACAGCACTTCCCAATTTGATTCAATTTTGTAACACCTACCTCTCAACAAACATAGATCCTGCGGATCAAGTCGTGGAATTGTCCAGCAGTGACATCTATAATTATCCATACTTATACCTAACGGGTCACGGTAATGTGGTATTTACAGACAAAGACGTTGATAATTTGAGAAAGTATTTGGAAGCTGGAGGCTTTCTTCACATAGATGATAATTACGGATTAGAAAAATACATTCGCCCACAAATGAAAAAGGTTTTTCCCGAGTTAGAGTTTGTTGAATTACCCTTCACACATCCAGTCTATAAACAGAAATATGCATTTCCGAACGGACTGCCTAAAATTCACGAACACGATGGCAAACCACCAAAAGGTTATGGCTTATTGCTTAAGGGCCGACTGATTTGCTTTTTCGATGTTGAATGTGATTTGGGTAACGGATGGGAAGATGCAAGTGTCTACAATGACTCTGAAGAAACAAGACAAAAAGCGTTAAAAATGGGAGCTAATTTGGTGCAATATGCACTCACCAATTAAACATAATTTTGAAGAAGTTACTGTTTGTAGTGAATCCAATTTCTGGTGGGAAATCTAAATCCCATGTACCAGATTTAATCAAGAAACACTTAGATCACGGTAAGTTTACATTTGATATTTATTGGTGGAAAGTGGTCGAAGGTCTTCCAAATGCCATCGTAGATTTTGCTAAAAAAGGTGGATATGCTGTGGTTGCAGTTGGAGGAGATGGAACGATTAATAGTGTGGTTGCCTCAATTTATCGCACGGACTTACGATTGGCAATAATTCCGCAGGGGAGTGGTAATGGATTTGCAAGAGAATTGAAAATCTCACGATCAATTCCAACTGCGCTTCAACAATTAAATCAAGCTGCAGAACGCAAGTTAGATATTGGCCTCATGAATGACCGGGTTTTTATCAATGTAGCAGGTTGGGGATTCGATGCAAAAGTGAGTCACACGTTTTCTACTATAACAAAACGAGGCTTAAGATCTTATGCTAAGGCCATTATGTCTGATTATGGCGGTAGTACTAATTTGGAATATAAAATGTTGAGCGATGGTGAATCAACAAGTCACAAGGCATTTATGTTAAGCGTCGCCAACGGAAGACAGTGGGGTAATAACTTTTTCATGGCCCCGAAAGCGTCATTGTCAGATGGAATTTTGGACGTGGTATATTTAAAAAAACCAAGATTACATGAGATCATTTGGTTGGTATGCTGTCTCTACTTTAGGATGCCTAATCGTTTGATTACTAGAGTGCAAACGAGAAAATCCACTGTAACACTTACGAAACCGATTTATACGCATTTTGATGGTGAGCCAGCAGATAAAGTGAGCGAAGTCCGGATTGAGGTTGTGCCAGGAGCGTTGAATATTTTGGTCTAAGGGGCTTTAGGAATTAGCCATTTGAATGACCGTTGTGGTAGGGCCACTAAAAACTCATTACGGAATCCACTTATCCTTACCGAAGTCAGGTTTGCGTTTTTCCAAAAAGGCATTCCGTCCTTCTTTAGCTTCTTCGGTCATATAAGCCAACCGAGTCGCTTCACCAGCAAACACTTGCTGACCAACCATGCCATCATCAGTCAAATTCATAGCGAATTTTAACATCTTAATGCTTGTTGGAGATTTGCTTAATACTTCTTGTGCCCAATCAAAAGCAGTCGATTCTAAGTCCTCGTGTGGTATAACCGCGTTTACCATCCCCATTTCAAAGGCTTCTTGAGCGCTATAGTTTCTACCTAAAAAAAAGATTTCTCTGGCTTTCTTTTGACCAACCATTTTGG
>JBLHOC010000209.1:0-4490 GCA_047620825.1 Bacteroidia bacterium | reverse complement strand
ATACACTTCATTTCTGTATAACTCAAGATAACTTCCGAAATATCCTAAGTAGTTGTAAAAATAATTACAGGAGTTATCATGAATTTTGTTGTCATTTATTTTAAAAGGCAAGCTAGATGTTCCACTAGTTTGGTACGTATAGTTGTATAGGTAGTTTGTAGGAGACATTTTGCTAATGTCATTACCACTAAAGCTATTTGAATGTGTAGTTGTGCTACAGAAATATGCATATAAGGTGTATGCATAACCTGCGTTACTTCTGTCATCATGCAATTTGTTGTTGTCGATTGTGAAACCGTTTGCGTAATACATGTAGAACCAGTAGTAATATATATTACTCATGTCGTTGCCTTTAAATACGTTGTTACCAGTTGTTCCTGCATAAGAACTAGAACGATAATCAACACAACCATAATAAGGTCCAACACTAGAGCTAGCTCCACCGTTTGACATTTTGTTATTCTCAATCGTGTTGTGAGAACCGTGTAGCGCTGCAGAGTTACCAGTAGCACTGTTAGACATAACTACATAACCTGTAGATCTATTAGTACCTGTGTACTTAGAAATTACAAGATCGCAACCTTTAACTGTGTTGTAGTTAGCACCTTTCCATAGGTGAATAACACGTGTACCAGTTCCAGTACCCGCCGCAATCATTTTTACGTCTGAAATTGTGTAGTAATCAGCGCCATTGAAATCAAACACAGATGAAGATGCAGTGTTTGTTACAGTTTCGCCATTACCATTGATAGTAATTGTGTTTGTAGCACTTGCACCACTTGCTGGTGGAAGAGTTACTTTTTCAGCGTAAGGACCTGATCCTTTCACTACGTTTACAGTTACTGCTCCTTTTACTCCATTACTGCTAAGGGCGGAAGTAAGAGCTGCAAATGTTTTGAAGTTTGTTCCGCTTGTCGCAGAAGCCGAATTAATGGTGTACGTACCATCAAGTTGAGCCATCGCTAAGCCACTCACAAGGAGTAAAGCAGCCGATAACATAAATCCCCGATAAAGGGTCGAAAGCCATTTCGTTTGTTGATGTTTTTTCATCTGTTTTTGTTAATGTTTTAATTAATATTATTTACCTACACAGGTTTATCCTGCCTCACGAATTTAATACTTGAACGTGTCAAAAATTATCTATTTAATGGCCAGATGGCGGTATTTTTTGCTGTACAGGTCTTGAAGTCCCGTAATTGCTAGATGATAGCTGTGTGGGAATCAGTTGAAGCGCCTTAGAAGTGGGGAATTATGACACATCTTGTGAAGTTTATGACATAAAAGTAACACGTTATTGACAATAGCGTCTAGATGGGTATTCAAATCACCATTATTTTTTTGTTTTAAAATGAGCACCAGTTATTTTAACTATGAACTTTTAGATAAACGATTTAAGTATTTGTTAAACAGCATGTTATAGGTAAACAGTTTTGACGAAATATTCCAAAGTGTATTTAGTCGTAACACTCAAGTTTAACCAATTAGAGTTGTCAGTGTCTGCCAAGCTATTCTCAAAATATTACCTAAAGTGTGCCATGTCAGACAGCGGAAATGCCTGAATTGTGCGGGAAAGCGGAGTGTTATGGTAAATAAAACTGCTTTGTGGTCACATTTAAAGAGGCAATCACTAAACAACTTGAATTAGACAAATGATATGTAAGAAATGTGTTGATTTGCACTTGATAATTACTGGTATGTAATTATCTGAATTGTGTGTTCTAAATTATGTTCTATGAGGAATATAAACGGACCACCAAAGAATTTTTCCATTACAGCACGCAGCGATGCGTACTGCTTCTACTTGTTAAGTTAAACCTACCAAGACCAGGAGAATTACCCGCGCCTTAATTATTAATTAAGGCGTTTTTTATTCAATCAATAAGCGCTTTGCTTGATTATTAATCTTTAATAAATACAACCCCGCTGATAAATCTGATAAGTCTAGTGCATGAATTTGCGTACCTACTCCAGTTAAAGTAGCGCCATAAACAACACTTCCTTTCGTGTCAATTACGGAGAGACTGGATTCATTCCCATTTGTACTTTTAAATCGAAGTGTAACTAATCCATTAGATGGATTCGGGAAAACATCCAGATTTGATATCTCAGTCAAAATAGGATCGATCGACGTATTGATTAAATCATCTATCTCGCCAAAATTACCTTGGCTCAAATTGTAGAAGCTCCCAGACTTTGTTTCTTCTAAACGGATAGCTCTGACCATGAAATATACTTTTCCTTGATGTGGGGCTGTGTTCGAATAGGTTGTCCCAGAGATTGGGTCTGTATTTGCCTGAATGAATGGTCCTAAAGAATCGTTGCTGTAGTAAACGTAATAACCATCTACTTTGTCAGCAGATGCCGTCCAACTTACATGAACCTTTTTATTGGCATCGGAACTTGTGACAACCACATTGGTTGGGGGGGCAAACATGTGCATTCTTAACGTAGGGTCACCCATTAACGCTACATGCACTTGATTCGTGAATTTACCAGGATTGTATAAGGTTTTGTTGTTCTGAGTTAAACGCGCACAATAACCAGCAGTTTGATTTAAAGCCATCGGGTAAAAGTGCCAATTCGGTCGACCTGCCCAAGCATTTGTTAATCCACCATTTTCAAGTGCTAAGGGTGCTCTTAAAAAGTTGTTTGCAATATCCCAGTTGCCAAAGTAACTTCCAAATATCATATTGAAATAGGCTGCTCCTTGATTGGTGACAAAATTATCAGTAGTTCCAATACCTCCAGCTGAAGTGTAAGACCCAGGACCAGTTCCATAGGCAACAATGTATTGCTCATCTTTAAGTGTTGACATAAAATCGTTTGTATTGACATTGTCAATCCCAACCATCGCACCAAAACTCCGATACCCACTCGCACCAAATTGTTCGCCAGCATTTGCACCGAAATTCTCGTCAATAAGGGCTTTCTGTATAGGTGTAGACAGTGCATATCGATACTTATGATTTTTGATGATATACTGCTTGGTTAGTTCTAGCTCCGACTTAGGGAACTTCGTCATATTTGATAAATCAACTCTTCCTATACCAAACATAACCTGACCGGGTAAAACGATTTGGTCAAATTTGCCGTCATTTGGTTCATTTTGAGTATGTGGTCTGACACCAGTGGTTACCGTATAAAAATCGCTCCAGTTACCACTTAATATTCCATAGTAGGCGTCAGCCGCCCAAGCACCACAATGGTTTCCGCTTCCAGCTTTGTGTCCGTCTGGTGGGACAGTCCAATAGGTGTCGGCACAGTAAATGCCTGAATATGGAACGGCAACATGCCCTAGAATGTAAATGTGGTTTAGGTTTTCGTACAGTGTCTTAAATTCTTCTATTTTTGATTTTATCGTTTTATGGTCGGTGCTTTGAGAGACTATATATTCAACAATTTGATGTCCATCTCCAACTAAATCCTTCCGCATTGTACCTAACTCCATGGCTAAGTCGACTGATAGTGCAGAGTCGATAACAAGTAAGACAACGCCTCTATCGTGTACCACATCTACTTTGGCGCCTGATGTTACGTAGCCATATCCTATCAATCCATTCGCGCCAATTTTCTTAATTTGATAGTCATACATTTTGGCTTTTACAATGGCTCGATCTACAAAAGTGGAATCGCTACCACTAAGTGTTGCATATGCTGCACCCCAAGCAGTAGCTCCAAAGTTCTTTCGGTATACTTCATAGGTGTTTGCATTATTTGCTGGAATGAAGTTTAAGGTAATACTTGTAGCCTCAGAATTGGCAATGGCTTCAATAGTGACGCAGTATTTTTCTGAACCTTGTCCAAACGAAAAATTCCAAATAAATAGAAAAGCGAAAGCGCAAGTAAGTTTAGTAGTGAATTTCATTTTTTGTCTTTTGAGAAAAACGAAGATACTAAATCTATCAAGTATGGTTTTTCTTGGTCTTGTAAATTATGGGCAACATGCTCTGTAGCGTCTAGAGAGTTGTTCAAATTGGCCAAAAAAGTAATTAATAACGACATTGGACGTTTATCTCATAACTAAAAGTGAAGACATGAAATTCCGTTTAATGATAGGTGCAATAATTGCCATTGTGATTTTATCAAGTTTCGCCCACAAACGAAAACCAAAGAAGAACAAAAATCTTCCAAGTTATTTTGTTGAAGTGCCGGCAGGCTATTTATGGGATAATCTTCACACAAAAGGGGTGAATACTTTCATAAACGATAATCCTAATAAGGACTCTACAGAACGGTTCTACGTTTCTGAGTCAGAGGTTAGTAACCAGCAATACCGACTTTATTTACATAGTTTAAAACGGAATAGTCAGATAGAAGCATATCACAAGGCTAGACCAGATACAACAGTATGGCAGGATAAACTTGCCTACAACGAGCCATATACAATGTACTATTTTCAACATTCAGCGTATAAAAACTATCCGCTGGTAGGTGTTTCTCGAGAGCAAGCAATGGCCTATTGTAGTTGGTTGACAGATTCATTGAATAGT
>JBLHOC010000208.1:0-4503 GCA_047620825.1 Bacteroidia bacterium | reverse complement strand
GTAAACCAGGTTGATTTTGTTTCTTTCCTTGATAGAAAAGGGGAGGAGAGGCTTAGATATGGACTCGGGTGACAGCCAGTTTTTGATTACAACGAGTTTCTGAGGATTGGCTGAATATTTAGTAAAAGTTTCTTTCCAAAAGTCACCTTGACAAACGACGTACTTCGCATGTTTCGAAACAAAGCGAAAATATTTTCTAAAAATGTTTGACTTAAAACTGCCTAAGATTAAGCCTGAATTTGGTGTAATGACGGAGGAAACGCCAAAAGCTTTTAGATAGAGCAGCATCATGCCTTTTTCAAAGAAACTCCACCCATGACCACAAGTAATTAGGACCGATTTAGGTTTGTTCGTAAAAATGATGTGTGTTAATTTACCAAATCGCTTGACCGCTCTCCATATTCTTGAGGCGAGTACGTTATTAGAAATATTATCTAAAGTGGAATCCAGTAATATAACATTTTTAACCGAAAATGCTTCAGACTGTAATAAGAGCAAACAAGCCGTAGAACTTCCTCCTTTTGTTTCTTTAGGGAATGAACCTATGAAGAGTGTTTTGGGTTTTGTCAATTTAAAACTGGAAATATATGAACTGACTTATTGGTCTTAAAAAGACGAAAACTAAAAACAACATAATTGAATATTTAATCGAATCGAACGCGATTTTAGTACCAATCATCCAAGGTTTCGTAAGATCCAGTTTAATCTTAGTCAGACCACTAGAAATGATTACTCCTAATAGTAATATGACTACAATAAGATAGTTGTTCTCGCGAAGAGAATAGTGCAAATATTGAGATGGCTGAAACAACTTACTATACATTGTAAAAGTCTCTGCCAGTGAAGCCGCTCTAAATGGGATCCATGACAGCATAGCGATAGGTAAAACGATTAACCAGCCAATTAAATTGGTCCGCAATCTTTCAATAAACTTCAGTTTTTGAACCAACCTTTCTAGGTAAATAAAAACAGCGTGGTAAACTCCCCATAGCATAAATGTCCAATTGGCTCCGTGCCACAATCCCATTAAAGCCCATGTTGCAAAAAGTGCAAAAGTTGGATTTCTGACGCTTTGAGACTGAATTGTCTCTATTCCTCCTTGGGACTTAGAGTTGCGATCGATAACCTTGACTCCAAGAATTGGTAGATACAAGTAATCTCTTATCCAGCTTGATAGTGATATGTGCCATCTCTTCCAGAAACTTCTAAACGAGGAAGCGAGATAGGGGAAATTAAAGTTTTCAGGAAATTTAATACCCATAAGTTTAGCACAACCAATGGCAATGTGTGAGTAGCCTGCAAAATCAAAATAAATTTGAAAACCAAACATGAAAGCCAACATGGCAACATCAAGTGCAGTCAATGATGCCGCACTTTGGGCAAAGCCTGCGTCGACAAGAGGGGCTATGTTGTCTGCTAAAACAACTTTTAGAAACAATCCATAAAGTATTCGTTTGCTTCCTTCGATGATATATGATATTTTAAAGCTTGGGCGATTCAATAGTTGTAACATTACCTCTGAAGCGCGTAAAATTGGGCCTGCTACTAATTGAGGAAAAAAGGTTACGAATGTCCCATATAAGAAAAAGTTCTTTTCAGGTTTTAGGTGCTTGCGATATACGTCAATGGTATAAGAAATAGTTTGAAATGTATAAAAGCTGATTCCTAAGGGCAGTATTAGTTTTAATGGGACAATGCGACCGTTTGCGTCGAGAAATGACATTACGGAATTTATGTTTTCAGTAAAAAAGAAGAGATATTTGAATACGACCAGAAGTCCAAGGTTGACAACCAAACTTACCATTAAAAGGGTTTTTCGTTTGTTTTGATTCTCGGTGGTTTCTAGTTTCAGTGAAATGAAATAGTCAAGAATTGTAGAAAACAACATAAGACCAAGGAAATCCCATCGCCAAAAACCGTAAAATACCAAGCTCGAGATAAACAGCATTGGCGTACGTGCCTTTCGCCCTAGAATCCAATATAGACAGACAACAATTCCTAAAAAGAGTAAAAATGTTACTGAGTTAAAGAGCATTGGCTATTGCTGGAAATCGAGGTGTTTGCTTAAGGCTGAATCTAGTAATTGATGACCTTTAAATTGAAAATGCATAAAATCATATTCCAGTTCTTTACTGTTGCTAGTAGACGCTTTCATTCCCCAATATTCTCCTGGAACTAGGCTTTCCAAATTCACAAATCGAGTATTACCGGTAGAGTCCGCAATTGATTGGATTTCATCTTTAAATGTATTGTAGTCGTCTACATTGTATGGAATTGCTACATCATTTCGAATAGGAGGGATGTAGACCAAAGTTTCGATTTGTTTTTTCCTACATAATTCCAAAATGGCTCGATAACAGTCCATATTCTTCTGGTAGCGAGCTGGTATTTTTTGTCTAACTGATTGGGCGTTTATTCCAAATGCGCTATTTCTAAGATGATACAAATTTGCAAATAATTGTCCTCGAAAATTTGGTCGAGCTGCCCAAGTCTTCATATTTGCAGCTAATGAACTGTCCAAGAAATGTTCTGTTATATCTTGGGTTGACTTACTACTTTTTTTAGTAGTAACTACCTCAGTTTGATTAAAACCTTCTATCTCTCGGTTTATCGTTTGAACTACTGGATTTAATGTTGTGTCCACTTGATACATTTCTGAAACAATAGATTCATAAAACAGTGGCCTTATTCCATCCTCTCTATAATCGTCAAAGAAAACGGGTAATAGAACTTTTGAAACGTTAAACTCGTCAGATATATATGATAGAGATAATAAAAAGTACTGCATACTAGCATTTTGAATACTGTGGCAAATTACATACCGGCTTGTGTCTTTTTCGTGTAGGTTTAAAACGTATGTGTTTTGTCCTTCTTGTAACTGATTAATACTATGTGTTTGTGAATTACCTAGAATCAAAAAAACAGATTCTTTTTCACTATGAACGTAACCCGATTTAAGTTGACTTACTGCAGTGTCGTTAAGCTTATTAATGTGAATAGGGAAACCCTTGACACTTGCAAAGTGAGACGAAGTAGCATTGCCGAGCGCGAAATTTTCTGCATCAAACTTATTTTGTGAATACAATGTTGCAAGTAATCCTGATAAGGTGAAGGAGAAGACAATAATTATTAGTCGGTAATACTTTTTTAACATTAGTGTTGAAGTAACTGGTTATAAACGCCAATATATTGTGACGCGATAACTGCTGGATCAAAACGTTTCACATTATCTAATCCCAGTTGTATAAGACGCTCACGATATGACTCGTTTTGGATAATTTCGTCAATGCCATTTCGAATGTCACTAATAGAATATGGGTCAACGTATAGTGCTGCATCACCACCAACTTCCGGCATAGATAAAATGTTTGATGTTATAACAGGCCGTCCAGTAGCCTGTGCCTCTAATATTGGCATTCCAAAACCTTCAAATGTTGATGCAAAGAACAAAAGGTCACACTTACTGTATTCCTCAATAATTCTTGCAAATGGTATCCCGACATAATTTTCGTAAGCAACATTATGCTCTTTTAACAATTTCACGTTGTCTTCTGAAATTGTTCCAATTATAGCAAGGACACAATTTAAACCAGTGACGGCTTCGATTAAGCGTGATAGGTTTTTGTTAGGAGCTGCTCCTATTTGCAAAATGCGGGGATTTGAACTGTTAAATTGTTTAGTGACTGGTTTGAATTCATCAGAAATTGGAACGTAAATAACTTTTACTTTATCTGGATTGCAACCTGTGTGCAGTACCAAATCATCTTTAGTCGCGTTTGAAATGACCGTTACGACTGTACTCATTTTTACAGGAAGTTTGTACCAAATATGATTAATTATCCATTTTTTAATACCACCAACCGAATGAAGAACACCACAATCCAATATTGTCAAAACGTTCTTCTTTTTATTAAGTAACAGATTTACATAATTGATGTCTCCTGTAATATGATTAACATCACCTTGCTTACTAACAGCTAGAACGGTATTCAGGAAACGTTTTATGACACCAGAACTAATGTATGGCGCAGTGATAAGTTTGACGGTAAACGAATCAGAAATACGAGTCCTGAGGCCTTCAAATATTTGCTCAAGACTAAAGTTCTTACCTTCTCTTCTTTTCCTTTGGAAGAAGTGGATACTAGGCTTCATAGAAATTTGATTCGTATTCGTATAATATTCCCTCCATAACTTTAAAGAACGGAGTGTCGTATTCCCATTTCAATTCTGAACGCGCTCGATCATTTGAACCATAGATGTCATTAATATCTGATGGTCTAAAGAATTTTGAGTCTACTATAATTCTATCATGCTGAATGCCAAGACAGTCGAATACATGTTCAATAATGGAACGTAATGTGACAGAAACGCCACTGCAGATTATGTAGTCGGACGGGGTTGTTTGATGCATCATTTTAACCATAGCATCTACATATCGGGGTGCATAACCAAAGTCTCGCTTAATATCAATATTCCCTACTCTAAGTTCATTGGCTCTGCCAT
>JBLHOC010000207.1:0-4527 GCA_047620825.1 Bacteroidia bacterium | reverse complement strand
GTTGTCGGGTAGGAGTAAGGCCAGTTTAGGTAGTTCTAGTGTAAGACAAGTATCCGCCTCTACGATTGATCCAGTGTTGCTCGTATTGGAATCACAAAACAACCCAGATGGTATGTCAATGGAGATTTTTGTTGTGGCACTTTCATTAATTATTTTTATAACATCGGACATGAATCCTTCTACCGGCCTGTTTAATCCAGAACCAAACAAGCAGTCAATCAAGAGTGTATAAACGTTTAAATCCTGATTGAGCCCGCCTTCAGTTATCGATTCATAGTCAGGTAGCCGACTTAAGTTTTTGGTAAAATCAGGCGTAGGTTGCCCTTCAGATTCAATTACATATGTATCGACCTGATACCCAGATTTGATTAATAGTCGGGCAATGGCAAGACCATCACCACCGTTGTTTCCTTGACCACAGAAAACCGCAATAGAAGTTGATTTTGAATATTTGGACTCAATCCATTTCGAACAGGCGAGGGCCGCTCGCTCCATTAAATCAATGGATGTGATTGGTTCGTTCTGGATGGTATACAAATCCACACTGTTTAATTGAGTTGCACTAAGGACCTTCATAAGCGGCATGGGAAATTAATCAAAATGCAAAAAAAAAGGACTATGATTTTAATATCCTTTTCGATAATATTTGATTAAAACTAAGTGTTTCGCAGAAAAGCAAAACCTTGAATCAAGCAGAAACATAAATAGGAGGTCTGGCCTTTGAAGTAAAGCGCCATTTAGATGATGTCTTAAAGCGGATACGCTATAAAGCTATAACGTCGTTGGACAAACATAATCTGTACAAGCAGTATTCGTCTTTTTTATAGCGTCAAAACCTCCAGCCACATCAGTCAAGTTGTGATAACCTCTTGATTTTAAAATAGATGCAGCGATCACAGAACGATATCCACCCGCACAGTGTACGTAGAAATTATCTTCTGTTGGAAAACTCGCTAAATGGTCGTTAATAAACTCTAACGGTGTATGCTTAGCACCATCGACATGTTCAGAAAGATATTCACCATCTTTTCTGACATCAAATACCATTTGCCCATTTGATTTTAATTCCTGCTCGAATGTCTCTGCGGAGATAGAACGAATAGAGTCAAGTTCTTTATTGGCGTCTTTCCATGCGCTTATGCCACCTTTTAAGTAACCAATGCTATTGTCAAAACCCACCCGACTTAATCTGGTAATGGCTTCTTCGATTTTATTGTCCTCAACTACCAACAACAATGGCAGGTTTACGTCTTTAATCATGGCACCTACCCAAGGCGCAAAAGCACCGCTTAAGCCTATGAAGATGCTCCGTGGTACAAATCCTTGAACGAAATCAGATTCGTCCCGTACGTCTAAAATTAATGCCTCTGTTTCCTCTGCAACTGCCTCAAATTCAGCAGGTGATAAAGGTTTGTTTCCTTTAGAGATTACGTGATCTATTGAAGCATAGCCTTTTTTGTTCATAGCTACGTTAAGTGGGAAGTATGCCGGAGGAGGAGCTAAGCCATCAGTGACTTCTTTAACAAACTCTTCCTTTGTCATATCCGTTCGTAAGGCATAATTCATTTGGCGTTGATTGCCTAATGTATCAACAGTTTCCTTCATCATGTTTTTACCACATGCTGAACCAGCACCGTGACCTGGGTAAACTATTAAATCATCACCTAAAGGCATGATTTTATTTCTCAGGCTATCAAATAAAATACCTGCCAGTTGTTCCTGCGTCATGGTTGCCGCTTTTTGAGCTAGATCAGGTCGACCAACATCGCCTAAAAACAAGGTGTCACCAGAAAATATGCAATGGTCGTTGCCATTTTCATCTTTAAGCAAATACGTAGAACTTTCCATGGTATGCCCAGGCGTATGTAATACCGTAATAGTAATATCCCCAAGCTTAAAAACTTGGTTGTCTTCGGCTATAACACAATCAAATGCTGGATTAGCTGTTGGGCCATACACGATGGTTGCGCCAGTTTTTTCAGCCAACGTAACATGGCCACTTACGAAGTCGGCGTGAAAGTGTGTTTCAAAAATGTATTTAATCTCAGCATTGTCAGATTCAGCCTTTCGGATGTAATCGTGCACTTCTCTAAGTGGATCAATAATGGCTACTTCACCGTTTGACTCAATGTAGTACGCGCCTTGCGCCAAACAACCTGTGTATATTTGTTCTACTTTCACAACCTTTAATTAAGATTCAAAGTTACAGCATTGTGGTCGGACAAACATATTCTGTGCTGCGAATCACATCTGAATTTTTGATAACATCATAACCTTTTTCGATGTTGACGATGTTGTTGAACCCGTTTTGTTTCATTAGAGAGACGAAAATCACAGACCGATAACCACCTTCACAATGTATGTAATACGTATTATCACCGGATATCTTTACTAGTTGGTCTTCAAAATAATCAAGTGGTGTATTGACGGCCTCAACAATATGTGTTTATGTGATGTTATTTTCTAATGTTATAGCAAAGGTAAACAAAATAGGTTTTACCTATATCGTAATATTGGTCATTATGGACTTCTAGACCATTGATAATCGTCATAAACTTTACGACTTAAAACTTCGCAGGATCTTTCCTTCCACTCAATAGGATAAAATTATATTTGCTGCACGAAGCATTCAAGTGAAATTCAATACAAAAACAATTCACGCTGGAGTTTTTCCAGATCCAACGACTGGGGCCATAATGACTCCGATATATCAAACCTCAACGTATGCACAATCTGCACCTGGGGATCATAAAGGATATGCGTATAGTAGAACCCATAATCCAACCAGGTCGCAACTTCAAGATAACTTGGCGGCGTTGGAAAACGCCAAACATGGTTTATGTTTTGCGAGTGGAATGGCAGCCATAGATACAGTAATAAAACTGCTTTCACCAGGTGATGAGGTTATCTCAACCAATGATTTGTATGGTGGATCATATAGGATATTTACGTCTATCTTCTCTGCCTATGGTATCAAGTTTCATTTCGTTGATATGGGTGATATTGAGATGGTTAAGTCCACAATCAATGAAAACACTAAAATGCTTTGGGTGGAAACACCAACAAACCCATTGTTGAAAATAATTGATATTGAAGCGATGAATGAAATCGCAAAAGCCAGTAATGTGTTGTTGTGTGTTGACAATACATTCGCTTCTCCTTATTTGCAAAATCCAATGGATATGGGTGCAGATATCGTCATGCATTCAGTAACAAAATACATCAATGGTCATTCTGATGTGGTAATGGGAGCTCTGGTGTTCAACTCAGACGACTTGCTTAAGCGATTATCTTTTATTCAGAATAGCTGTGGCGGTACGCCAGGTCCTCAGGATAGTTTCTTGGTACTTCGAGGCATTAAAACATTGCATTTGCGCATGCAGCGACATTGCGAAAATGGAAAACGTGTAGCACAGTTTTTAGCGGATCATCCAAAGGTGTCTATGGTATATTGGCCTGGGTTCGTAAATCATCCAAATCACAACATTGCCAAAAAGCAAATGAAAGACTTTGGCGGAATGATGTCTTTCACGTTAAAGGGAGATCACCTGGAAGAGGCAGAAGCTGTAATCAGCAAAACAAAATTATTTACTCTTGCAGAGTCACTTGGTGGTGTAGAATCACTTTGTGGTCACCCTGCAAGTATGACACACGCCTCAATACCAAAGGAAGAAAGAGAAAAAGCGGGTCTTAAAGACTCATTGATTCGTTTAAGTGTAGGTATTGAAGATGCGGATGATTTAATTGAGGATTTGAGACAAGCAATCGGATAATGAATTTAATAGCTCTTGCTATAGCGCCTGGCTTAGCCATCATGATTTATATTTACTGGAAGGATAAATATGATCCTGAACCTAAGCGTCTATTGATTTGGGCGTTTATTCTGGGTGTATTAAGCATCATTCCGGCCGTAATTCTGGAAACGTTGGTGAATAAAATGGGTATTGTTTATACGGATAGCATTTTAAAAACGGGTGTTTACGCGTTTGCTGGCGTCGCGTTAATTGAGGAGGCCGTTAAGTTTTTTGTAGTTTTTAGATTTCTATATCCTAAAAAAGACTTTGACGAACCTTTCGATGGCATCACCTACAGTGTAATGGTTTCGATGGGGTTTGCTACACTCGAGAACATTGCTTACACGGTGGATTACGGGGCGGCTACAGGCGTATTAAGAATGTTTACAGCAGTTCCTGCACATGCGGCATTTGGTGTCATTATGGGCTATTATTTTGGACTTGCCAAGTTTAACACCCATAAGTCAAATACATATCTAGCATTTGCCTTGTTCATCCCCGCGATATTACATGCGGCTTACGACTTTCCATTAATGCTGGATGACAGTCTTATTGGATGGCTAACACCTTATAAAATTATTGGAGCGATAATCACATTGATTATTGCCATATTACTTTCCAGGAAAGCCATAAAAATACACCAATACAATTCTCCGTTTAACGATCGGAAATAAGGTGTTGGATTCTGAATTAAAGGGGCTACTTGAAGAATGGTACCATAAAACCAATCAAA
>JBLHOC010000206.1:0-4631 GCA_047620825.1 Bacteroidia bacterium | reverse complement strand
CGTTTTTGTATTTTGAATAAACTGACTTCCTTTGGTCCTGATGAATCTGTGACAGAGCAAACTGTTAAACACTATATGCTTCATTTGTGCAGCTCTGATTCAATTTCACATGCGACGGTAATTAGGCGAAAATCTGCCATTAGTAAGTTCCTGGGCATGGCCAAATTGCCCAATCCAATCAAAAATGGTGAGTACATAAATGCACTGGTTAAAAGGGAATTAGCCGCACAAAATAAATATTCACGTGGTGATCAAGCCACTCCATTGACCATTGATTTATTGGTTCAAATTAATGCCTGTTTAGAGCCAAATAACTTGCAAGATGCTCGTGATTTAGCCTTAGTCAATGTTATGTATGATGCACTTTTACGGTCTGATGAGGCTTGCAAAGTTAGGGTAGGCGACGTCAATAGACGAGACTTAACACTCTATGTGCCAGCAACAAAATCTGACCAAACAGGTAAAGGCTCTTTTAGATATTTATCAAAAACAAGTATACAGCTGGTGGATAAATTTATTGTTTTAGCAAAGCTTAATGTTTCTAAAGAGATGAATTATAAGCAGCTGTCAAAAGAATATTTATTTCGAGGATTAAGCCCTAAGAAAACGTCAGTTTTAGAATCCAATATTTCCTACTCAACTATTTATAGGGCATTCCAACGGTTATCAAGACTTGCTAATTTAAGCATACATTTAACCTCACATTCACCGAGGGTAGGGGCAGCAGTCACCATGGCCGAAAGTGGCATCAGTGATCTAGATATACAGCGTGCAGGGGGGTGGAAAAGTACATCTATGCCTGCTAGGTATACTGAACAGGCTAGAGTATCAGCTGGTGGAATGGCTCAGATTGCCAAGAGGAATAATAGGTAATAGAGACTTTTCAAATCTCAAAGGATGTTTAGTGCCATTTGCAGTCGTTGAATAATCCTTTAGGTACTCAAAAGCGGAAAGTAATATTTATTACCTTAGAGGAAAGTCAGTCTGGGTAAGGAATGCGATGGTAATTACAATTTCTAACACTCCAAAATTCAAACTCCTTATCAAAACCAAGTTACTGGTCTAACAAATTGTTAGATATTGGCACAGTTGAGTCTGACATTATTATACTTTGTTGCTCTGAAAATTAGGTTTACTTTTTATTTGTATATGCTAAATTCGTGTACATCAATTTATTGTATACACGAATTTATGAAAGACGTTCTTACTGAACAAACAAAAGCAAGATTCAAAGCGATTGAATACATGGTGTACTGGGAAGGTGGTGTTAACGCTACAAGACTATCACGTTTTTTTGGCATTCAAGCCAACGTCATCAGTAAATCAATTTCTCAATATCGGCAATTGCACCCTGGTTCTGTTTACTACAATGGTAAAGATCCTGAAAAGCTCTACATAGCTACTGACTCCTTCACTCCGACTTATATTTCCATATTCTGGTCATCATACATCGGGTTTATGTTAGCTAATGGCAGTAATCACCTTAAACATTTATACGGTTTAGGTGTAGTTTCAAATACTATCGCACCATTGTGTAACCCTAAGCCGGAAACAACGCGAATATTAATGAAGGCCATACGATTAAAATGTTCTGTTTCAATTAAGTATAAAAGTAGAAACCACCCGAACGGCAAACGAAGAACAATTATCCCCCATGCTATTTGTAATGATGGTTTACGCTGGCATTGTCGAGCGTATTGCTGCTTAAGAGAACGATTTTCAGATTTTAACTTGGGCAGAATGGACGAACTTGCCATAGAAGAAAAAAAAGTCTGTTTGGAGCAAGACGATCCCAGTTGGAATACCTATGTGGACATCATTATCAATGCTCATCCAATGTTAGATAAACCAGAACAAACCCTTGTTTTAAGTGATTATGGTCACGAAAAACGTTTTATAGTGAGAACTCGGGCTGCATTAGTGGATTACACCATACAATTTTACAGACTTGGCAGAAATGGAAAGGGTAGTGATCCAAAAAGACACCCGTTGATAGTCGTCAACATGGACGAGCTTAAACCTTACTTGTTTAGTGAGTCGTTGTGATGAACATTTATCAATATTTATTGGCCATCAAAAATGCAAAGGCCATTAATGCCAGAAGGTTTGATGATCTGCTTAAAGAGCAACATTTAAGTCTTAATCAATTAGGTGATACTCGTTTAGTTAGTGTTAACAAGTATCTCATTATGAATGTTAATCATGAGGTTTTAGATCACTGGATCGCTAAATTTGCCCCACCTACATCTCGGGTTGATGCCACTAAACGATCAGGAAACTCACATTTACACCGTACAAGCACCGCTTACTTTGTGGGTAAGTTACACACAACGCCCCAACAAGACTTTGTGGTGAAGTGCGAAGACAGCATGGATATAAGTAAAGCAATACCCAATGCGTCACAGTTAGAGGTTATTTTAATTGAAAATAGTGACTGTTATACATTCAGTGATAGCTTTCTTGTAAATATGGGGCTAGGCGATCTTTCACACGAAACGATTGTTATTTGGTCATCAGGTAAGTCCATAACACACCCCAATGCCATCAATTATCTCGCGCATTTTAAGACAGTACATTACTGCCCCGATTATGATCTGGCGGGGATAGAAATATACGAAACATTACACCGTAGATTAGGCGAAAATATTAAATTTGTTATGCCAAATAACCTCTGTGATTATTCAGACAGTTGTAAAAAACCAAAGGATCCTTTGCACTTTCTAAAAGCATTGGATAAGGCAAAGAAGTTAGGGTTTCACCCTATGGTTAATCTCCTTTCCAAAGGAATGGGAGTGCTAGAGCAAGAAGCATTAATAGGAGACTTAAATGAGTAACAGCCCATTTTCAGTAGTATTAAAACGGATCATCGCAGTTGATTCTGCCTCTTACGCTTATGTAGAAGTCCCACTTGATTTAAATATTGTGTTACTCGGCACAGGCAATCTAGGTAAATCAAGTATAGTAAATGCGGTACGATTTTTTCTACTCCCGGAAGTTAATGTAAACCAAGCTGATAAAAAATTCGGATTTGTATCGGGGGCAAGTGACAGCTCAGACGTAAGTTATTTCACTAAAGATCAAATCTATGACCACTACTTCCCAACCAATAATAGCCGGCTTATTCTTGAGGTAGAGCACAGGTTAGTTGACGGCTCGACTCGACAACATTGTCAGATAATTTCTAAAGGTGATAACTATAAACTTCAAAGAGCCTTTATTCCTTCACCTTATTCTGACATTGAACATTTGTTCTGGAACAAGTCTAGTCCTGCAGGCGAAAGGCCTGATATGAAAGTGGGGGATCAATTGCTCCCAAAACTTAAGTCAATCAATCCTTCTACAAGACACATTACACAAATTGAGCAACTAACTACTGCGCTCTATACCGTCGATATTTTGCGTCCAGACACATGCCCTTTTGTTATTTTCCCAATAAATGAGATCCGATTAAATTCAGTTGATTCGTTAAGAGCGTTAGTAAAAATGCTTTTCAATCAAGACAGTAGTTCACTTCGTCGTATGACCGCTACATCGATAGAAGCAAAAGATGCCAGTAATCAAGTCTTAGAGTTGGATATTGCTGAAATAATCAGCGAACAAAAGGTTTTACGAACTCGAACAGAATTACTCGATAAGCTAAGTGCTGCAGAGCCAATATTCAATTCATTAAAGTCGAAGTTCAATACCTTAGTAGAGGAACAAACCGTAGCTAACGAGTTCGCTCAGTTATTAATCAACACTAACTCGTTTTTAGTTGACCTAGAAAAACAAAGTCATGATTTGGGTACAGAGAAATCTACAAATGACACTGAGTTAGTCAATTTAAAAAATGCACGCGATGAGCATAAAAAAAATCAATATCATTACGAACGGACCATCAGAAATCTAGAAAGTAAACTAGATCAATTTAGTCGTAGCACAGAAGAGTTTGAAAAGATATGTCTGCCGTATTCTAATATGGGGCCTAATGACATAGTTGGGATATTACAAGATGCCTTGAAAGGCTGTGAAAACAAATTTAATAATTACACTGACCAACAATCCCGTATACAGCGTATTGCGTTTCTCCATGATGAAATTATACAGAAAAAACAACAATTAACGGCTCTAGAAAATAAGGCAAAGAACGCATCATTCAGTTTACAAGTCCAGCTAGATAAGAACACCTGGGATAAACTCAATTCAGTGAACAGCTCGTTGTCGAAGGCTAACCCAAGTCGCAAACTGACGCAGACAGAACGACAAGCAATCAACGATTTTTCTAATCTATTACAACCGCACCAAGCCGATCTTACCTTTTTTGATGAACACATTCCTTTTATCAAAGACATGGACGCTCAACCCATTGAAAGTAGGATTGATGACGCTCAATCTGACTTATCTAAGTTGAAACAAGAAATGAAAGAGTTGGAGGCGTTGTCGGCAACTAAAAGTGTTCAAGACGCCAAAAAAATAGAAGAGTTGGTGAGAGAGAAGACTCTACTCGAAAAAGATATCGAAACTCTAAATCTGTATCCCGTCCTTAAACTGCAAGCGTCAGAGAATAAAAAAGAAAAGGAAAATGCTGAATTAGAATTGAAAAATGTAACCGACGCATTAAGCGACAGTAGTGCGCTCTATCAACAGTTAAA
>JBLHOC010000205.1:0-4634 GCA_047620825.1 Bacteroidia bacterium | reverse complement strand
ACCAAACCCAGATCCGCCGTATTCAGTTGGAACCAAAATACCCATTAAACCAAGTTCTCCCATCTTTCGAAACAGGTCCACCGGAAAATGCTGACTTTCATCCCATTCCATCATTTTCGGCTTGATTTCTTTTGCAGCAAAGTCACGGATCATATCCGCAATCATTATTTGATTTTCCGTTTGTTCAAAATTCATTTTGTGGTATCTGATTGAGCCGCGAATTTAACTTCAAAGCTTGTAATATTAAAGCAATGATATACACTTATATCAAGCTTTCTAATTCGCTTATTCTGTAAACAGATAACGGCCTTGATGGTTTACTTTTATATTTAGTAATTCCCCGGTCTGCTCAAAATGTTGATAGACTGGCTTCAGGTTGGTCCAGAAAATATGTAATAGTTTCTCAGGATTCTTTTCAAGAAGCGTCTTGTAGTTACTGTAATTCATCCTGTTTGGGTAAATATGGATTGGTATTTCAACCTGACCAACATCTTTGGCCATCACTGCTAATACATATAGCTCTTCAATTTTATCGTTTGTAATCGGGATGCACCCAATCGTTAAACATCCCCCATGAACAAAAATCTGCCCGCCTAGGTTGGTATGTGGACTTAACAAACTATCTGACTTATTGGGGTAACTCACCTTTAAAGACAAATGGTAATTACTGTTAGGGTTAAACACCGCTATGTTATAAAACCCTTCTGGAATTTGATTATCCCCTTGTTGTCGTTTAGGTCCTAGTTCTCCAACATTACTGCAGAAAGGATATGTTTCAATGAGGGTATACATATCGTGTTGTCGATTTTTTGCCCACAGCTCCATCGTGCCTTCCTTTTTAAATGCTCTTATGTATAGATCGAATTTATTTGGATTAATACCAGCGAGCCTTAGTTTCGTTATTACATCTACTTCTTTTAAGTCAAATGCAGATTTCACCCTAGGAAATTCCAGCTGATCAGATTTAAATCCACCATCAGTTTTAAAACCTAACAACAACAGACTTACAGAAAAAAGAATCAACCAATTACGCATGAGCAATCTCAACTTTAGGTCCAAGAAATTTTGGTTTTTTACGTGTAACAATATCAATGACCGCTTTTACACGCGCCAGTTTCTCTCTGACATGAACCGGAAAGCCATATCGTATACTTACATCTTTTGCATTGTATCCAACCGCTCTAACTCCTTTTGCACGACCGATAAAAATGGCCCGTTCATTGTGAAATTTTTGTGAAACAATTATTACATCCTGCTGGTCAAATATTTTATCGCAGCGCACAATGCTGTCCAGGGTCCTAAAACCTGCAAAATCCAAGTATATAACATCTTCAGGTACGCCCAAATCTATCAATAAGTTTTTCATGTCAGTAGACTCGTCATAGTTACTCCGACCATTATCACCGCTTACAATAATATACTTGACCTTGCCCGCTTTATACAATTCTACTGCTGCTTTTATCCTATTTGAAAAATAGGGATTCATATGCCCATTTCGGGTCTTTTGGGATGTCCCAAGAACCAAAGCCGTTTGTTTTGCAGGGATCACCTGCACATCTGTATACACATTTCCTTGACTGCTTTCTTCAACAATTGTGTCGCACATGGCAATAAGTAATAGTCCAAACAGGCCTAAGTAAAATGTTGCTTTTAGTATTTTTTTCATGGGCCTATCCACACTTTTGTCCAAATATTTTTTTGGGTATCCGTGTTAATATGTAACACATAAATACCCGGAGATAGTATGGCGTCCTCACTTTTCTTTTCGATTTTCAACAAACTAGTTTTAGTCATTTGACTAATCATTGTTTTTCCATCTAAGGCACTTATCGTAACCTCCATATTTAACAATAATGGATTTTCAATCTGAATTCCATTATGCAATTGTTTTATTGAAATGCCATGAGCCTTGTTCTGTACAGCCTTTATTTGACTCGTTGGTTCATCGTATCGATATAAATTACCAAAGCCCCCTGTGCTCTCGTCTGTTATGTAAATTTGGTTTCCCCAGACCGAGATGGCTTCTTTTTGGCTAAAATGGTTCAACATGATTTGTGTTGGGTTGTCTAAAAATACGTTGTCTTTAATCTTAAACTTCCACACAAATGCACTACCTACTAAATACAAATTTGAATCCGCTATATCCGCGCCAGTTACCCAAGAGATTTCGCGTATCGACCCAAGACTTACACTGTCTCGAGGCTTCACTGAAAAGTCGCCTGCGTGAGCCGGTAATACGTACATCTTCACATAGCCACTAAACGGCGACGACCAGTTTTTATTAAAGACATACAATGAATCCTGATAGAACGCCAACGCTTCACAATCAAAAACGTGGTTTTCGGCAGCAGGTGGAAATTGAGTTTGGTCTGAAAACGAAAAAGTGATAACCGTTGGCATAATTGTATCTGTTGTCCAATCTTCGTATTTAGGTAAAACCAGAATTTCTAGGTCTTTTCGATTATGCCCATTATTGCCAAAATTCCCGATGAATACCCGACCATCTGGCGCCATTGTCATGTCTTCCCAATCGACATTGACCGCATTTTGAACAAAGACAGTTCTTAGAATCGTACCACTTGAATCGATGATATAAAGCTGCGCTTTGTCTCCACCGTCGTTATGTGAAATGAATGTATTTGGATTGATGACTTCTATTCCTGAAGACTCATGCAATTCGCCAGGTAAGGCTGATAAAGTTGTAAATCCTTGACCGCTGCTTGAATGCCAAAATCCAGAAATTAGTAATAGTGATATGAGTCGGTAAACACCCACTTCAATTACTCAACAGTTACTGATTTTGCCAGATTTCGTGGCTGATCTACATTGCACCCACGCAAAACTGCCATGTGGTACGACAACAATTGTAACGGTATAGTGGCTAATATCGGCACGAGGCAATCCTCGGTATCAGGTATTTCAATGAAATAATCTGAAATGGCTGAGACTTTCTTATCACCTTCAGTAACAATAGAAATGATGTTACCTTTTCTGGCTTTCACTTCTTGTATATTACTAAACACCTTTTCGTAATAACCTCTATTTGGTGCGATAACTACAACAGGCATATTTTCGTCTATCAGTGCAATTGGTCCGTGTTTCATTTCTGCTGCAGGATACCCTTCAGCATGTATGTATGAAATTTCCTTGAGCTTTAAAGCTCCTTCCAATGCGACAGGAAAGTTGACCCCTCTACCTAAATAAAGGCAATGGTCGACATCTTTGTATCGCTTCGCCACTTCCATAACTTTATCGGAACAAGATTCCAATACGTGCTTTACCTTATCTGGGAGAAGCTCCAATTCTGCAAACATTTGACGTAACCGATCTTTGGTAATTGTTCCTCTAATCTCTGCAATACCAAGTGCAATTAGAGTCAGCACAGTAACCTGAGCCGTAAATGCTTTGGTAGACGCCACTCCTATTTCAGGACCCGCGTGGGTGTATGCTCCTGCGTCGGTAAGGCGTGTAATAGAAGATCCAACAACGTTACAAATTCCATAAATAGTTGCCCCTCTTTGTTTCGCCAATTCAAGTGCTGCTAATGTATCGGCCGTTTCACCAGATTGACTGATGGCAATTACTAAATCATCTTCGTTTACGATAGGATCTCTATATCTAAATTCGGATGCATACTCCACCTCTACAGGCAGACGTGCAAACTCTTCAATGATATACTCTGCCACTAATCCGGCGTGCCAACTTGTGCCACAACCGACAATAATAATACGTTTTAGGTTTTTAATTTTTCCCTCATACTCGTGCAAACTTCGCATAGCAAAAGTTAAATCGGTTGGATGAAACCGGCCTCGCATTGAGTCATATATAGACTTAGGTTGCTCGTAAATCTCTTTGAGCATAAAATGCTCGTAGCCACCTTTTTCAATCGCCTCGAGCGTCACCTCAAGCTTATGGAAGTACGGTGTCTTTATAACATTGTCAATGGTTTTAATGGTAAGCTCGTTATCCTTGATCAGCGCTATTTCATTGTCATCAAGGTAAATTACGTCTCTAGTGTGTTCAACAATTGGTGTGGCATCACTGGCCATGAAATATTCCGATTGGTCTTTCCCAATGCCGATCACCAACGGGCTCCCTTTTCTTGCTCCGATTAAAGTGTTGGGCTCATTCTTGCTTACAATAACGATTGCATATGCTCCAACAACCTCGTTCAAAGCAAGCCTTACTGCTTCAAATAAATCAACATTTTCGTGGTTCTGGATGTCTTCAATTAAATGAATTAAGACCTCAGTATCGGTCTCACTTGTAAATTTGTGTCCTCGTTTTTCTAATACTTCTTTGATGGAAGCATAGTTTTCAATAATACCGTTGTGTATTACGGCAATATCGCCAGATTGGCTCACATGTGGATGCGCATTGATTTGATTAGGCTCACCATGGGTTGCCCAACGGGTGTGACCCATTCCAGTTGTACCAGAGATGTTTTTTCCCTTGGTTTCTTCCAGTAAATCTTTAACCTTCCCTTTCTGTTTATATACGTTAAGCTCTCCGTTCAACAATGCAATACCAGCACTGTCATACCCTCTATATTCAAGTCTTTGTAAACCTTTAATTAAGAAATCAAAAGCTTGCTTATCGCCTGTATACGCAACTATCCCGCACATAAATTTTCA
>JBLHOC010000204.1:0-4639 GCA_047620825.1 Bacteroidia bacterium | reverse complement strand
AACTCAACAGATTCTTCGTGTTCTCCTGTCGTCGCACCCTCTGAATGACGTACTAGTCATGGTTTTTCTCTAATTTACCAACGGCTAACACCCAAAACCCCAAAAGCCAAAAGCGCCCCAACACCCTAACCACCTAACCGTTCAGCTTCTAACCGTTCCATCAGCCAGTGTCTGCCTATAATCAATCCTATAGCTAACAAGCCACCTAAAATACCACCAATAATTAGGGCTTTCATTCTTGATTTTCCCGTAGGTTGGAATGGGCCTAAAGGTCTGTCTATAACCTGAAAGTAGGGGGTAGCGCTGTTGAGTAAAAATTCAGCACGTTCTTGATTTTTGATGGATTCACCATACATGATGTACAACATTTCTACCTTGCGAGCTAATTGTTGTTTGGGTAGTTTATTGGTACTAAGAATAATGCTTTTACCTTGGTCTTGAAAACGAGCGAGTTGCATTTCAGCACTACGGAGTTCTCCGTATATGGAATCTGCTTTGTTGGCAACATGGTCATATGTAGCCTGTTGTTTTTCAATTGTATTATGAATGTAGAATTCGCTCAAAACGTCATAAAGTGTATTGGCAAGCGCTATACTAAGTTCGGGGTATTCCGTTTTTCCAACAATTTTAAGAAATGAGCTTTCGTCGTCATAATCAATGCTTAAAAGACCTTCGGTACCATCTTTTGGATCACCTTTAATCTTTTTAGACAATAACAGAATTGCTAGGTCTTGCTGAGGTTCGTATAACGAGTCTCTACTTGGTTGGAAGCGAAAACCAGTTAAGTCTATATTCCCATTCTTCGAAGTCAAAGGTATTTCTAAGATATCTACGAGGTGGTTACCTAAGAAATCTGTTTTGCCATTTACAGTAGCAAGTGATGTCATAGCCTTACCGAGAATCAATCTAGAAGTAGCCAATTGACTAATTTTTTCATAGTTGTGACCGGCTTTAGATCCACCAAACCCTAATTCACCTAATACAGCTCCAATTCCACCACCAGATCCGCCATCATCTTCATTGATTACAAATGTTAAAGGGGCGCTATATTTCTTTGGGGTGAGCCAAGCCTGTGTTACTAATAATCCTGCTAATACAATACTGCCAACAACAACCCACCCTTTATTTCTCCAGGCTAAAGACCAGTAAGTCTTAATCATTTGCAAAATTTCAGAAATTTGGATGGGCTTTTCTTCTTTCATTTTACTTCGTTCCGTTAACCACCGTAATGAGGGTTTGTGTAGTTAACATGATGGACGTTGTGATTGCTGTGATAGCATTCAATTCTGTCATGCGTTCAAGCAAGGATTTCTTTTCTTCTTTAGGCTTAAAACCTTCATCCTTTTCATTTCGTTGCTTAATAACTTTGTCCTTAAGCGCTAAGTGTATTTCAGAACCTCTTTTTACCTTGGGGTAAACTTTAAAGAATAAGAAACTCCTCGTCTTTTTAATACGACCATTGGCATAGGTCACCGTCGTTTTCTTCCGTTTAGCATCTTTACTATAACCTCCTGCATATTGATTCACGTACCATTTGGCACGACGGTTAAAATAGTTGAGAACGATGTTTAGTTCATTCCCACCAGTACGGTTAGCAATGTAAATCGAATCAGCGTTGGTTCCGAGTTTATCAATCTGTACGATATCAATCAGTTTGGGCACCGTAATGACATCACCTTCTTTTAAAGCAATATTAAATCGGGAATCATAAGGTCGGTTGTCCAATAAATCCATTCGAGTAACGACATATCCAATGCTATCGTATCCCCGATAAAATGTTCCTGCTTCAGGGAAAGCTTCAACTGTATATCCACCTGCACGATCAATAATACTGCTTAACCGCTCATTGGGTTTCATGAGGGCATAAATGCCTGGGTATTGAACTTGACCGTTTATTGTAACATACTTAATAGGTTCGAAATTTGGCGTTGTTCTAACAACAATATGATCATATGGTTTTATTTCGAACGGGATATTATCCTGTAATGCGTTCAAGTTATGATCTATTTCAATTGTAGTTGCATAGGTTTCAGTGGGTTCGTTTTTTTCAACCTTTAATCTGAAAATATCAATTTTGTTACTGGCGGCTTCCATCTTTAAACCACCTGCCATGACTAAGATGTCTTTAAAAGATAGTGTCGAATCAAAAACATATTGTCCTGGACTTCGCACTGCGCCACTAATTTTGACGTAATACTGATCCATATAACTGGTTGAACTGGGCACTACGATACGGTCGCTTGGGTTGATGATGATGTTGGCCGAAGACTCCGGATTTTCAAAGGCCGTTTTTAAATCTACTACTTGGTATTCTCTCTTTAAAGGCTGTCCAGGAGGGGAGGAGATGATGTAACCGAAAGGGGTCGCTGCTGATTGGAAACCTCTTGACATCATGATTGCGTCATACAGCGTAATGGTTTTTGAAGGATCCCAAAAATGTGTGCCCCCACTTCTTACCGCACCGGAAATTGTAAAGTTATAATTGTCAACGAATTGTGATTTAGTATAAAGAACAATCCGATCTTCATGTTGCAGGGGAATGTTCTTCTCTGAACTTGGATTTGCCAATACGTCCTCTACATACACCCTTTTGAGTTGGAAAGTCCCGTCCGTATTTTTTCGTGTCAAATAAGCCATTTGATTATAGGACTCTTTTTCTAACCGGGCTTTCTCCAACACATCTGAAAGTTTCATGTTGTCCATTAATTCAAAATTACCCGGATGTCGAACAGCCCCTGTAATACTTACATAATTGTCATATCCTTTCAAACTGCTATGAAATATTAACTGATCTCCGTCATTTAGTTTGAGGTCGGCAGCTTCAATAGTGCTTAATTCATAATCTTTAATGGCTTGTTCTCCGTTCTCAGTATAAATGTGCTGCACCAAACCGCCATAGATACTGGTAGCATATCCACCAGCCCAGCGAACTGCCTCATTGTAATTTTCCGACGACTTTAATTCGTAAGATGCACCTCTACGTATACCACCACCAGTAACTGAAACTCGTTTTTTGAATTTGGGGATGTAAATTAGATCATTGTTACTTAAGTAAAAGTTATATTGCTTTTTAGGGTCAATCATGAACTCATAAACATCCAGAATCCTTTTTTTACCGGAGGATCGAATTTCAATGTTTCTTAGACTTGCTTCTGCGCCAGGTCCACCTGCTACAATAATTGCATTAAGGGCGGTGTTTAATGCTGATATGGTATAACTTCCTGGTTGATTGACTTCACCAAAGATGTTTACTGTAATGGTACGAGCAGTGTGCAGAGTAACTTCAAACTGACCTGGACTAAATACGTAGCTTTGTCTAAATCGACCCAGGAGTAATGCCTTGGCTTTTTTCAGGGAAACACCCCTTAGATATATTTTAGCAATTCCACGAGGGCGAATAAAACCGTCATCCTGTATTTCATAGAGTAAATCCGTTTGTGATGCGCCAAAAATATTGATGGCAATTTTATCACCTACATCTAACACATAACTATCCGGTGTCGTAGTAGAAGAAGTGGTTCGGTAAACATCTAGTGACTTATTGAAAAACACATCCATCCCATAAACACTACTCTGCGCAGAATATTGATTCTTTTCCTCTTTGGTCAATACATCGTAAATCGCCTCATCTAATGTTGCACCCTGCTTCATTCGGCGTATGACTTCATCTGCTGATTTTCGACTCAGCTGTTTCATTTTATTCCGTGCTTCGGTTTCGATAGAGTCCGAAGTAAGGTCTTTGATGGGTTTTACGGATTCTTCACTCGGTTGAACTTTCGACGAAACTACTTTTTCTTTTGCAGGCGCTTGTGTTTCACTGTCAGCATCGTCTGCATTTTTATCGGTGTCATCGGCATCTTCTTCGTCTGATTGTTCCTGTTGGATTTCTTCAACAACGGCACGTATTTCTGCTTCTAACGTCCCCAATTGATTCGGCTGAATATTGTCAAGATCAATTCCTTTGGCACGCAGCCTTCGCTTAACTTCGTCCTGCTCAACCCCTGCATCTGCCAAAGCCGCTTGAGCCGCATCTATCTGATCTTGCTGGTTTACCTGCCCTTGAACAGGAGTCAAGCTAAGTAATAAAATTAATATGCAAATCAATCTATTCATGGGTGTGCAACACTTTATTTAGTCTTAATGCCATGGTACGTTATATACCAATCGTAAAATTTGGTTAGACCTTGTTTCAACGAGGTTGAGTATTCAAAATCTAACAATTTTTTTATTTTCGAAGAATCCGCATACGTTTCATAAACGTCACCAGGCTGCATTGGTTCTAAGACCATATTTGCTTTCTTCTTTGTTATTGTTTCTATCAAAGATATAAAATCCAACAGCTTCACAGGAGATTGGTTACCAATATTATAGACATCATAGGCTGTTTTACCTGTTATTGGAGTAGACTCAAGCCGATTTTGAACCAACAGGGTGATGTTGTCAACGATGTCGTCGATGTATGTAAAGTCACGGCGTAAATCCCCATAGTTGAATACCTTAATGTCTTCACCCTTTATAATCTTGTTGAAGAAACCATAGACAGCCATATCTGGTCGACCCCAAGGACCATACACCGTAAAGAATCGTAGTAGTGACGTATCTATTTTGTATTGATGGGCATAATAATGGGCTAAAATCT
>JBLHOC010000203.1:0-4653 GCA_047620825.1 Bacteroidia bacterium | reverse complement strand
TTATAAGGGTTGAAAATTTCTTGATTCACTAATATTGGTCGTAAATCATCCATTTTCACCCAGAACAAAGAAGCTTCACCTAATTCAACACCTTCACCAGCCACTTGCATAAATTGGGGTGCAATGGCAATGATCGTTGCACGGAAATCGGAATAGTTGTAATCAAATATCCAATCTTCCATGATTCGGTATTTCTTAAGCTGATCTTGTTCGAATGGAACTATAATCGTTGTATCAATAGGATCTCCATATTCATCTTCTACAGAAGTTATTAATTCATAACCACCTCTACCTAATATTTCAGTTGGAGAATAAATACCGCCATTCTCAAGCGAATCGCTTGTATAGGCAACAACGGTTCCATTTGGATTGTCAGGCTTCGTAGCCGCCTCATAAATGATATTATAAAACGGGTTTTTAGGCCAATGCATAGGAAGGTTTTGCTTCTCACGCACATCAATAACTCTATGAATACGTTTGTGATACTTTGCGTTCGCTTCACGGGTATAACGATGCGGAATGACTTTCCGTTCATTAACCGCTTGTTTATCGTATGTCCAATCCTCCTGCGCACTTTGAGCAAGACCGCTCATGACACATCCGAGAACAAACACACTTAATAAAAATACTCTTTTCCCCATAAAACTTATATTTAGAATATTAACGCAAAAATATAACTTATATTTTAACTATTTGTAAGTTCAAAATTAACAGAACACGTAATAGTGTTCTGTTAATCCATTCAAATTATGTTAATTCAATCAAAATTGGTTTAAGATTTCGCTGTTTCCCATCAGGACCAACTGCTCTAATCTTATCAATTAAGATTCTATCACCTCTTTTAGCCTTTCTAATTTTATCACTAAAGCCACCAGGTATTGACGCTCCCTTTCGAGACGCCATAAATGCTTCGCCTTTTCTAGGTGCTAATACAAATCTGTAACCCGTAACACGGTACTTCAAGCCTTCGAAAGCAAATTCAACCCCCATACTAGCTCTAACAGTTCTGTGTATAGCTACAGCAGCTCGAGCCATCGACGTACCACTTTCAACTGTACCCCATTTTGCTTCTGGTTTAGGCAGTTGCTTTACACGATACTCCATTTGACCCATTCTACGCATAGAACCATCACTCATTGTAGCCGATGCTACGATAGTCGCTCTTCCTTTGTTGGTTACTCTGGCTACCCAGTCTTTACCACTTCTAGAAATGGTTCCACCTTGCATAGATGCTCTCACACCTGCAGGGCTTACACCAGGAACACCAACAGAAATTGGATTATCTACACCAATGTACAATACGTTCATTTTTGTAGCAGAAATCGTTGCTCCACCTTGGAACACTTGATATTCACCTTTAAATGGATAAGTTATGTCTCCTTCAGCTGTTTTTACTTTAACAACACCGCTATACTCAAAATTACCTGGGCTTCCGCCTTTAGCAACATAGTAGTGCTTGCCATCTTCCTCCACAAGCGCAGTGCCCCCTTTTTGGAGGATATACTCATCGTTTTCACTACCAGAAGTAATTGCTGCAAGAAAAATTTCAGCTTTATATTCATCTCCTGACATAACAACGCCGCCACCAGACACTGGTTTAATAACAGGAATGAACCCATCTACTTTCACCACTGTAATTTTTCCTTGATTCAACACATCCAAAACAGCTCCCTGAGTAGCTCTTACATCACTTTGCATTTTGGTTAACATGGTAATTACACCTGCTAACGGGCTGTGCTCTAAGTACTTTGCCGACCAAGAAGGGTATTTTTCCAATTCCTTTTCAGTTAATTGAGCAACCAATTGACAAGCATCATCTACCGCTTTCATCTTCTTGGGATCAATCGTTACCCCTTTAGTAGTATCCTGCTTTAAAACACCAATTAGCTTTGTTCTTGTTTCTTTAACTTTTGCTTCAAGCTCTTTGCCTTTCCAACCTTTTTCCTTTGCACCATCTGCATTATTAACCATGAAGTAATTTGCATGTACTTCAATGTTGTCCATTCCTGTAAGCTCTTGCTCATACGAAGGTCCACCTTCATCTTCTTCATCAGCATCTTGACGTCCACCTGTCTTTTCGATTAGGTCGGATTTAATTCCGTCAATGTAATTCACAAACCCATCAGCGATATTTTTCGCTTCAGTTGCTCGTGCAAAATAAGGTTTCAGTTTAGGATCGTTTTGCGCCTGATCTCCAAATGAGGTCATTTGCTTAGCAATCTTTGAATCTAAGTTCTCAGACGCTTTGTTGAAAGACACCTCCATTAAATGGAATGACTTCAAGATTTCTTTTGATACGTTCAGCGCCAAGAGTGCGGTTAACACGAGATACATCATGTTAATCATCTTTTGACGTGGACTTAATTTACCACCTGCCATAATTCTTTTTTAATTTTTAGTTTAATAAAAAATGATTGGGTAAATTAATTATTTGGTCGCATTGCGTTCAACATACCACCATATATGTTATTCAAATTCTGAATGTTTTGATCAAAATCAGCTAGGTTATTATTTACTGATGAGATTGTTGTCGTTGAAGCCTTAAACGCTTCCGTAGAATCAGCTAAGCTGTCTAGTGCTTCGATTGCTCTACTGTAAGAACCACTCATTGCACCAAGATTTGTACTTGCTTTTGCAATGTTTTCAGCATATTCCTTAGTTGCTATAGTTGCACCTGAAAGATCTGCCATGTTCCCGACATTGTCACTCAATGAACGTAAACCAACGCCTAGACCTTCAATCAATTCAGGACCAACTTTAGCTTCTGATAACATTTTATCTAATTCCTGAGATACAGACTCAGAACCTTTACGATCGTCACCGTCCATACCTGCTAGTTCAGGATATACCAACGTCCAATCTAATTCTTCGTGTACAGGCTCAAATGCCGACATCGCGAAAATAAATACCTCTGTACCCATTCCGGCAATTAGCATCGCATCAGCGAAGGCCCAGTGCATGATCTTAAATAGTGCTCCAAGGATTACAACCGCGGCACCAAGACCATAAGCCATTGCCATAATTTTCTTTCCTTTTTTACTTTCAAATACATTTTGACTCATTTTTCCTACTTTTTTTTAATGTTTAACTTTAGACTTTCAAATTGTTTTATTCTTGGTTTGGATTGGTATATGTCTTATCTACTTGGTATCTAGCGCAGATCTTCCGATGTACGTTTGAACACATCTAAAACCTATAGATGATTTACAAGTATCTTGATATTCGTAAGTTCTTGATCCGTTTTGGATGAAGTAAGCAATGTCCTTCCAAGAACCACCTCTTACCACTTTACGGGATAAGCTTAAGTAATCTTCTCCATCTTGCTCTTCAACCGCATCATAACGATAATCTGGGTTCAAATCGTGTGAAAACTGCATGGTTGATTCGGTATAAGAGTTGATTGTCCATTCAGCAACATTACCTGCCATGTTATATAATCCATAATCATTTGGAAAATATGAATCAGCACGTACTGGGTACAAACCACCATCGTCCATATAATTACCTCTATTAGGCTTAAAGTTTGCTAAGAAGCAACCTTTACTGTTTCTTGTGTATGGTCCACCCCATGGATACATGTTGTTATCACGGCCACCTCTAGCTGCATATTCCCACTCAAACTCAGTTGGAAGTCTCCAGTGCTCTGTTAAAGGCATTTGAACCTCATCCCAATGGTGCTGCATGATACGCGTTCTCCAATCACAAAATGCATTGGCTTGGTGCCAGTTAACACCTACTACTGGATAGTCGTCATATTTTGGATGATAAAAATACGCCCGTACCATTGGATCGTTGTGTGAAAATGCAAAATCTCTAATCCAAACTAACGTATCTGGATAGATTTTAACTTTCTTTTTCTTGATGAACACGCTTCTGTCAAATCGCTCATTGTAATAATCTCTTGAGTTGGCAGCGGCAACATAATCTTGCCATTGGTATTCGTATGTTAACTTTCGGATATCAATCTGACGTGCATGGTTATAACGCTGATTTACACGGTAATACATGTCAGACAGCTCTTCAGCGTCTTCTTCGTAATCAATTTCCTGGTCTTCGTAGTCAATTACTTCATATGTTTCTTCTGGATTTTCAATCTCAATAACATACTCTAGTGTTATCGCAGCTATCGAATCAATAACGTAGTTTACGAATTGACGGTATTCGTTATTTGTAATCTCAGTCTCGTCCATCCACATAGAGTGAATCGACACTTGCTTGTTTGGAGCAATGTAACTGCGGAAAATATCTTGATCACTTTGACCAGAATGGTAAGTTCCTGTTGGAATGTATACCGTTCCATATGGATGTGGATGAAACCAAGGCCGTCTACCTTGAACTCCTGTAAGCTCCCAGTCTGTATTACCCATACAGCTAGTTAGCCCAACCACAATTAACAATAATGATACCTTAAAAATGTTCTTCATACTGTCGCTGTTTTAACGAATTCACAATAATAATTTGATAATGTCAACAAAACAAGGTTTTTGTTTTGGAAAATCAGAGTTATAACGCTGACACAAAGATGATTATTGTCTGTAAAACTGATAATTTTATATTACAGCTCTCTTGCTGTTTTCCTGTAAGATTTTGGAGAAGGCTCGCTAGGCTTGAATTGGAAGCAATAACTAGCATAGATTTCATGTGTCCCATTCG
>JBLHOC010000202.1:0-4673 GCA_047620825.1 Bacteroidia bacterium | reverse complement strand
ATGTCCATTGCTTCGAAAGAATCTACTATTGCAGGTCAATCCAAGCTGGTGGAGCAGTATGAAAACGCACAAAAACAGTCACAACAAAATATACAGAAACTCGAATCGGCCTACAGTGAATTATCAGTAGAGAAAAAAGAATTAAGAGGGCAATTAGATAGCGTTCAGCGCGCACTCTCAGATGCTAAAGAAAAACTTTATGCAGAAACTAAATCAAAAGAGTATCTGCAGAAAACAGCAGATGAACAGTCTAGCGTGATCAGTAAATTGACTGCGCAGTCTTAAAGGAAACGAGTTAATTATTTTCATAGGCAACCCAATTTAGCCACCTCTAATTTACCCGAAACGCAAATTATTGAACATACTGTCTAATAAGCAGTTAGTAGCACTATTTTAGTTTGATAATACACTGTCCAAACATTAACAACTATTGGAAACATTTAGCATGGCAAATAAAGCTATAATTGATGACTTGAAGGATTTGATTAACGAAATTCGTGAGGAAGAATCAATCGCCAGAAGTGCTGCAAATGAACTTCATTGTAATGGTTTGGCTCAAGCTAGAATTATGCTTGAAATGAGGTTAGAAAAACATGGCGTATCTCGGATATCGACGCTAGAAAACACCCATGAAATTCTGATTAGCTGATAGAGGAACTTGTTTGTCTGATCACTGACTTGCCAGATTTCGATTTCATGAGACACTTTAATCAATAAATAATTACGTCGGAAAAACATGAGTAAATTATTAGAGCACTCAGCCCCATTCGTTAGAAAGCTAAATGAACAACAGTTAATTACACTTATAAATAGTCAAAATAAATACGGTGGAGCAACAATAGACAAAGCTAGAACTGCTTTATCAACGCTTGATCCAAACTTTAAGCGAACAGGCCATTTATTAAATTAATTAATATAGGAAACATAGTCCATGAAACCTAATTTAGCTGAATTACCCGATCCAGATGGTTCATTTGTTTTCTGGGCGTTTGTTGTTTGTTTGTTGGGGTGTTGTTTTTGTAGCATTCATTTTTAGAAAACGTAAATAGTTTAATGGGAAACTTGGAATGTCGAAACTAAAGCAAATGAGTGATTAACTAAGGCGCTGGCAGAGCGAATTAGAGACAGATAAAAATGGCTGTTAATCGTGTTTTTTGTCTTGAACTTCGCATTATCAATGAATTAAACAAGTAGGAAACTGACCCAATGGCCACTAAGGACTAAAAAATGAAATCAGAAATAAAGTTAGAACTTAAGCAATACATCACTGGAAGTGATTTGCGAAAGATGCGTCACGAAGCAAAACTGACAACGGTAAAGATGGCTAAAATTGCCGGAGTTAAAACACGTAAAACGTATGAGAATTGGGAAAAAAATATTTGGGCCCCTTCAATAAACCAATATATATCCATGGTCATTGGCTGCAATCTTAAACCTCATACTGTAATAAATGACTTTGTGGACCGTTAACTTTAGAAACATTGCAAAATGCTGGGGAAACCTTCTTCCTTAACAATCGACAAGCAGTATTTCTGCTGTCATTGTTTGTGAATGCAGCACAAAGAATGAACAATTTAAGTTAGGTGCCTTACAGTAATAACAACACCGATGAGTGGTGTAATGGTTATCTTTATTCATTAGAAAATAGCGCTAATTATCGCAAAGGGAAAATTCTTTTTTTGAAAAAGGAAGTGGCGAAAGAGAAATTGGGAACTTATTTTGTCTCATACTTTTAGTATTTATAACAGTAAGTTTAGCAGCCATCATCTGGGGTAAACCCAAGCTGATAAATTTTACATACTCACCATACAGTTTGTTCAGTGGTATGATTCTGAAAGCATGGAACTGGCCTTTGGCCTAAAATAATAATGGTAAATACCCAGAAAAAAAAAGTTAAAAACCCCGTTGAAAAGTAGAGTCGCTTTCGTTCATTAAGTAGGTGATGATCCAATTTTCCTTTTAGTTCATCCTTGCGGTGAGTTGCTAATAATTAGTAGCAGAGATAGATGCGGTGGAGCGGCGCGTTGGGATAGAGCTTGCATATTGTGGATTGAAGGCAGGCAAGAGTATTGGATGTGTAAATACGGTCTGCATGATCCAAAGTTCTCTTTACGGGGTTTGGACGAAGAGCAGTTAGCATCGTTGGCCATGAATTTTGGTATTGAATTCAGACCAAAGGAAAAGAGAAGAATAGCCACACCACTTCTATTGGACTCATTGGCTGCCAGAAGCCTTATTAATTGGATCAATAAGCATCCAAAGATGACAAAAGAAAATACAATTATACTGACGTATTTACGCATTTTAGAAGAAGTGGGTGCTCAGCCGCTTAATGATGCTGATTATTCGGGTTATTGAAGATGAGAATGCGTTGGATTTACAGCGTAAAGTATGACAATTTTTGACATAGATACTGAATTTCATTGAACAACTTATTTTGATGTTGTGGTCAATTCGCAGGTGAATTTACAAGAAGATTTTGAGTCTACCAATAGGTTCGATTTGATGCGTAAAAGCGAAGCTCAGGGATAATAGGTGAAGTAATAACATTAAGGAAAAGGATTGATGAACCCATTAGTCAGAAATAAGTTGGAAAAAGCAAAGAAACGCCATGTCGTGCGTAAATACCCATTCTTGACACCAGAAAATCACATTTGGGTTTTAAACCCTTTCACGCAAACATTCTTGTGGGTCGGAGCTTTACTATTTGGGGCAACTTCGTCCTTGTTATCACCTGAAATAATAGACTTTTCCTTCAGCACTCAAGGGATGCAAAATCCTAGTGTGAATTGGTATACGGTACTTTTTACACTCACGCTTATTTTGTTGGCTTTTGGATTTGCCATCAGTTCTTGGGTTTCAAGAACGCAAGACAGTTTAGTCATAGACAATATTCTTACCATGCCACCGACTGACTTTTGGCAATACTACGGTGAAGAATTTTCAGCCACAGACCAATTCGTTCATGTTAGTCAGGCGTCTTTGGTGGAGGAAACGGGAGTAGAAGAAGCGCTATTGCAAGCGGATATTGATGTGAGGCGTATTCTTGATGTGATCATAAATTTAGTTAAAAAATGGGATAGCTCAAATATTCGTAATTCAAATGTGGTGTATCGTGCCAATTTAATGACCGTTCACTACTTTGAAGATGAAGCAGTAGAAAATTTGGAGAAGAAAATAGATATGGATATTTTGGCTCGCTTTTCTACTGCACCAGTGGAAATACATTATTGTGGGTTTGTATGTTTGCTATCTAACGTTCATACCACAACAACGGAAACTAACACGCCATCCCCTGATGAAAGTCGAAAGCCAATAGCGTTTCCCTTCACCCAAAACACAACGTCGGTTGAAACACCTATCTTTTCCAACCTTAAAGGTGCACCTGCTGCTGTGACGACATGTCTACCCTCTTACGTCGAGGATGTCGATACTATTGCACAAGAATATACTGAAACGTGTAATCTAAAAGATAGTGATGTTGAAAAGGCTTTATTGGACTATTATGACGATAAAGAGGCGGCTAAAAGTATTCTTTCATTGCCATTATTGAGTTTCGTTGATGGAAAAGCAAAGTGGGTGGTCAATATTTATCGCAACGAATCTGGTTTGCTCTTTGACGGAGATAAAGTTTCGGATTTTGCAGAGATAATTAAACCTTATCTTAGTATTTTAAATCGTTTGCTTGGTAGCATTGAATATGCACAAAACAAACAGTAATGGCAGGGCAATCCACAGTTGTGTATAATAAAGACACACACTAGGAGTAAAATCATGAAAACACGTCAAGAAGTCATGGAAATACTGGCTAAATCCTATAGTGAAAAAGGGTTGTTGCAGAAAATGAAAGAAAGAGCAGACCAACTACGGGCTCAGGTGGATGCTGCTTCAATTAAAGCCAGAGAAGCGGCTTAGCTTACTCAATTTATTCAGCCAAAAAAGTTAATTATTAAAAAAGCTACCAGTTTTGGGGCTTTTTTGATTAAGAACTTGTTCAATTCGAAATATAGCTCTAAAAGAGTAATCTACATGTTTCTAGTTTGTGGTTTTACGTTGATCCAATCTGGTTCAGTACCAAGAAGGAACGGTTTAATTTTAGTAAGTTCGATAAACTCCTCAGTGTAAAACTCCCAATATGCATCTTGCTTCTTGGCAAACTCAATAAGACTTGGATGGATACCCCAAGTATCTTGATAACATCCATTTTCCGAACTGTGAAAATAATCAACACATCAACCAAGCGAATATGATTTCCATCTTTGAAAAGGGTCGCACATTGCCAGTGTTAGGTAACTTTGCACAAAACCTCTTAGACAAAAACGGGGGTTTACGTTTAATCGAGTTTGTGTCCGATGATAATAAAGCTTGATAAATTCTAGGGGTTGAAACTATAACAAGAAAAGTAATGTTTGTTAATTTTCTCAGTGAGCTCTATGTTATTTCAATAATATAGTTTGATATTATTTTGAACCTCGAATGGCTCTTGTGAGCCTAAAAGAAGTTACTGAATTTAACTTATCCGACCGTCTCCTTTGCCCAAGAAGGACTAAACCGCTCTCGCGGTAGTATTACCGCTGCGGCATTGTCAGTATTTTCAAAGTTTGTGAACTGCCACTAATCTGAATAAAGGGTAATTTCGCCCTGAATTCAGATTAGGAGTGGCCTCATGTCAC
>JBLHOC010000201.1:0-4808 GCA_047620825.1 Bacteroidia bacterium | reverse complement strand
TAGTGCGCTCTATCAACAGTTAAAAGATAAATCAGAAGACTTTAAAATAGCGCAAGTTAAGCTTCAAAACGAGATTCAGACGTTGCGAGGTTTACTTAATAGCGTTGATTATGTAAAAAACCGTTTTGCCAGTGTTAATAAATGGTTGAGCTCGCTCAAACCTCAGCAAAATTTATCTAACGATACAATTGTTAATCCATCAAAATTGCAGCGTTTAACTGAGCGACTAGAAGAAACAGAGCTAGCAAAAGAGTCGGTAAGACGAGAACTATCGGACCTGATCCTGAAAGAGATAATTGAAGATGAATATGGCATTTTGTCAGGTAACCGTAACGATGAAGCCATTGTAGAAACGTTCAAAGCACTGGAAAATAAGTATGCATTGCTAGAACAAAGCCAACAAGTCTTAGCCAGAGACACAGACTCACATAATACTCTTGTACGTAATCGACTTGTTAGTTTAAGCAAAACAAAAGAGAAGATAGAAGTAACAATAACTCAAATTAATTCTGAACTATTAAGTGCCAAAGTCAATGACTTAGAAGCTGTAAGGTTAGTGGTCAAACTAAACGGCCATTTTGAAGATCTGATAAGCAGCTGGAGAGAATTTGATGATGTGAGCAGCAGGGGTACTTTGCCTGAAGAATGGTATTCGCGATTACAGGTATTTTTAGACTCTGATGCGGTCAATAAACAAGACGGTAAATTGCGTATGGATAATATTATTCAACAAGCTCGATATGAAACGAGAAAACCTAATGAAGCTTGGGATGACAAAGATCAGTCCACATCGACTAAAATGCTTATCAACATGCATTTCTGTGACATTTTTATACAGCAACTTTCCAGTGAAACCAGCCAAGTTGCATTCCCTCTTATAATGGATGAGATTGGCAAAGTCAGTAGTGAACAATTTCCAGACCTTATAAAAGGATTGAATCAAAAAGGACATTGGCTTATTGGGGTGACGACGCACGGAAAAAGTGGTGATCTTATAGCACCTTTTAATCATCACTTAGTCATGGACGAGATAAAGACTGCACATCCCTACAGTGGTGCGAGAAGGAATGTTTGCTTTCCATTGGATGAAGTTGAAAAGCTTACGATTAAAGGCCAATTTGATCTAATAGAGAGCGTTTAATGGCTACCAATATCACCAAACGATTTAGTACCATCGAAACAGTATTAGGATTGATGCGGTTTAGAGACATCATGTTCCGTGTCATTGAAGCAGCTGATAATCACCGTGGTAATGCGATTCCAGAAATAGAATACCTTCGCTTTGTCGCTGAGTATCAAAGTGGCCAAAGCAAAGAAATAGTGTCTGAGATAGCTCTATTGTTTGATTGCGAAAATCTATTGCAATCCAAGATACTGAATGACAAAAAAAGTGCTGGTGGCGTGACGAAATTGTGGTTTAACACCAGTATTATTGATGTATTTAGATTATGTAAAATTAGCTTATATAGACCACTTACCCGTATTTCCTTAAACGCGTCAATGACGCCTATTTGGTCGATAGTAAAGGATATAGAGAAGCAAAAAATATCTATCACGCCTGGAACCGAAGAATACGATGATTGGACCGGTGAAGTGTGTCACAGAACTACTGAGTTACTAGGTAAGATTAGTGCCAACATCAGTAAACTTGAACGTGTGGGTGAGATGTTTGAAAAAGAGCTTCAAAAGGAAGGAAATGAACAATCGCTTGAAATTACTAAAGTTAAATTTCAAGAAGCAACTCGTCTCTACCGACGTGAAATAGTACCTCTAAGTGACTTTTTAGACAAAAATACACGTTACGAGCAAGGTGATGGGATCATTATCACATTAGAAAAGTTGCAAGCGTTATTCCGCTCTTTCGGTGATTTAGAATCACAGGGCCTTATGGTGAGGTACCAGCTTCAGTACCTTGATATGTTTAAGCCCATTAAGAACGTTGCTGATAATGTCAGCGTTTATTTGCGGAAAACAAAAGCGGCCATCGTAGAGCACAATGCTATTGAATCTGCATTTACTGTGCTGAGGCAAGCGTATGAAAAAACCCTCAGTGGTGACAAACGTAATAAGTACATAAACGTTGGGGATTTAAGTCCATTGGGTGAGTGTCACCCTATCAAATCTATAAGTAGAACACCGTCATTTCGTGTAGAGAAAACCCCTGCATTTTTAAATAATGTTTTTAATGAATTAGCGTCTCGAAATACAAAATTAAATGAAAGTGTGGAGAAGACATTTCTATTTGAAGAAAACATTAGTCGTGGTAGAGCGAATAAATTAAAACATTCTATCAAGCTTTCAAAATGGGTTGAGTCTTATGAATGGCCATATGGAACAGATTATTTAATAGTCGCACAAGCGACATTGCAAGCCGATTGGCCAGAATTCACGATCCCTGATCTTCTAGAAATTGGAAGTAAACTTCATACCTCTAATCGATACCAAGTTATTTTAACGAATGAATTTAAAACAATTGAAGATGAAAAATTTAAGCTCCGTTATCGGAGTCGATATTTAATTCCCAACCAAAAAAAATCTAAGGCAGCTTAATCATGGACACAGTACTAAATTCATTTTCAGAGGTTAATGCCGCATTATCTCAGTCAATTTACCAAGACTTCAACAGTGGTGGGGTGATTAACAAAAAGGAATACTTAGAGTCGCAAGCTAACTTTAAAGAGTCGGCTAAATATAGAGATATTATTGTTAATCAAAGTCATTATCAGCAACTCTACTTCCATCTAGGTTTCTTGTTAACTCATGACGAGCAAGGGGAGTATTTTTATCTTAAAAATGCGAACAATGAAGAAATGGAAGAAACGTTTGATGAGACAAGTTTAAAGCTGATGGCCATTTTAACTATTTTGGCAAGATTAGCGGATAAAAGGGGGCAATCTTACCTCACATTAGGTGAGCCTGTTCAGGGGATAGTACAAGCTGATTTGGATGCACTGAACGAGGACAATGAAGCCCTTTCCTTCCTTAAAACTTTAAAAATTAAGGATGCTTCAGACGCTATTTTATGGCTTAAAAAAAGAGGGTTTGCCTTTCGTGTTAACAAAACACGAAGTATTTTAAGTAAAGGGGCGTTAAACTTGATAGATACCATCATTGAGCGTCAAAAACTGCTTAATAGTGAAGAAGCTTTTGAATGATGACATTTTTATTCAAAAAACTCTTTTAGTACTGTCTTAGTACCAATTTTCCCCAATTATCTGCGTTAAAATTTGGGCACCAATCACACCCAGAATTTACTGCTTCTGCCTGAATTTGGTTTTCAATACTTGCTGGGTGGTCTTTTTGGAATTTAAAATAATAATAAAGTCGCTTACAAGGAAAGACATATCTATCAATTTCAATTTCTTCATTTTTATCAATCACTTTTTAAATATTTTATATTGCCATATTAAGTGAATCAGTTTTGTGTGTATAGCCAAGATATAGCGCAAAACAAGCTAACTAAATGTGTAGGGGGCGAAATAAGGGCCCTCTGATTTTATTCTCTTAAATAATTACGTTCATACTATCCGCACATTAAATCAATAATTCGATGGTTGGTATGAACACTCAAACGAAAATATGTTTTTCCCTTGCATCAGCATGCCTGATGACAATCGCTATTGTCAGTAATAATGCAGACATTAACGTGGCTTTAGCGCTTTCAGCCTCCACGATATTGGCTGCAGTGCTGTTATTTAAATGAAAACAAATTGAGTTGAGGCACGCATGACAAATACTAAGATAACAATCTTAATGGTAGGTTTAACCTTTGTTACCACTATGATGTTCAGCCTTCGATTGATTGATTCAATTCACCCGGAGGAACTGAATGCCTAAAGTTCCTATTCATTTGCGGGATTCATTACAGGGATGGGGATAGCAGTAATTGTTTTTATTAATTAGAAAATCCATGTCTGATAACTCAACACAATTGACCAGGATTGAAGATGAAATACAATAAGCGGCTTACTTTATTTGCATTGCAATAATCAATTGAAAGTAAAAAAAAAGTGCCAGCTATCCCCATTTTTCTAGACCTTTGACTTTATCTTGGTAGTCATTAGCGGCCATATCAAGTGCTTGCTGTGTACGTTTGTTTGTCTTCAACGCTTTGCAAACCTGCCAGCCAGATCGAAAAGAAAAATCCAGAATGTTGAGTACATTGTTCCACGTATTCTTTCTCAATCTGAGCTTGGCTTTCATCAGTTGTATATGTTGGTGCTGGTCCAACCCAGTGGCTAATGCTAGTAGTTCATCGTCATTTTTGTGTGTTTCTAATTCATCCTCAGGGTTGAGTAGATATTCCAAAATCAGATCATAACTATCATTTTGTAATCCTGACTTTTCTGCTAGTGCTTTCATCTTGTTAAGGGTGGCAGTTCGAATAGTGATTGTGGTGTTGTCATGTGATGCAGTGTATTTAAACTTTCTCCACCGGCCATTTAATCTTCTGTGCGTGTCTTCTGTTAAGACGTTTTTTAATGTTTTCAACGCGTCTTTAGGATATTCGTTGCTGTAAGATGGGAGCTGTCCAGTCGAGCCGATGATGTCGCCACTTTTAATGTTTTTTTCAACCAGTCCTTTTTCCACAAATTGTTGCCAATTATGGTCAGGTTGTTCTATTTTCTTGGTGTTCTTTTTCATTTTCCAGCATCTTTAGCCTTAGCCTTACTTGTTTCCATAGTAATTGCTGAGAGCCCAAAATACAATCATTCTGTTACCTGTAACAATAACGCTATTCTTTCGATTCATGTTATTTATAAATATTTAATTGTGTAAACGCTACTATTCTTGTTTTTGATAAATCA
>JBLHOC010000200.1:0-4819 GCA_047620825.1 Bacteroidia bacterium | reverse complement strand
TAAAAATCTATTTCCCCTTGCACTTATGCTACTTTTAAACCCTAAAGTTATCCACTTATTGTCCTGATTATCAATCATATAAATACTTTATCAGCAGACCCTAAGTAGGTCATTCAGAGGGTTCGACGAAAGAAGAACACGAAGAATCTGTTGAATTTGGACGCTATATTTGATCAGTATATTGATAGCATATTTCTGTTGAAGGCTTTTTGTTTCGTTTTTGGCCTACAAAAATGAAAACCGGTTATAGGGCTGGTAAGCCCTAAACGACAAATAAATATTGAATTTGTGATTCTTCAACCACAGTCAGAAACGATTACGTATCAAGAAAAAAAAGAAACATCGAATTAAGAATAAATCATTTACAAGCTTCTAGCGCTCCAAGAATCACTTTACAAACTTTTCTAATCTGTGCCTCCGTAATAATCAACGGTGGTGCTATTCGCATTTTGTCTTCAGCGTATAAAAACCAGTCGACAATAACACCATTGTTAATGCAATTCGTAACAACTTGATGTAACCGTTCTTTACTTTCCAATTGGATGCCCAACATAAAGCCAATACCTGTAATGCCCTTAATGTCTGGATGAACCAATAGCGACCTGAACAGCTGAGATTTACTTTCAACTTGCTCAATACGACTTGTAGTCAGCAACACGTTTAAGTTCTCAAGTCCTGCGGCACAGCACACAGGATGACCGCCAAAAGTGGTAATGTGTCCAAGCACAGGGTCGTGACTTAAACAATGCATAACCGATTGATTTGCGACAAAGGCACCAAGTGGTAAACCTCCTCCAAATGCTTTTGCTAAACACAGTATGTCTGGTTGGATGCCGTAATGTTCGAAGGCAAACAACTTACCTGTTCGACCCATTCCCGATTGAATTTCATCTACGATGAGTAAGGTCCCTACCTCTTTGCACTTCTTTTGTAAGGCTTTAAGGAAATCAAGTTCAGGCGCCAAATATCCTGCTTCCCCCTGAACAATTTCAACCACAACACCTGCAGTTTCGTCATCAATGATATCTAAACTTGAGATATCATTAAACGTAGCGAAATAAGTGTTTGGAAGTAACGGACGGTAAGCGTTTGAAAAGTAGGCATCATCCATCAAACTCAATGCACCTGAAGTACTGCCGTGGTAAGCATTTTTCAAGGCCACAAACTTGGTTCTTCCAGTATAGCGTTTGGCTAGTTTTAGGGCGCCTTCAATCGCTTCACTTCCAGAATTCACGAAGTAGGTCGAATCTAAATGTGAAGGTAATACGGATGCTAATTTCTTTGCTAATTTTACTTGTGGTGCTTGGATGTACTCCCCGTAAACCATTGTGTGCCAGTATTTACCGACTTGTTTTCGGATGGCTTGTGCCACTTTATGATTTCGGTGACCTAGATTGCTAACGCCGATACCAGATATTAAATCGATATATCTTTTACCATCCGTAGTGGTTAAGTAAATCCCTTGCGCCTTTTTAATCTCAAGCGCCATTGGCGCATCAGAAGTCTGAGCAAGGTGTTGCAGAAATATGTTTTTATGTGAAATCAATTATTGACCTTTAAAACTTGGCTTGCGTTTTTCAACAAAGGCATGCATGCCTTCTTTTTGGTCTTCCGTAGCAAACAGCAAGTAAAAATTCTTACGTTCAAAAGAAAGAGATTCTTGTAACGGCATTTCATAAGCTTTTAGAACACTCTCTTTGGCTAGTTGTACTGCTATTGGACTTTGTGCGGCGATGTCTTTCGCCATACGTACTGCTTCGGATAAATATACTTCGGTAGGTACAACCTTATTAACCATGCCAATTCTTAAGGCTTCTTCAGCTGATATAAAATTGCCAGTCAACACCATTTCCATGGCTTTAACTTTCCCAACCGCGCGTGGCAATCGTTGTGTGCCACCAGCACCAGGCATGATACCAATTTTAATTTCAGGTTGTCCAAATTGTGCGGATTCAGAGGCAATTACCATGTCACAAGTCATCACCAATTCGCAACCTCCACCCAAAGCAAAGCCACTGACAGCAGCAATAATTGGTTTTTTGGTTTTTCGTATTTGGTCCCAGGTACTAAACTGATCGATTTTTAACATATCAACGGCGCCTTTACCAGCCATTTGTTTGATATCTGCACCTGCAGCAAATGCACGTTCATTTCCTGTAATGATTATGACCCGAACAGAATCATCTTCGTCTAACTGTTTTAATGCATCGCGAATTTCCCCCATCACCTGAAGATTCAGGGCATTGAGTTCTTTTGGACGGTTGATTTGTATGAGGGCTATATGCGCATCGTAGGATGGATTGACGATAATTAATTCAGGATTCATAAACTGATTTTTAAGTCTTCAATATTACCACTTTCAGATGTTATGAAGAAAGCGAATTGGTAAACCTTAATTTTCATTTTATATATTAAACTTGCATCATGAAAAAACTAATCATGATAATGGTCGTTTTTGCGGCCACTGTTACCACCACAAAAGCACAAGACTATACTGGAGACGGGGTTGAAGTGACTCAGAGTGAACCCATTTTAAGTAAAAAGAATTATTTGGGTTATCTCATCTTAGGTGATAATGATATCGTTTTTAGCCGTAATACAATTAAGAAAAAGCCGTATTTGATACGCTATGATGAAAACTTAGATGTAGAAACAAAGGTGTTGTTAACACCAGACATCATTCCAAAAAGATCATACGTAGAGTCAATTGTGCCATTTAACGGTGGGTTGGTGATTTTTTATTCTAAGCTGGATAAAAAACGGAAGACGAATAATCTGTTCTTCGTTACCCTGTCACAAGAAGATTTGAGTACGCTTAATGAAGAAACAAAGGTTTTTGGATTGTCGTATACATCGAAAAGAAACTCTGGTGGTTTTGACATTAGAATGTCTCGTGATTCAACCAAAATGATGGCTTATGCCAATACACCTCGGAAAAGGTCGAAAGACGCAAGAGATGAGATTAGTGTTGTTGTTATGGACCAAGAGTTTGAAATCATTTGGGAGGATAAGTTGACGATTCCTTATGCGGACAAAGACTTTGCCATTAGAAAGTATGACGTAGATAATAAAGGTAATGTGTATGTGTTAGGGAAGCATTACAAACGAAAATCATCAAGACAAAAAAAGCAACCAATAGGAACGTATAAACTTATCGGTTATTTTGAAGAAGGCCATGACAGACAAGAGTTTGACTTAAAGCTTTCTAATAAATTTATTTCTGAAATCAATTATTTCATTACGGAGGATGGGAATATCTTATGTTCTGGATTGTATTCCAACACCAGTACAAGTGGGTCAGCAGGGGCATTCTACTTGGAGATTGAAAATGAAACGTTAGAAGTGGTTGTTGAGACCATGTTAGAATTCGACCTTGATTTCATTACACAAGGATTGAGTGAACGACAGGTTAAAAAGGCAAAGAAGAAAAAGAAAAAGGGAAAAGCAGTTGAGTTGTATTCCTACAAGATTCGTAACCTCATTGAAAAAGAAGATGGTGGATTAGTCATGATTGCAGAGCAATATTATTATCGTGTTACATCGAATACAACGACAACCAATGGCGTTTCGACGACAACATACACCTATCATTACTATTACAACGATATCGTCATTGTTAGTTTTGACGAAGAGGGTGAAATCGAATGGCATGATAAAATCGAAAAAGCACAATATTCCACAAATGACAATGGGTACTACAGCGGTTTCAATATGGTTGTAAAAGATGGTAAAATGCACTTCTTCTTTGTAGATCAAGGATACAGCGTACCTGGCTTAGAGATTGACAGGCGTACGGATAAGAAGTCTTATAAATCTCAACACTTTATTCATGCATCTGTAGATATAGAAGGTGGTATTGAAGTACAATCTTTGGGTGCGGTAGCGCGTAAGAGCTTTAGGCCAGTGCCAAAAGAATTCGTAAGTATGAGAGACGGACGAACTACAATTTATCTAAGAGGTAGAAAAGAATATAAGATAGGCAGAATTTTGTTAGACTAATAGAAGTTTAAATCGAAGTCTAAGTTAAAGTTTATACTTCATCTTAATCTTCAACTTCATCTTAATCTTAACGAAAGTTAAAGTCTAAGTTTAATCTTCAACTTACTTAATGAAAATGAATAGAAGTACTTAGCAATGCAACAAGTACACCTATAGCAATCGAAATCAGTTTAAACCTACTGAATTTATGGTTATCCGTGTTTTCAAATAGGATGGTTGTAGATATATGTAGAAATACACCAATCACAAGTGCGACTAAGTAGACCATGTAATGCTCAAAATTGGGGAAAATCGATACTGCTAAACCACTGGCGAGTGAGCCTATAATAGTCATTAAGGCATAAACAACCAACCAAGTATACAGATATTTTTTCTTGACATTAGACGCTTTTAACAAAGTAATGAGGGCAAATGCAGCTGGAATCTCATGTAGCGCAATTCCAAATATAAAACTGGATTGAATTTGTTCTGAAAACAAGTTACTGCCTGCCGCCATACCTTCTAAAAATGCATGAAGACTTAACGCGATAAAAATGCCGTATGGGGTTTTGTTTGATTCATGATGGTGTAAATGTCCATGCTCCACACCATGAGAAAAAAGATCAATAACAATTTGCAAGAAGAACCCAGCAAGAATAAAATAGCCGACGTTTATCGCCGCATCATGAGAATAAACCTCAGGAATAATACTGATTACGGTGATTGAAAATAGAAAGGCACCACTAAAGGCTAAAAAAAGTTTGAGCTGTTCTGTTTTATGGGTTTGAATAATTAAACCTATCGTTCCACCTAAAAGTGGAAAGAAAAACAAAATGAAATA
>JBLHOC010000199.1:0-4884 GCA_047620825.1 Bacteroidia bacterium | reverse complement strand
ATAAAGCCTTTCGTAAACGATCTAGTATTTATGCCAGATTTTAATTCGCCTGTAAAAGTTGCTTTTATTAACTCCCCTACTTCGCCGTATTCAGTAACAGTAACGGCCATAACGTTTGCTGGGTCACTTGATGACTCAATACGTTTTGCACCTTCACCAGTTGCAACTTCTAATGTGAAATCAGTTGAATTCTGTGTATAAACACCAATATCTTTACCTTTAAATACTAATTCCAGTTCCACTTTTGACGTTATGGTAGCGCCTGCGTTACCATCTGTTGAGTATCCTACAATATTGATTAGGGTTTGGTCGATGTCCTTTCTATAACTGGCTTGCGACAAGTTTGGATCTAATACCAATTGGTAATTTTTAAAACTCACTATAAAACCACAAGCTGGTGTATCCGTAGCTGCTACTGTATCTTCAGGAACAACTACTGGTGGCAAGTCATCATCATCACAACCAATATTAGCTAGAAACAAGGGGCTTACCATCAAAGCAATCACAAAATATTTAACGTTTTTCATACTATTTAATCATTTACGTTACAAGTATAAACTTTCTCACGAAAGTTGTCTTCGAAATCCTCGTAATTTTTTCTTCCTATTTGAAGTAACTATCAGCGACATTCGACTCAAAATCAAGTACTTCATCTGGATGACGATACACCTTCATTGTGCCTAATCCATGATATGTTGTTTGACCGTTTTGAATCTTGAGCCATGATGATTCTGGCAAACAGATAACGTCAGTGTGGTTTAATGTAATGTATTCCATTAATCGTGCTTTTCTCGACTCACCACCATGATTTGCAATGGTTCCTTCGCTGTAGTGCGGATTGATTTGATATGGCACCAAATTCAAACACTCGAAAGAACTAGGTTCAACAATTGGCATGTCATTCGTTGTACACAAAGTTGGTCCTGCCACATTTGATCCAGCACTCCAACCAACATAAGGGATACCATGCTGAACGCTTTCCCTAATAGGATCTAGAAGTTGCTTTTCTTGAAGTTGCTGTAATAATCTAAAGGTATTGCCCCCACCAATGACAATGGCTTCCGCATTTTGGATGGCCTCCAAAGGGTTATCACACGTATGGATACCTACAACTTGAATACCATGGTCTCCCAAAGCCTTTTGCACTGTCTCTGTATACGCATCATATGAAACCGTCACTCCAGCATAGGGAATAAACAATACTTGCTTCTTGGTGCCTAGAAAGTCTGCTACGACTTGTTTGGCATGGCTCATATAAGATTGACCAAAATTGGTCGAATTACTCAATAAAAGTGCGTTCATCAATTTTTTAGGCAAGGTTAATAAAAAAAGACTCACCGAAGCGAGCCTTTAATTTTAGTATAAAAAGTATAAGAAATTAAAAATGAGTTAATACCAATCCAACACAAGCCGTATTTACTTCTGGCCCTCTCCCTGTTTTAAATGTACTTGTAGGGTAATATTTACCATAAATGACCAAATCTCCATATCCAAACTGAGCAACATAACCAATTCTGTAGTCCTCAAAACCATAGTCACCTTTCACCTTCTTCTTTTCTTTTTGCTTGCCTTGCCCCCATTTTTGCTTTTGATGTGCGCCAATTAAATATCCAGCCTGAATACCAGCCGCCACTTTAAATGACTTGTCATCATTTGATGGGTTTGATTTGAAATTTAACATGAGTGGAATTGTAGCATATCGACTTACAATTTTATTACGCTTGTACTCAATCGCATCATCCACAACATATTCCAATGGTTTGGAGTCAGGTGTAATGGTGACGCCTTCTTTGAAACGGTAATTATTAAATTCAATGCCTATACCATACACCAATCGAAGATGACCACGATACAGATTAATGCCTTGTTGTATGATTCCTAAGTGAAAATTCGCCGACATGTTTTCAAGTTTCAAATCTTGATATGGTGCTGGTACATCTACGGAATTATCAGACACCCAGTTATTTACACCCCAATCTATCACCCACATGCTGGTTTCTACGAGTTTCGGGCACACATCCTCTTCCTCAAATTCTTCAACATTGCTAGCCACTTCCTTAGCGACATCTGTATCTTCAACATGTATAACACGTATTATATCATTGGACTGATTCGTATCTGAATCCAGTGATAATGCATCAGCATGATCAACAGTTGATATTTCTTCATTAATAATTGTATCCATGTTACCATTGACGTTCTTAAATTCGATTCGAACCCTTTTGGTTTCAATCACTTTCGTTTCTGTGTCTTGAGCAATGACAGTTCCTGTAAGGAGCATCATGATCAGCGCGAGTGTTATATGTTTCATTGTTTTGAATTGCATGTTATTTTAAAGGTTTTAAGCGCACCATTGCTGTTGCATTGTATTGGGTGGAGCTATATAAAATTTTTAGTGTTTTCTTATCTGTCGGTTCAAGTTTAATCCGTGCATCACGGAACGGTGAGACTAAAAGAGCAATACCAGCATTCATAGTACCTCTAATACCATTATAGGACTTAACGCCCTCATCTTTAGGCAGTAAGTCAGCCATATTATATGACACATTTGCCATCGGCAACGCATTCAAAGCGGTTGCAGTAACTTGTAGATTAATGGCTGTGTTAATTGGTTCAATGAAGACCATTTCATATCGTTCTTGCACTTGTTGCGGTTGAGCTTCTTGTTTTACAAAGACCTTTTGATTTATAGATCTCTTTTTTAATTTAGGAACAATTTCATCCTCCTTAGGTGCAGCTATAGTGGCTACCGCTACTTTTGGATGCGATTCAATCTGACTTGGAGCTTCTTTCGTTTCAACGGCTCCAGGTGTAATTAATTCTGTTGCAGAACCAGCAATCCTTTCAACTGAATTACCTGAGGGTAGTAGAACTTGCCAAATCGGATAACACAAGGCCAAAATGGCAGCAATAGCTGCAACCCTTCTCCATTGTACGGCTGAAAAAGCGATAAGGATAGTTTCCTTTTTTACCAATTGCTGCTTACGCTTGTATGTTACAGTTGGTGCTTCTAGTTGGGTCATTTGCATGAGACCCCACTCCGATTCTAATGTTGTATCTGATTCAATTGTTCCTTTGAGTGCAGACTCTTCCTTTGCAGTCAACTCGCCTTCAAGCAGTTCAAACAATTCCCAATCCATGTCTTTGTGCTTTTTCATAATACCAATTGCATGTCTTTCAAATACGATTTCAAAAATTGTCTTGCTCGGAAAATATTTATTTTCACTTGCGCTTCTGTCATTCCAGTTATCTCTCCAATACTTTTGTAGTCATAACCTTCATAGTCTCTCAGCAAAATGGCTGTTTTTTGGTTTTCCGGGAGTCGGTCGACAGCTGTATTTACAATTTCTAATGTATCTGAATATTGTTCTGAGTGACTATACTTGTTTTCAATCACTTCATCCATCGTAGCAGTGCGTTTAGCTTTGCGAATGATATCGATACAGTTGTTGTATGCGATCTTAAATAAAAAGGCTTTTGCCGTTTTCATATCAACTTTCTCCTTTCTGACCCAAAGTTTTTCAAATGTGTTTTGCACGACGTTCTCGGCTTCAAACTCATCCCTTAAATTCTTAAGAGAGAATCTAAAAATCCCATCTGAGAGCAACTCAACACAATTATTATACTCTTTGGTGGTCATTAATTAATAGTGATACGCTTCTTGTTTACTAAAGTTACAGTAAAGTTAGTTTTTTTGATACTCAATAATTAACTCTCTAATACTCAGATAAATAAATTAGTCGAAACCAAGTATTTTTTCGCCAAATTTGCACCGTGCAAAACAAGAAACCTTGGTTTGAAGATTGGTTTAATTCTCCGTATTACCATCTGTTGTATGGCAACCGCGATCAAAATGAAGCCGGCCTGTTCATTAAGAACCTCTTAGCCATATTAAATCCAAAACAGGAAGATCATTTTTTAGACCTGGCTTGTGGAAAAGGTAGACATGCACTTGAAATTGCAAAACAAGGCTATGAAACAACAGGTATAGATCTAAGCAAAAACAGTATTGCAGAAGCCAAGAAAATCGCAAATCCTTTACTAAGCTTTTACGAGGGCGATATGCGGCATGTTCATTTCCCCGATAAGTTTGATTTTATCTTAAACCTTTTTACAAGTTTTGGATACTTCGATACCGTGTCAGGACAATCCGAGACTTTAAGCGCTATTCATGAACAGCTGAAAGATCAAGGTGTATTGGTGATAGATTACCTCAATGTCGTTAAGGCGGAAAGTAACATTGCAGCCAACCCAAACCATGAAATTGCTTACGACCATGTTCACTTTACCACTAGAAAAAGGGTCTCTGATCAATTCATAACCAAAGAGGTAAAAATACGCGACAAAACGTCTGCTCATACCTTCTACGAGCATATTTGGAGACTGGGTCTGGAGGACTTTGAAAAACTTTTAATTAATTCTGGATTCAAAATCCAAACAATTTTCGGTGATTACGAGTTAAACAACTTTAAAACGGCTACATCCGACCGTCTTATTATTGTGGCACAGAAATAAATGCTTGATTGGATTCAAAATATCGACACTAAATTATTTTTTCATATTAATCATTGTACGAGAAATGATTTTTTTGATATCATAATGCCAATTGTGCGGGACAAGTACACTTGGATCCCTTTGTATGCCGTCTTGATTTTCTTGATTATACGTAAGCACAAAATGAAAGCGGTGTATGTGTTAGGGTTCGCTATACTAACACTGGTTGTCGCAGATCAACTTAGTGCCCACGTTATAAAACCATTGGTTCAACGTGTACGACCATGCAATGACATGTCAATCGTTCAATACGTCCATAATCAACTGGTGGATTGTGGTAGCGGTTTTAGTTTTGTCAGTAGTCATGCTACCAACCATTTCGCATTAGCC
>JBLHOC010000198.1:0-4888 GCA_047620825.1 Bacteroidia bacterium | reverse complement strand
TAATTATCTTATGAATTTCTTTTAGATTGTACTCTTGCCAATCTAGAAAATTAACTCTTAGAATACGGTTAATGGTTTGATACCGTATAAGATCAAAGTACCCAAGTTTTGGTAGGTTCTGGAGTTGAGTATTCTCGAATGATTTGTGAATATTACGTATGTTAACTAGGTCATATTTCTTGTAATTCCAAGACTTGGGTAACGTATGCTCAGTCCAGACATTATTGCCACTTAAAATATATTTGATGTTAAATTTTCTAGCAGTTTTAAATAGTGCTCCAAAAATCATGTGATCTGCGGGGACATCCAAGTCTAAAACAGAGGCTTTGAAGTAAGATCGTTGAAGACTTTTAAACTCTGGCCAATTCATGACTACGGTATAAAGATCAAAACCTGTTGCTTTCACCGCATTTTCAACATTCCTCGTTGCAATTTCAGTGTTCCATCCGTAGTCAAAATGAACAAGTAATGGGTTTAAATCTAGTTCTTTTGCGAGATAGGCCAAATACGTACTATCTGCACCTCCACTCAAACCGAGAATACAGTTGTACCCTTTTTTTCCCGGTTTTGCTTTGATTTTATTAGCCCATTTTTGCTGTAATTCCTTTCCTTTAGCACCTTTTTTTCCTTGTATTCTTTCGGCAGCCAAGTATTCATGGTAGTAATTACAGACCCCATTCTCATCAAAAGTGATATTTGGATCTGCAATCGTATCCATAACACTTTTTGAGCATTGTTGGTAAGCCCGACCGCAATTTGCTTCAAGATTTGATTCTAATTCTTTTTGATTAAACATTGTAACTTATTAATACCGCCTTATGAGGTCGCTGAAAGACAAACATACTGCCTGCGGCCATTGCTGAAGCTCCTGCTTTTTCTGCAGAAATGAAGTCTTCTTTCGTAGAAGCACCACCACATATTATTACTGGAATTGACACAGCTTCTGCAATTTGATTAAGCAGTTCTAAATCGTAACCAGAATACATTCCGTCGCGATTAACTGAATTTATCATTAATTCGCCGGTTCCTGCATCTTCACATCGCTTTGCAAATTCAATAGGATTGATCGAACTCATTGAATTTGTTGTGTGGTGGTACACTTTTAGATTACCCAACAGATTCTTTTTGAAATCTATGGAGGAAACGACACTTTGATTCCCAAACTGATTCGCTATTTCGCGAATAACTTTAAATCCATCAGTGACATGTATTGCTGTATTGAGTACCACTTTTTCAATCCCGCTATAAAATAGTTTTTCAACTTGTGTTAAACTGGTAATTCCACCTCCATAAGCCAAAGGCATAAATGCTTCACTTGTAATATCAGCAATCATGCTAAAGTCAGGACCTCGATTGTTCTTGCTTGCGTCAATGTCTAAGATGACAATTTCATCTACTTCCTTGTCATTAAAAATGCGAACCGCATTAATAGGATCCCCAACATAGGAGTAGTCTTTAAATTTTTTTGACTTTACCAAACCTTCATTATGCAGAAGTAAAACCGGGATAATTCTCTTTCTATGAGTAAGTCGCACTATAGTTTTACAAAGTTTTCCATTACTTTCAACCCGTACTTATGACTTTTTTCTGGATGGAACTGACAGGCATAAATATTTTCTTTCTGATATGCTGCGCAAAAGTCGTAACCGTAATGCGCAGTAAGCCATTCGTCTTCTATATCATTTAGTACTAAATGGTACGAATGAACAAAATAGAAACGTGGGTCATCGTACATATCTTTGAATAAATCCGAATCAGAATTTGAAGTAACATAATTCCAACCCATATGAGGGATTTTAAATCCGTCTTCAAGTTTTGAGGAATCAAACGCAATGGTTTTGGCGTCTACCCAACCTAATCCTAAATTGGTTCCCTCATCGCTACCCTTGGTCATGAGCTGTGCCCCTAAACATATTCCTAGAATCGGTATTTTGTCTTCTAGAACCTTTCTTTCCAAAACTTTAATTAAACCAGATTCTTTCAATTTTTTCATCCCATAATCAAAGTGACCAACACCAGGTAATATTAGCTTGTCAGCTGATTCAATGTCATTTATATCAGATGAGATTATAACATTTTCAGCCTCTGCTTTTCTTAGCATATTTTGTACGGATACTAAATTACCGATACCGTAATTGACTATGACGATTTTATTTTCGTTCATATAGTGCTATAACCCAGTATCCAGGAATATTGATTTTAGGAAGCGCTTTATCAATTAATTGAATAACTCTAGTCTTAAAACTTAACTTATTGTCATTTGTAGACTCGAGTTTCAGTTCATCATGTTGAAAATTAGTGTTCTCAAAGCCACACACCACACAAACAGGAGAATTGAATTGAGTTTTGTTTCGGAAAAGGTGTTTGATTCTATTGACAAAATTAAATAGAAAACCAACACGTCTTTTAACTATGTTTTCACTAGATATGAGTTTGAACTCATCTCCAAAAAGAGTGTTTATTTCTGTTGAAGTGTATTTGCGAAAATGCAGATCTGCATTAAATTGACTAAGACATTTTGGGCAATTCACCATATTACATTCAATTTTCTCATTAAATGGCACACTAATAAGTAAATATTTTTCAGAAGCTAAGGTCAGCTCTTGTAGCGCTTTTTCATAGACATTTGAAGGGATGTGTTCAAGAACTTCTAAACAAGTTACTATGTCATATGTTTTTTGATTAGCGTCACTTAATGTTGTGATATCAGATTGAAATTTATTAGTTTTTACATAAGACAACGCAGTCTCACTTCGATCAGTCCCGGTCACCGAAATACGTGTTTCTGTCGAAAGGAGATTAACGAATACACCGTTGCCACAACCAACGTCTAAGAGGGATTTTATGTCTTTTGGGATTATTTCAATTGTTCTTAGAATACGTTGTTTGTTAGAGGAATCTTCCAACATACCATTTCTCCAGAAAGCGTCAGACTCATAATACTTTTGTTCTAGATTCATAATTTACTGAATATTTTAAAGATTGGTATAAGTAAAGTAAATAAATACCAAAGTAATTAATACTGTATGTTAGAAGAATAATCTTAACATCTTGTCCATTTGATAAAAGACAAAAGAATATTAAAAAATTACTTACCAACATATATATATGTATTAGAAAATCTTCAAATTGTTTCTTTGCGATATAATAGATATATGTTAATGGACTAATTACGAGTTTACCACTAAACATGATAACAAGTATTTGTGCGTAGATTCCTGATGTGCGCCATTTTTCGCCAAAAACAAGTGCAAATAAGTCTGGTCCAAAAATGAGAACTATAAGGGTTGGGATAATGGCTATGAAACCGAGCGTTTTTAGCGTTTTAACAAAAATTGGTTTGCAACTCCCATTGGTATTGTAGTCTTCGGTTGCTTTTTGTTGAAATACAGTACTTATAGCGTTTCCAATGAATTGAATAGGCAACCCTAGCATTCTCATTGCAAGATTGTATACACCTACCGCAGCTGGGCCAACGTAGGAATTCAACATAAATACTGGTAGTTGATTAGTGAAACGATTCACGAATTCACTTGGTAAAGAATAATACGGGAAGTGCCTATAGTCGAAGGCAAGTTGTTTCATTTTTAAAGTACTTACTTGGCGGATACCAAGCTGGTACTTTTTACTTAAACCCACCAACAATATAAATGCTGGTACTGACTGCCCGACTATCAAGCCTATAAAAAGGCCAGTTTCATTATTTAATAAGAGTCCTAAACCAATAGAAATAATAGGGGTAAGGATTGCCATAAATACGGCATTAAACGTTAACAGGTTGTATTCTTTCTTTCGGTTGGCCCAAACCCGAAAAATTTCATTTTGTCCAGCGAAAAAGATGCTGATCGGAATAAACCACAACCATTTGTTTAAAATTGGGTTATTCAGCCACTTTGTAATCCATGGGAATAAAGCAATTATTAGAATTAAAGATAGCACAGTAAAGGCTACATTTATTACCCGATTAAGCCACATGGCGTTAATGGCTCCATTATCTTCTTTCTCAAGCAAAATAGCCTGAAGATATTGTAACGTAGAAAACACCCCAATAACGCCTGTAATAGCCATATATAAGCCAAGTGTACCATAGTGTTCTTTTTCGTAGATGCGGTAGAGGATAGGTGCAGTTCCAATGGCAATAAATTGGGCAATAGCTGTTCCACTAGTTAGCTTGGATACATTGACTAAAAACGGTGAATTTTTAAACCGATGAACTAGCTTTTTAAACAATGTCTAGTCTAAAATTTTGATAAACGCTTTCTATTCCCTGAGTTAGATTTATTGTTGGTTTCCAACCGAGGTCATTTAATAAAGTACTATCCATCAACTTCCTAAGTGTTCCATCCGGTTTTGAAGTATTAAACATTAACTCACCTTTATACCCAACCACATCTTTGATCAAAATAGCTAGATCTTTTATTGAAATTTCGTGACCACTCCCAACGTTAAGAAAATTTGGTTTGTCGTAGGATTCCATAATGAAATAACAAGCTTCTGCCAGGTCATCTACATGCAAAAATTCGCGCAACGGGCTTCCTGTTCCCCATATTTCTACTGTAATTGGGGTGTTGGGGTTTTGGGAGGTTAGAAAGGAGGGTGATTTAATACCAAGGTTTGCTAATGTTTGCAGTATTTGTTCATTACTGCTCTCAATAGTAAGTTCACCAATCGGATTGTGGTTTACATCTTTTCTAATACTTTCCCAATCGTCTTGTTCTAAACATTTGGCTAAATGTATTTTCCGCAATAAAGCCGGCAACACATGCGAGTTTTGCAGGTCATAATTATCGTTAGGCCCATACAAATTCGTGGGCATTGCGGCAGTGAAATTGCAGCCATACTGTCGAGCATAGTTCTCAACCATTTTGATGCCTGCTATTTTTGCAAT
>JBLHOC010000197.1:0-4949 GCA_047620825.1 Bacteroidia bacterium | reverse complement strand
GACTGAGGAACGTTCACCGTTCTTTCGCTAGATAGGTTTAAACTTTTGACAGTGATGATGGTTTACCGGATGTGCTCTGTGCTTACCCCTAAAAAAGAAAATGCACCACCGAGATCGCAGAGGCTTCAGTGGTGAAGCTTTTCTTTGGCTTGTTCATTGTGGTAAATATAGGGGCTTGTTAAAGATAGGGTGAAATTACTGGCTTCGTTTACCAGTTGTCAGAAAAAGAGCCATCTCTTTTTAAAAGGCCATCCCAAAGTCCACAAAGCATAAACTTGATACGTTCAAGTTTGTTTTTTTGCAATAAAGAATTCGCAAAGAAACGGATGGGTAAGACTAATATATTACGTGTTTTCCAATAGGTCGGCACATACCCTCGTCGGGTCAGAATTAGGATATTCCTAAACTGATAGTACAACCTGACCGGAGATCCCACTTTGTAGGTTATACCGGCAAACTTACTGCGCCCATCACCCAATTTGTGCACCATCTCAACGTTTTTCGCAATGGCGACCAATAAGTCTTGGGTTTTGGCTCGCCAACACCATTCATGATCGACGCCATCAATAAACAATCTCTCATCCTTAAAACCAATCAATTCAAGTTTGCACAGATCAATCATCATACCCGAAGAAATAATCTGGGTAACACATACCAGGTTTTCGTAAACGGATATCTCACGCTGCACACGGGGTTTAACGGTTTTTTCAGAAAAAGAACAAATTATGCGTGGGCCAATAGCAACCAGCGGTCTATTCTCTACTTTCGACGCAACTAATAAGCTGGACAAGCGAAAAGCTAAATCATCATCAATTATACTATCCTGATCTAACAACATGCCGAAGGTACATCCCGCTGCACGCAAGTCTCTTAAACCAATATTATGTGCCGCAGCAATCCCAATATTCTTAGGGAAATGATGGTAATGAAAGTTTTCATTATCAATCGAAAGCGAGGTGGGAACAGGAGAATTATCTACAATACTAATAACATCAACTTGCTGAGCAGTTGATTGGATAAGCCGTTCAGTAACGTCCATATCTGGCTTGTAAAGTATGATAGTAGCACCAATCACTCGTGTCTAACCTTTCTAGCAAGTAAAAATCTATCGAGTTTGTAAGCTAACTTCACTACTTTTGACGGCATCAATCTCAACAACAAAACAGCAAAGGCGTATACAACATTGCCAACAGTATAGCGCTTAAGTGCTCTCATAGCATAAAAACGTGCTTTAAATTCATTAAGTGACTTTGTCAAACCTCTGCGTTTGTAAAAATCATTTACTCTTCTAAACTGTAATAATTTTTTCCCCAGATTTGCAAACTGATACCCTGCTGCTGCGAGCTCAATCCATAAGAAGTAATCTTGAGTATTACGCAGTGCCTCGTTGTAACGAAAACCATCTTCAAAAACCTTAAAACGAATTGCCACGGTTGGATGGTTAATTGAGCATCGCTTCGGCAGAAACTTTACTATATCACCGTGTTTAGTAGGTAATTTCCTTTTACCAACTATCAGCCCATTTTCGTTAATCTCTTTTAACGCACAACCCAAAATTGAGACATTTTGATGTTTCTCTAAATAGGTTATTTGCGAGGCAAATCTATCCTTTTCAGAAATGTCATCAGCATCCATACGAAAAAAATATTTAGTGTCGCAGTGCTCGGACAAGGCCCAATCAACTATGAAATTCATACATGAACTTAATCCCAAGTTACTGCGATTAAGAACCAGTATCATTTCCTTATTCTGTCTACACACATCACACAAATAGGTATAAATTTCTTCGTTTATCTCTCCATCAATAACGATTACATAGACGAAGTTTTGGTACGTTTGTTGAAGAACACTATTGATAGCTTGCTCAACCCATTCCAATCTATCTTCAATGTACACAGCCATACCGACTACCGTTGCAAATGACTCGCACATATCGGTTGGTGTAAGGAAGGAAAATTGCTTGCTCAAATCGTTTTAAAGCCTTGTGTGAAGAAATTGAGATATTAACGCCATTTCAAGCCTAAGTTAGACCCCCTGCTCAAATGGCAACGGAGTATAACAAATAATTGTCAATTATCACCAACGTTGTGCTGTTCGATTTTATTCGAAAATTTATCGCCACCACAAATGAAGCGAGTGTAAAGTATAAGACTATCGGGACTGAAAATATGCTGAGCTGACAGGCTTGCGATTCACCCGTTCTGTAAGGGTTAAATACGCTCATCAACAACTTGGAGTAAGGTAAAATAGAGATATAATGCGAAAGTCTCATTTGTAAAAGACTACAATACTTTTGCTAGCAGATCACACCTTGGTATTTATATGCTAGTCCTCTTTAATTGAAAAGTTTTCGCGACGCAAAGTCAGGTTTGGATTATAGGCGGGATCATGAGCAATATAACTTGCCCAATTAGTTTTTAAATAATTAAGTTCTGATTCGAAGCGCTGTTGTTTTTCAAATGTATCTTCAAATCCTCGAGATACTGATTCGTGGTGGTATAATTCTGCTTCAGCACAATATAAATTGCGACGACCCAGTTCCAGCACCTTCAGGCAAAAATCAACATCATTAAAGGCTATCGTAAGCTCTTCTTCATTTAAGCCCCCCACGGCCAGGTAATCATTTTTTTTCACTAACAAACAAGCCGCCGTCACAGCACTGAAATTACCTGTTGCCGCTAATCTATTTAAATAACCAGGATGATCACGAGGAAAATATTTATGCGCGTGCCCCGCTCCGCCACCATACCCCAACACGACCCCTGCGTGTTGCACTCGATCATCGGCATATAATAACTTGGCCCCGACACAGCCAATGTCATCTCTGGCAACATGACCGACCATATAGTCCAGCCAAAATGGTGAAATCACCTCAATATCGTTATTAATTAGTCCTATAACCTCACCATGTGCATGTTTAACGGCGAAATTATTAATTGCAGAGTAATTAAATGGATGAGGGTATTTCAGCAGCCTGATTTTAGGATGTGTAGATAGTTCATCAAAGTATTGCAAGCTTTGAGGTTCATCTGAATTATTATCCACCAACAATATCTCGTAATGTGGGTATTTAGTTTTTTCCAATATTGATTCAATACAGGCTTTGACCAGTTCTTTTGAATTTTTTGTTGGGATGACGAGTGAGACTATAAGTTGCTCTCGTCTATTCCATTGGAGTTTTACGACTTCAGAATGATCACCTTTGAGCACTTCAAAACTGGCTCCAGACATCTTAGGAAGCAATCCCAACCAATTGGTATCATAAGTCTTGGATTGGTGAACAAGGATCAGTGGAATATGAACAACGTCGACTACAATTTTTCTAAGGTAAAGATGAGCAAACCAAAGGGAAATTAGTTCCTGTGATGGATTGAGTTGTGCAAACCGCCAAAACTCAACCAAAGTTTGAGCATCTGCAATTAAAACACCCGTTTTAATATATCCACTAGAAAGCTGTAGGTCGGGGTTCCAGTCAGGCATGAACTCACCTTTGTGACGACCGATTTTTGAGTCCAATATGTCGCAATCACAATATAAAACAAGCTTTTTTGAATCACTACTTTTTAATGCATTAAAAAAAACGTTGATGGCGTTTGCATGAAGATAGTCGCCGGATCTTAGCAGCAATAGTGGTAAAGTATGGTCCACGTTTTCAGAAGTAAACCTTTTGATAACTGTTTTACTGGGTTTATCATCAATAGCAGCAAATAACGTTTTTATATGCTCCGACTTGCCAGCCACAAAGAGCTTTTGCACCTGATGCATGGCCTGCATTTCCCTAACACCTTGCACATCAAGCTTTACATCTCCAGATAACAAAAATGCAACATTTAGTTGAACATTATCCGAAGTTTCGCAACATAGCTGTGAAATTAACTTGGATTGCTTTTGGATGTTCTTGACGTAAATTTTTTGCAGTTTTGCTGGTGAAGGTAAACCATAAAATAAACCTGAACTCTGCAAACTCTTACTATAAAGGTTAAGCAACCATAGGTTTTTTCTCATCAATACTTTTACTTTTTCAGGGCTAAGGCCGATGAAAAATTTAACCAACCGCATAAGTTGTTGTTGAGGTATTTGTTTCTTCAATTCTGGTTCACTGTATAAAATTTGTGGTTTGGTAGTTTTTAAATGATTCTAAATACTTGTCTTGCAATTGATTTGTATCAAATACGTGCAGATATGAATCCAATTTGCAGGTAAATAGCTTATAGCTTACATGGACAAAAAGAAAAGTTGGGATCTCCTATCTCCACTCATTTTTTGTCCATTAGGTCAGGTTTAACACTTTTCAGAGTCTCATAGTTGATTTTCTGCCCTGTTTTTTGCACAAAGAGATCTATACTATCGTTTGCAGATATTTCTTTTGGTAAGGGAAAACGAAAACCAATATAGCGCTCTCGTGGAAAATTCGCATAGCTATGTGATCGATAAAACTCTTTTGCTTTTATCTGCTTAACTTCTTTATCGTTTATATAGACACTTAACACAACCATATCAGCACTATCAGTATAATATGCACAACCATGCACTACATTATTTGCATTAACATTGGCATAAGCGCTTACTATAGGCATTTTTGCCTTTAGCTGTTTTAGGCGCTGTTTATGAACGAAACAGGCTTCGTCGTACAACTTAACATCCAAATGATTCTTTCGTAATATTAACTCTTTAAGTTGCTCATCAAGATCTTGTTCTTTAATGCATTTTGTTGCATTAACGTTTTCTTTCTTAAGTACCAAATCAGTCTGCATCTGCTGATTAATCATCAATAAGGAATCTTCATACTTTTCAGTGATACCTATACAGCCAACAAGGCCAACATTCAAAAAGGAAAGCAAGCGATGTTGAACATTTATTACTCCAGGTTTTTTAATGAAATCTGCTAAACCGCCTTTATAATCATGTTGGGATACAAAATGATTATAATGAGAGAGAACCTGTGCTAA
>JBLHOC010000196.1:0-4957 GCA_047620825.1 Bacteroidia bacterium | reverse complement strand
GTGGTTCAAGGAACGGACGAGAGCTTGTTGTCATTAGATGCGTCTCAATTAACGATTAATGAAACTGATCAAACTTTTTGTTTTACACTTGAAGCGGACAACTTCCCAAGCCTAACAGATGGTTCATACGACTTCTTAGTTGAAGCCATATTTGAGATTGACAATCAACAGTTTTCTCAAAACGATTACAACACGAACCCAGGCGAAGCCAATGACGTTCAATTTGATTGTACTCCAGTGTGTTGTAGGGTACGTCCAAATGACAATTTTATTCCTAACGCTCAGTTTACCAATGGGTTAGGTGGATTTGCGACGGATTATGACTTAGTTTATACGATTGATAACGCTGGAACTTATCCAGGTGCACTCACTGTAGGTGACTCATCTGATGGGTTGGTTATTTCACCAACTTGGGATGTTGGATGTACCGATGGGAACAATCATTTATTTGTTAACGGTTTGACCGGACAGACAGGTTCGTCAGTTATTTTTAGCAGGACTGTCCAAGTACAAGAAGGTCGATATACTTTCTGTGGAAACTTTAAGAACTTGGCACAGTGCGGTTTCGATGTGATACCTACAATTACAATACATTTTGCTGGCGTAACTGGATTTGATCTTGAAGATGTAGTTATAGATGTTCCAGATGCTAGTTGTGACTGGCAGTTACTGAACCAAATTATTGATGTTCCAGATGGGGTATCTTCCATAGATATTGAAATCATTTTGGATGAAACACCTTTAGGAGATGGAAACGATTTGGCCATAGACAATCTCGTTTTTGCAGAGATAGATCCTGTAGCTGCAAACCTCATGTTGTTTGACATCACTCCGATTTCATTGTCTGCAACGACGTATACTTTCGAAGCAGAACCAGTATCAACGATACCATCGACTTGTAATTATTCATGGACAGTAGCAGAAATTGACGGTGATTATGATGACATCTCAGGGACTGTGGTGGATAATCCAATTGAATGGCAGACTTACCTTGCTGTAAATGAGTTCGACGGATATGATGGCACAAGTTCACTCAGTGGCACAAACCCAGGTGTATTCCAATTGGCAGATGCGTATCGAATAACCTTTACAAAATGGTGCGACTGTCAATTACCTAACTCTAGGACGTACCATGCATTCCCAGGAAAATCGGCTGCACGTGTTCCAACCTTGAAACTCGTTGAAAAATCAACTTCAAAGTCTACGAGGTCAGAAACTCAATTGGGGAATGACAATGACTTAGGTGGAAATGCGAGTGTAGGTGTTTACCCAAGTCCAACAAAAGATTATATCAATGTGGACTTACGTTCGATCAAGTCTTCAACAGTTCAGATACTAGACAATCAAGGTAAGGTTGTGCGTAGCGACCAATTGACTGGAGAATCTGTCAAGTCATTTAAGATAAATGATTTGGGTGCTGGTGTTTACTTCGTTAAAGTAACTGAATTGGCGACTGGTAAAACATTCATTCAAAAGTTTATGAAACAATAATAACCATAGTAATTAGTTCCAATTAGGGTGGCTTCGGTCACCCTTTTTTTATGATGGAAATCACACACGAGTTGAAGAAAGTCAGGATTATCAAACAATACCAATGATAATTTTGCAGCATGACACAGCATTGGTCTAAAAAATCTCACGACGAGATAAAACAAGTCGTATTTGGAGCGTTAAAAAAGAACGTCAACTACAGTACTAAATCTGTATTGGGTATACCAGCGTCGTACTTGGATGATAAAGTTTTTAATCAAGATGACGCCTTTCTTGATAATGCCCCTTACATATCGACTTTAATTCAAAACCCTAATCACATTGGGTGTCATACGACAGGTACTTCTGAATCATACTTTAGTGGAAGTCAGGCTATTGAACGGGATTTAATTGATCTCTGTGCAGTCGATATTCTCAAAGGTGAACCTGACCAATTTGACGGCTACGTTGCATCTGGAGGAACAGAGGCCAACATTCAAGCCATTTGGGTCTATCGGAATTATTTCTTGAAAGAAAAGAAAGCAACGTTACATGAAATAGCGATACTGAGTAGTACCGATAGCCATTATTCAATGGATAAGGCAGGTAACTTGCTTGTGTTGGATGTCTATAAAACCGTAGTAGATTTCGAAACACGCGAACTGAATGAAACAGACGTATCGAATACCATAGCTCAAGCTAAAAATGAAGGCAAGAAGTATTTCATTGTGGTGTCAAACATGATGACTACGATGTTTGGTTCTGTAGATCGAGTTTCTATTTATAGCAATGCTTTAAATCAGCATAACGTGGCATTTAAAATACACGTGGATGGTGCATTTGGAGGTTTCTATTACCCATTTACAGAAGGTGAATCTAACTTAACCTTTGATAATGAATATATTACGTCCTTTACGCTTGATGCACACAAAATGGCACAAGCGCCATATGGTACTGGTATATTTTTAATCAGAAAAGGGTTTATACAGTATGCCAATACCCAAGAAGCCAGCTATATAGAAGGGGAGGACTGTACTTTAATTGGAAGTCGCTCAGGCGCCAATGCTGTTGCGATTTGGATGATTTTAACCAAGAATGGCCCATTTGGATGGCAGGAAAAGGAATTCATCCTACAAAAAAGAACGGATTGGATGTGTAAACAATTGAACGACTTAAACATTGAATATTATAGGCATCCAAGGTCTAATATTATAACCATTAAGCGTCATTGTATCGGTGATGACTTGGTGGAAGCTTTTGGTTTAGTGCCAGACAATTATCATGATCCAAAATGGTTTAAAATCGTGATTATGGAGCATGTGACGATAGAAAAGTTAATGCCATTCATTGATGAGATAAAGAGGAGCAAAGGCTAAGTCGCTTAAGTAAATCGTGTAAGGCTGATTTACATACTCACCCTAAATTGATTTAAATCTGCCTCATTAATTCTTGTATTTCCCAGAGACTTCTGAACGTCTTTTAATTCTATAGAAGGACTATGAACAGGTAAGGCGACTGGTTTTACATGGTTATGGATATTTTGACTAGGTAATCCTATTTTATCAGACGTTGAGGCTTTTTTGTATACCACCATTTCAAGGGGTACTTCCTTAAAAATCAACTTTTCGACTGTATCGTATAATGTTTGGTAGACATATTCGGTCTTTATAGAATCCACGCTAGTGATTTGTGGTGACTGGAAATATTGAATTCCAAAGAACAACAGGAGCAAACCGATACCCATTTGATACGCAGGTATTTTGTACGTAAAAATCGATTGCAGTATTCCAGTGAAAACAGGGACAGTTTTTGGCTGGGCCAACCTTTCGTTTAATAAAGTAATGGCGCTAGGTTTTGGAACTGGCGTTTTTTTGGCCTCAAAGTATGCAACGCTTGCCTGAACAGTTTGCCGTAAAAGTGTGTATTTTTCTTCTGTCACGTATCCAAGAACAAGTTCTTGGTCCAGAATAGGCAAGTCCTTGAAGTCACATTGTTCTATTAAGTCTTGAATTATTTCTTCTATATGCATATCAATTGATTTCTATTGGGTTAAAAATGGCAAGTTTGCTGGATAATTGTTTAAGGGTATAATGCAGCCGGGATTTGACGGTACCTTCTGCACAGTCTGAAATTTGACTTATTTCTTTCACACTTAAATTTTCTTCATATCGCAATACAAAGCAACTTCTGTGTTCGAAGGTGAGTTGCTTTAATTCTACATCTAGCATCTTTTTGAATTGAACGTTATTTATGTTTCTCAAAATGCTTGAGTTGTCAAGGATATCTTGTCCGTTTACGTCATCGATAGACAGAGTAGCTGTTTTTCGGTACTGTTTTTTGCACTCATTGGTCACCACCGTGTAGATCCAGGATTTGAATTTTCTAGACGAGTCAAACTTTTCAGGGTTTTCAATTAGTCTAACAAAAACATCATGCAGTAGGTCTTGAGCTAAATCCTCATTTTGATTCAGTAAATGGTACATCGTTCTGAGCAACTGTTGACTATACCTTTCATACAGTAGATTGAATGCCTTTTTAGAACCATCTTTAAAATGATCCATGAGGGCCTCATCCGACATTTTTGATTTTTTGTAAAACAAGGTTTTATCGGATGACCATTATTACTCTAAAACCTATCTGTGGCGTTGGGGTCGTATACGTTTCGTAAGTACTTATCACTGCATTTTGAGGTGTCGTATTCCAGCTACCACCCTTGGTTTTTCCTCGTTCTTGGACCATTTCAGCTACATTACCTGTGATGTTGTACAGTCCAAAGTCGTTAGGAAAATAGGAGTCCACGCGTACTGTAAAAAAGGCTCCATCGGCTCCCGTTACATTGCATGTTGTTGTCGTGGTGTCATAGCCAAATAATTCAGTCACTCTCAAATTAGCGATGTAACATCCTTTTGAATTGCGGACGAAATTTCCTTTCCAAGGATATTTGTTTCCCGTCTCCCCACTACTTGCAATAAATTCCCACTCAGACATGGTTGGTAATCGAAATTCAACATGTCCATACTTTTTACGTTTTTGGTCTGATGCGTTATAGACATGTGTTAACCACTCACAGTAAAGAATTGCGGCTTCATAACTTATGTTAACAATAGGAGCAAGGACGTCACTTGGATGACCGTTGGCAAATAGACTGTCGTCAGGGAGATTTTGTTTTGTTGCAGTCAATAATGACCGCCAATCCACGCGTGGAGACTTGGCGACATCCAGATCTTTGTATCGTTTTTGTTTTAATAAATCTGTCAAAAACAATTCATACAATTCATTGCTTGTTTCAGTGCTACTGGCGTACAAAGTATCACTCACAGGTTTGAGCTGACGTTCAATAAGTTTCACATCAAAATTAATAAGCGACGTGAGTGGTTTTGAAGATTTATTTAAAATTTGAGCCACTTGTTGCTCAATTTGATTTTGCTTTGCTATTCTGTTAATAATGATTTCTAAGTCATGCATTTTCTCATCTTCACTTTCCTCG
>JBLHOC010000195.1:0-5063 GCA_047620825.1 Bacteroidia bacterium | reverse complement strand
ACTTCGAGATGCGTTAGACGTAAAACTCTAGAATCTAAACTTTAGACCAAGTAAAATTTGTCTTGGTGCCAAATATCTAGCAGGATTTGTTGGAGGTAACCCACTTTCTTGAGGTCCAATATATCTAGAATCACGCCAATTGTTTGGAACATTGTCACCATCTTGGTAAGCATCTCCAGTTATCGGATTAATTATTTGAGGGTTTTGGTTATTAAAAAGATTCCTTGCCTCAAAGCTAATGGTAATGCCACTTCTATTCTTTTTACTAAATCTAATTGTACGATTCAGTTTAAGGTTTGCATTGTACCATGGTTTTGCCCGCGACTGTAAATACTTGTCTGTAAGTTCACGATATAATGGTCTACCAAGGGCATTGTAGCCTTCAAGTACTTGAGGTGTATATCGATACCCGCTTTGATAATTACCAGATAAGAACATTTGGGTATTTTTAAACCATTTTGGAAGCCGTTTCAATGATGTGTCATAACTCAAAGCGATACCAATGGTGGTATTCCAAGGTCTGTCCCAAGCAAGATATTGCTCCGAGCTCAGTGGTACTTCACCAGTTTGTTCAATTTGTAAACTTGATTCTCTTGCGGAGTTAGATTTTCCACGTGCCACTTGATACGATACGTTCCAAAATATGCGTACATATTCCTTAATTCTATAGGTCGTTGAAAACTCTGCGCCTACAATTTTTGCGTAATCCTGATTGATATACATGACTTTAGTAACAGGTCTTCCTGTTTGGTCTTGTACAATCACACGTCTACTTACGATATAGTCGAACCTGTTGTTGTTATACGCAGATAGGGTCAATCCAAAATCTTTGGTTATTTGAGTCTTGTAGCCAAGCTCATAGGATACGTTTACTTCTGGGTTCAAATCTGGATTCCCCACGTTTGATAAAAAGGAACGATCTTGAAAGGTTGGATCTAATCCAGCATACAAAAACCGTGGATGAGGTAATCGCATGGAGTGGGAATAGTTGAAGTACAAAGAGTTGTTGCTCGTTACAGGAAAACTAACATTTACCTTAGGTAATATTCTCACTTTGTAACGCAAGCCTAGCATCCCAAAAGTGTTTTTCATGTAATCAGTTCTGATTTGATCAATGACTGGTGCTAAGTCGTTTTTTACGGCGTCGTCAGCAAACTTGCCTGGTGCCCAATAGTTAAGGCGTAAACCTAAACTTGCTACAATGCCTTTATATGTAATCTTATCTACAGCAAACAAACCGCCGTTGTTCGGCTTTACCTCCCAGATGTCATTGCTTGAGCCAATGGAAATTGATGCAGTATATGTGGTGTCGTCAATCTGTATTGGTGCACCTACCCATGGACGAGAGACATCTACCCATTGGTAATGGTTGAATTTGTGCTCCCATCCAAACGTAAATTCATTGACCCTATTCGTAGGATAGTATTTGACGTTTGCTTTAAGTGTAATTTCTTTCGCAAAATGATCGTGCCAAGTTCCAGAAATACCGCCATTGTTTATTAATCCCGGTCCGGGTAATACAAACTGTACGTTGGACGTTGGATTGAAGACTTCAACCGGGTCTGTTACAATAGAAAATTCATCAAATAGTTGATCAACACTTTCTGTTCGGAAAGGTCGTCCGTTGGCATCAGCCCTTAAGTTGGTAAACAAGCGACCCACTGTTGCCCTCAAAACCAAATGCTCGTTAATGCTATGTTTCAAGTTTAACGCTGTCAAATTCGCTGCATGCGTATAGGTCGTAGCATTGTCTAAATTGAGACTCCTATTAAACTGGAAGCCTGGACTTAATATCGCATCAAATCCAACAATTTGAAGTGTTCTTGTATTTTGGTTAATCGATAAACTATGTTGGTTAGATAGTGTGAGCTTGGTGCCTCGTTTAAGTTGATAGGCAATTTTAACTGTGTTTGTATATTTATTTTCTTGACGAGGTGCCCAAAACGAATCATTCGCATACATTGAGCTGCGGAGCTGATTTGCCGTTGAGCCAAAGTACGTGTCATGCATACTCATCGTAAAGTTGGCGAAGTAGGTTAACTTCTTTTTGGTCTTTGGAATGGTACCAGCAAAATTGAATTCAGCCAGATCAGAATTCCATTGCGAAGGACCTGCATACAAACCGAAATGATCGCTTTGCCAACTTCCTGACCATTGAAATTTCTCTGAACCTTCCTTAATTGTAGTTGATATTACACCAGCTGAGCCATCACCATATTCGGCACCAGATCCTCCAGTTGTTAGTTCCATTTCTCCAATCGAACCACTCGCAACTTCTACGCCAAAACCGGTTCCTGCCAACGGATCTTGTGCTGTAACATTGTCAACTAAATATAAAGTTTCGTATACCCTAGCACCTCTAATCTGAAGTCCATCTGCTGTTTGAGAAACACCAGCTTGTAACGCAACAACTTCTTTAACATCACGAACATTCATGTTCTCAATGTCCTTTTGGGTTACTGTCACTTTCGTGTCGGCTTCGTCCAAATCAACAATTCGACGATTCCCAACTATTGTTACGGTTTTAAATGTGTTTTTCTGTGATTCGAGTTTAATATTTAGCGTTGTTGTTTTACCAGCAGACACATGAATCCCGGTATATACTTTATCAACGTAACCAACATATTGTACCTTAACACTGTAATCTCCAGGTTTAACATCTGTTACCACATAATCCCCATCATCAGCGGATGTGGCGCCATAGTAAGAACCAATTAAGTAAATCGTGGCAGATTGCAGTCCGTCACCTGTTACTGCGTCCGTGACCGTACCTTTTATGAAACCTGTTTTAGTCTGGGCTTGTGATACCAAGACTGTCATAACCATTAAGGTGAAAAGAGATATGTGACGTAAACTTACCAATTAAATTCTGTGTTAAGTACTCTATCAAAAATTTTATTTAAAGCAACTGGGTCTTTGTCAAACCTATATAATTCTACGCTAAAAAAAACTTGGTTTGTGTTTCCATTTTGCTTTCGAATAGCACCAACAATGTTTGGCCCTTCCCAGGCGCCGAACGTTGATATTTGGGCTGTATAAATAGGCTCACCATCAATACTAGGTAGAAATGGATCTAAACCGAGAATAAGATTTTTTGGTTGGATATTGGGCCAGTCATTATTGATTCCTACCACACTTGAATCGTTACTTACAACAGCTTGTCCGCTTGTTGTACTCAGGCTATCAATTGGAATAGCGCCTCTTAATTCAGATGGGACAAATCCTGCTGGGAAACTAGTGATAACGAATGATTTTCCACCCGTGTTGGTGTAGTTCTGTAAAACAGGTGCTGCAAATTCTAATAAAAGTCCAGATTGTCCGGTTATTGGGTTGCTGAATAAACTTTGGTCACAATTAAAAACCAATTTGTCGTACAATTCAGTTAGTAATGAGAACGTTGGGTTCCAAAATTTTGGTTGATATTGACCATTGTCTAATGCAAAATCTATTGCATCAAAATCAACGTAATTGTCACCAACCAATCTTTGATATTCAAAATTTACTTCTGGTGGTTGACCACTAATTAGCAGTAAATCAGACGTTTGCCTTTTAATAAATATAATTTCGGACGTGTCCACAGCACTCTCTGAACCAGCAAAATCCACAACTTTTAGATAAAAAGTATTGTCTCCATTATTGATAACTCCATCCAAGGTTAGTGCGGCATTTGCAATGTCTGTATTGTAGAATACGTCAGCGTCAATGATGCCATCTTTTTTAGCATCTTTTGGTCTAATGCTTAACATAAACTTACTTCTATCAATTTCAGTCCATGCACCATCGTTTGCTTTCATCAAAGCCTTTATTACGGTATTGTCACCATCTGGGTCACTAAAACGCCAGCGAAAGGTAACCACACTATACGCAGTGTCTGCTGGAAAGGACTCCTCTATAATGTTTACTTCGGGAGCTGAATTGCGTAAAGGAATCTTTAAGTAAGCGGGCGACACATCTGTTAAACCAGAATTGTCAATGGCTCGAATATAGAAGTTAATATCTGTTGTGTCTTGGCCAGGGTCGATAGGGAATTTAAACGTACTATCTCTCGATTCGGTGTAAAACCAATTGGTGTTATTAATAGAATATTCGAAAGCTACGACATGACCGTCAGCATCTGTTCCAAACCAAGATAAATACACACTTGAGTTTAGCCTGTCTTCGCCTGTAAGGTCAATTTTTTCAATCGACAAATGTGTGTCGGGCGGAATATTACCAATAATGGCATCTTCCTTACAGCTTGTAACAGAAGTAACAAGAAAAATAGCAGCACTCGCAAGTGCTGCTATTAGGAATGTTTTTTGATTAATAGTAGACAAGCCTACTCTTTAATTAGACGGCTACTACCTAAAGATTGTCCGTTGCTAGTGCAATGGACGATATATAATCCTGACTGAAGTGTTGCCAATGAAACACTATCAAATGTATTCACAGACTTGCTCATTACGATTTTACCTGTAAGGTCAATAATGTTTACTATAACATCAGTTAAACTATTGTCTGAAATAGAAATAGTCAATTCGTCTTGCACTGGGTTTGGGTATATTTTAACACCCGTTAACTCCAAAACTCTTTTAACTGAAACGATATCAGGATAGTCTGTAGCAGGAAGTGTAACACTTGACCCGATGAAATCATCATTGTTTCGTGGTATTAAATTATAGTTGCCAAAACCATAGTACAAGATACCTACTACGGTGTCGAATGACATACCTTGAGTGACTTCGATTGCTGTAACATTCATGTTGCCTTCTCTCGTAGCCAATGTTGTATCAGAAACTAATGAAACCCACAAACTACTACTGTTGTTTGTGTTTTGAATACCTGATTGAACGCGTCTTGATTTACCATAAGAAGCATCTTGGTCTGTAGATATTTGGTATTCACCAAAGTTGCTTAACCTTGGATTTGATACAAATACTTTTCCTCCAGCTGGATTAACCATTCCCACAAGCATTCCTTCGTAGGCTTCAGCATTTTTGCTAAAATATAATGCACTGTCTGATGGGTCTAGAGTTACAACCGGCACTGTTTTTACTGCTCCTGTTTTTTGAACATTAGTCACA
>JBLHOC010000194.1:0-5088 GCA_047620825.1 Bacteroidia bacterium | reverse complement strand
ATCGTAAATGTCTCAAATTGGAGGTTTCGGATGATGGAATATGAAAAAACGAAAGAAAATGCAACGACCATAAGGTCGATATTAAATACAATCCATCTTGGAGTATGGCGGCTAAAAAGTTTCCGCAAGTAGTCAAAAAACATCCCAGTTCCGTTTTAGAATAGCACAAAAGTATAAGAAAAAGTAGAAAAGGGGCATTTTAAAAGTTATGTGTGCGTGATATGTGTACTAAATAATCAACATCGCTTTTATCAAATATGTATTGATTTGTTATAAACTGTTTGGATAAAACTATTTAATCACGGTCACAGTACCTTTGCGATGGTGGACAGATCGATCCCATCCGGTGTATCTGATTTTGTAGATGTACACTGTGTTTGACGCCTGAACGCCTTTGTAAAAACCGTCCCAATCGGTTTTAACGTTGTTCGAATCGTACACTTTCTCTCCCCAGCGATTGTAAACCTGTACTTCATAGTCTTTGACAAATACTGGAACAATACCCCACAATTCATTCAAATTGTCACTGTTTGGCGTAAATGCATTTGGTACATGAAGTAATGGGGGTTGAATTAAATAGATTCGGTTTGATTGACTTTCTGCATCATAACCACCACCATTTTCCATTCCAGTAACGCGGTACCAATATCCACCCCAACAATAATTGAATGAGGTGTCTTGATAATATCTGTTATCGTATGGCGTAGAGATAATGGGTGTTAACGAACCCGTATCGACACTTCGACTAAGTACATATTCATTTACACCGGTTGGCCAGTCTTTGTAATCATTCCACCACAATCGATGCTCAAATGGTTCGCTTATACCTTCAATCACTATGGTGCAACCAATGTTACTGTGTTTACTTCTGTGTCCGCAGTCATCATTCACCACAAGCGCATAACAATAAGATTGAGTGTTTACATCAACGTTTTTATCAATGTATGTCGTGTCAAGTAATTCGTAAGTTGAAGCGTAATACTCAAAAACTTCTTTATTGTTATTCTTCTTTCTATAGATATCGTAATAGCCAAAATCTGGTTCGTTGCTGTGCAACCAAACAATTTGGATGTTATCGGCACTAGTAACGGTGGCTGTCACAACATACGTTGCCTCTATCGGGAATTCAAATTCTTTAGTCGTTGATACGGTGTATGAAGCTTCTCCGTCTTTGTCACACAGATTGGTGACAACTAAAAAGTATTCATAATTGGTTTGTTTTGGTGAAGAAACAGCCTCATCGGTATAAGTACCTCCGTTTATCGATGTATACACTTTCAGCACACTTGTATCACCACTAGGCGATATTTTGTACAACGTTGTGTGACTAAAATACTTTGAAAAGGTTATTGGATCCCAAGTTAGTTTGATTGCATCGTCTCCAATAAAATTTAAACAAATTGTTTCAGGTGGATCAATAACTGGAGGTGGTGTAATTACAAATCGTATAATGGACTGACTGTCTAACACACCTGGGCAACCTTGGTCTATCACATATACGCTCATTTCTAACGTATCGCCGACCTCATCACAGCCAGCAGTGATTCGAATATTCTGAGTCCAGTTTTCTAACGCCGTTGAATATGGCTTATAGGAAACCATTAACGGTGATGTCGAAGCATCTGGCGTCATGGTTACAAACAAGCTATCATCGTCTGGATCAAAAATGTGGTAGAGAAAAGAAAATGTATCTAGAGCACCAAATGTAAACAAGGTGTCGTTGAGCTGTGGTCTACGATTAAGATTACCAAAAGCAATTTTAAAAGCAGCATTGCTACATCTTGGGCTTACATTTTTTTCAGCATAAGCGCCTGGCGTAGTCGGAAAGTCACTTATGGCATGCACCCACTCACTTTGAGGACAGCTCGCGCAAACAGATTGATAGATGACACCTTTTTTGTCAAACCGACTCGTTCCACCATCTACATGATCGTTGGTTTGAGTGCCACCAAAATAGGTTCCATATAAAAGCTCTTTTGCATTTTTGCTTAAAACAAAAAGATAAAAGTCACTACCGTCAGTGGTTTTTTGGTAAGCATCTGGTGTTATCGGTAGATTTGAAGTACTACTAAACGATTTGTTGCTTGTTGACCCTCCCCAGCCTGACACAAATATTTTACGACATTCATCTACTAAAAATGCATTAATAGTGATATCCGGAGATTGCTTGCCAGTACCGAAAACGGTTGAAAATTCTACGTTGTCTAAAGCATCGTCAAATTTAGATATGAACTGACCACTGCCAGGGTCACTGTAAACAGTGCCAAGTACGGGCATACGCCCCATAGTTTGACCAACAACATAAATTTTGTTTTCAAAGTCTATGTCTAACGAAAAAATTTGGTCGTAACTACTAGTCCCCCAATATCCTGCTTTCTCAAGCGAAAATGTCTTTGGATTTAAGACTGCAATAAACCCATCACACACACCGCCTTTTGCTTTGTTACCAATTTTAGCGGTTGTGGCTGCTAAATCATTACTTTTTGTTCCTCCAGATGCATAGACTAAACCACTTGAATCAAGATCTACCGTATACAATGCGTCACCATCGGTTCCACCTAAATACGTACTCCATAGAAGCTCTGATAAATCTGTATTCATCATGATGAACATACCATCTTGGCGACCATTTCGCCTTGTTTGAAAAGCATTTTTCAATGGGAAGTCATCTGAACTGGTACAAGTGGATGCATATATAATGTCGTTCGAATCGACGATCACCTCTCCTCTATGATTGTCGGCATAGAAGAAATTGAGCACAGATTCTTCGTTTTGACCATCGACATTACTCCCACCCAAAAATGTAGAACCAATTAAAGCCGTGCCATTGCTATTAAACTTGGTAAATATGATGTCGCTAATGCCGTTGTTGAATTTTTGAAATGCAGTTTGGGTTGTTGGATAATTCAAGGAATAGGTCGTTCCAAAAACAATTAAGTTTCCATGTTTATCTACTACGATACTATGTGGGTACTCGTTATTGGCACCACCTAAATATGTGGCGTAAATTAACGCTGAACCATCTGGGCTGTATTTACTTAATGTGATGTCACATGGGAATGCATATCCTCCAAATCTATTAGAGCTGGAGCCACCACCATATGTTCTGCTAAAAGCGCCTTGGGTTGTCGGGTAATATCCGTTTCTATTAAAATCATAGTCAGGTGCTGTAGATATTCCACCAGAATAAAGGCTGCCAGCTGAATCGTATGTGGCAGTAAAGCCAAAATTGTCGACACTATTACCGGCATACGTTGCAAAAACAACTTCTGGGTCAATCAGCATTGAATTATAAGACTTCCCATCTTTTACCTTGAACCCAATGATGTCTCCGTCAAAACGATATTGAATCTTTATTCGCACTTTATCTTGACCTTCAAGAACGAAACTGACTGGGATTTCTTCTTTAAGATATCCTAAACTCGTTTTAATTTTTAAGGAATCTTCAAATTGCAATACCTCCTCAACATCATTGTAACGCATCTGAATATCATTGATGTCGCCTCCTGGATGTATTAAGAAATCATATTTTAACCCTGCACCTCGTCCATGAACAATGAGGTCGATATTGTCATACAAATTTTCGTATCGGACTATTGTGAAATCACGCACATTGCTTGCCCATTTAGATGAGGCGCTATTCACAAAATAATTGATGTAATAGTTACTTGCACCTTCGCCTCTAATCATGGCTTCAGGATTGTAACCTACAAATTCTAATTCAAAATGGTGATAATTTACGGTATGTGTCTTTGGCGCAGCTTTAAACAACCTACGTTCAGTGTGATGTGGGTGTTCAACAACTTCTGCCCAAGCTTGTGGATCGTATTGAAGGACAGAAATAGCGCCCGTTTTTAAATAGATAATGGCACCATTTGATTGCTTTTTAAAGGCAACATCGTCGTGCCATTGGCCCTTATTCTCTGTAAGGTATTGCTGACCAAAAGATGCAACAGACGTCAAAAGGCCAGTTAAGACCAATAATAGAAAACGCCAAATAACAGTAACTTCTTTTCTCAAACCTAGTTTATCAAAGATAAAGCATGCGCCGCAAAACCAACAGCAACGTATATAATATGACGAACTAGTGAGTCCTTTCGTTGCCTGAGATTAATACCCAATGGGATCGAAGTCCATAACTTTTACTATGTATGTGTACCGACGTCCATTTGGAATTGTGACTGTCACTTCAACTTTGGTATCTGCTTTAATGGTTTTGAAAACAAAATCTGGTTCCCAAACAATGGTTGGCAATCGATGATTTCCATCATAGTCTTCAATGTAAAGGGGTATTGAATTACCATCAATAGACATGGTTACTGTAGAGCCTTGAAGATCTTGATCTATTGAAAAAGACCAATATCTAAAGACCATCATTTTTGGCAAATTTCCTTCTGGGGGCCAAGCCACAAATCGATCTTTGTAAATATTGCTATCAACACTTCCGCTATCGTCGGATGCCCATATGGCACACGCATTTTCAGTTGACCCATGACCTAGCGCTAAATTGTTAGGATACAACAACCATCTGCGCATACCTACACTCGAATTGTTGTTGTCTGCAACGAAATAAGTTACAGCCAGCGTCGTGGTAGCTTTTTTAGTCAATAATGAATTTCGAGCGGCATGTGTTCCGTCTTCAGAATAACAACTCCATTTTCTATCAGGTGTATTACTTAAAGCTTTGTTTGATTCCATCATTAACGCTGCCTTCTGACACCAGTCATTAAGTTCTGGATCTAAATAGATATCTGGGATACCTGCTTGTCTACGGAAATAGTTAATTCTATCTTCAACTTTCTGATGAATTTTGTCGTCAATTTCTCCAGGTTTACAACCGGCTCTTGAACCATTCCAAGTGTATCCACCGACTTTCATACCAGCTACGACTTCTTCACGCACCCGTGTCATATAATAATTGGTGTAAAAATCTTCCCGGCTCATTTTGTCCAACTTGGCCTCCCAAACAGGATTGTCTGGTTGTGCTTGAATGTGACTAACGATTACCTTTTTTGCAGTTCGGTAGTCTTTGTCTTTGATCAAAGCCTCCATATACTTTTCTACAATTTTTTGAATGTCTTCATCCAA
>JBLHOC010000193.1:0-5147 GCA_047620825.1 Bacteroidia bacterium | reverse complement strand
CTCCATAACAACTTTGAACAAATCAATCACTCAATGTATTCAAAAGAAAATATGGACTACATCATATGTCATTTAGGTCAAATAGAGGTTGTCCTAACCCGAACGGTATTGGAGGACGTATTTGAAGCTATAGAATCGTGGGTACACCTATATAACAAGTAAAATATTTTTCGATATTATTAAGAATCCTTACATTCGGGTATCAACCTAATCAAGTCAATAAACAACACATGAAAAGAGTCTTTGGATATTTCTTACGCATACTATCGATTCTGTTTACTCTTTCTATAGTCTTGAGACTTCAAATATATTTTCAAATTATCAAACGATTCGGGCAAGCACTTGGTGGTTCTTTGGATGCGTATGAAACGGGTTATGCCATCACACAATTCTTGATAGGGCTTGCCTTAATCGGTATAATAATATTGCTGTGGAATACTGGCGGCAAAATGATCCGCTCAAAGAAGAAGTTGTGAAGAAGACATCATATTAATGCGCCCAGCCACCCAATACCCCAAAACGTCGGCCTTAACAACCCAACATCCTAAATCCATCCTACAAAATCCTGCATTCATCCAATAAACTTTCTCTGTAACTTTTTTAATTTAAATTCGTAGAACAAATAAAAAGGCACAGATGTTGTATTAACTGAAGTGTCAAACATTTTATTTGCCTATGAAACGCTTAATCATTACCGCTAAACGAAAAAGTTCCATCCTAATCATAGGATTACTATTGGCTGCAAACTTGTTTGCCTTTGGATTAGCGTCTCACTACCTTAAAGATCAAACGGTTAGCAGTGTTCAACAAGCTGATCAAGAACAAGTGACAAAAGCCGGCTGGCAAGTGTTGGGTTGGGGATACTCCCTGCTCGAATCCATTCGGATCGCGCCCCAACAGTAAGTTAGGTTAATTCATGTCGCTAGCAAATTCGGAAGGTTATAGTAAACTCACTCGGTACAAGTTTCATCATTTTGCTTTCTGGCTCGCATATTTCGCATTTTGGTATTTCTTTTATAATGAGGAGGTTAGCCGTGGTTCAGCCTTTGTCAATGCCTTTGTAACCGTTTCAGTCCAAGGTTTAGTCGTTTACTTCAATATGTACTTTCTGTTTAACAAACTGTTTAAGCAGAAGCTATACGTTTCCTATGTCATCAGTTTGGTGTTGTCTGTCTTTTTGGCGGTTCTTATTTGGGCGATGGCGCTCAATTCCGCTAGTATCATGACGAACCATGTGCCACTCAACATTTGGCGTTGGCAGTTTTTTGCAGGTGGTTTTGCGAGTATCACATTTACGTTGGGTATAACCATGTCACTAAAAATGGTTCGCCAGTGGTACGAAAGAGAAAGAGTTACGGAAAATCTGGAAAGGATCAACATGGAAACGGAGTTGAAGTACCTCAAAATGCAAATCAATCCTCACTTTCTGTTCAATAGTCTGAACAGTTTATATGCCTTAACGCTTAAGAAATCGGACAGAGCTCCTGAGCTGGTTTTAAAACTATCGGAGATATTACGGTATGTTTTATATGAAGGTAGCGAGAAGTTGGTGGCCTTGGATAAAGAAATAAATTACTTAAAAAGTTACTTAGCTTTAGAGAAGATTCGAAACGGTGATCGTTTAAATTTCGAGTTTAATGTAAAAGGCGATCCTGCTACTAAGCAAATTGCCCCCATGTTATTTTTAACTTTTTTGGAAAATAGTTTTAAGCATGGTATCAATCAGAAGGCTGATGGTGGTTTTGTTGTAATTGATATGGAAATAGAGGCTGAAACTTTGATTTTTAAAATTCAAAATTCGAAACCCAAAGAAAAAGAGAAGCGTTTAAACGTAAAGGCAGGGGGTATAGGTATTGAAAACATTAAAAAAAGGTTAGCATTGTTATACCCTGATAAACACAGTCTCAAGATTGAAGATGATGGAGAAACGTATCGGGTAAACCTGAACTTAAGATTTTAATTAATAGAACAGAACATGAAATGTTTAATTGTAGATGATGAGCCTTTGGCTATCGATGTAATAAAAAGTCATTTAACAAAGTATCCGGAATTGGAATTAGTGGGTACTTGCTCAAACGCAATCCAGGCTGCTGAAGTTTTGAAAAAGACGCAGGTGGATTTGTTGTTTTTGGACATACAGATGCCAGAAGTTACAGGCATTGAATTTATGAGATCGTTAGAGAATCCACCTTTAGTCATATTTACTACAGCTTATGCTGAATATGCTGTTGAAGGATTTGAATTAGACGCCATCGATTATTTATTAAAACCCATTTCGAACGAAAGATTTGATAAAGCCATCCAGAAGTCCAAGGAATATTTTAGTTTAAAAAATGGCAACGAGGTTGATAACACAGAGTTAGAAGACCATTACATATTTGTGAAAGCGAATCAAAAGTTAATTAAAATCAGCTACGATGAAATCAAGTATGTAGAAGCGTTCGCTGATTATGTAAAAATATACATTCCTGAAAAGCGTATTGTAACCCTTCAAACGATGAAGAAAATGGAACAGAAACTTCCAGCAGACAAGTTCTGCCGTATCCATCGTTCGTTTATCGTAGGATTAAAACACATTGAGTCTTACAACACCAGCGAGGTAGGAGTGAATGGCATGCGATTACCTATAGGTAAAAACTTTAAAGATGGTTTTATGGAATTGATGAAAGCGAATAACGTGCTTTAATGGACGTAACTGACCCACGCCTTGCCTCATTTAAACGTTTGTTGGATATCATGGATGAATTACGTGATAAATGTCCTTGGGATCGAGAACAGACTATTGAGAGCATTCGTCATTTAACAATTGAAGAGACGTATGAATTGTCGGATGCTATTTTAGAGAACGACAAAAAAGAGATTGAAAAGGAATTAGGTGATTTGGCGTTACATCTCGTTTTTTATTCTAAAATTGGTAGTGAGACAAATGATTTCGATATATCAAGTGTATTGAATGGTATTTGCGAAAAACTAATTCGGCGACATCCACACATTTATGGCGATGTAAATGCTGAAGACGCTGAAACAGTAAAACGCAATTGGGAACAAATTAAGCAATCCGAAAGTAAAGGGAAAAAGTCTGTATTGAGTGGCGTACCTAAATCAATGCCAAGTTTGGTTAAAGCCATGCGTATGCAAGACAAAGCCGCACAAGTCGGATTTGACTGGCCAGCAAAAGACATGGTTTGGGATAAGGTGGAGGAGGAGTTGCAGGAGTTTAAAGAGGCAACCGGTAAAGAGAAAGAAGCTGAGTTTGGTGACTTATTATTCTCGCTAGTTAATTACTCACGTTGGCTGGATATTAATCCCGACGATGCGTTAGAACATACCAACCGGAAATTCAAAATCCGGTTTGAGGCCATAGAAAACCATGCTAAATCCAATAACAAGTCGTTAAACGATATGAGCCTGGAAGAAATGGAAGCCGTATGGCAGGAGGCTAAAAAATTAATTTAGATTAAAAGCTGTTCGGATGATCATGTGATCACCTTCCCATATCTCAGCAAAATGACTACCTGACTTATAAACTTCTTTTTGCTCAAACTTAAATTTGAATCTCTCAGCAGAACCGTCATAGACAAAATCCTTTGTCATGGAGAACAATTCATCGGAATTTCGAAGCATGCCGTTATTTGAACCCATGACCTCGCCATTGGTGCCAATTAATCTTAATTTTAACACCTTTTCACCTTCTTTAACAAGGGGCGATTCTAGTATAGTAAAGGAAATTTCCACTTCTGATACCCTGTTTGCCTTCGTAGTTGGTTCTTTCTTTTTTCGCTTGATACGTGTTGGACTTACTTTTAAATCAGTGATACTAAAAGTAGCGTCACTAATTTTATCTTCTAAGTCTTGATTCTGTCTTGAAATGGCTTCCTTCTCATGAGCCATGTCTTCCGCTTTAGCTTTTTCTACTTTTGCTTCAGTTTCGTATTTAACCTTATCCTCAACAGCTAAATCTAGTTTAACTCGATAATCCGTTAATTCTTGCTTTAAAGATTCTATTTCACCTTTTGCTTCAACCAATGCACGCGGGTTGCCACCACTTTGAGACAATAGTTGACGAATGCGTACTTTCTTTTGACCCAATTGTTCCAAGGCATCAGTACGTTCCAATTGAAGTGTTTCAGATTCTTCGTATAAGGCTTGATATTGTTGACTTAGTAAGTCATATTCGGTTTGTAAGGAATCACGAGAAAACTCAGTCTGTGACAATACTTCTTGAAGTTCTGTATTAATATCAGCAAGACTTCTACCGTCTTTATAATTCTGATTATACCAATTGTAAAAGAGATAAGCATTAAGTGCTAAAGAAATCAGGAACAATAGCAATAAGGGGATGGATAGCTTAGCGCTTTTTTGCTTTTCGTTCGAATCCGTTTGATAATCTGCCATAAAGTTCTTTTTGGACTACAAGGTTACAACAAAATGGTTTTTGATGTTGCATTTATTCAAATGCATTGTTATTCAATGAATTTTTCTTTCATATGTTAAAGGTTGATTGTGGTTAATGTCCATCAGGTATACTAACTGTGCTATGTCGCCATTCAGAGTGAGAGCGAAGAATCTTTTATCAAATTGGGTTTGATATATTGTTGTTACTAAGGGGTTATCACTCCATCAGCTGACGGACAGGCTCCTTTAACCCGATTTTCATTCTTTTTTTGAAAAAAGAACGAAACAAGAAAAAACTTAAAAAATAATATGCCCTTCGTTTTGGTACGCTCATCCCTCCGCCACTGAGGCCATCAAAACCCGCCGTCGCACATCGCCGATTATTTTTGGCCTCCCGCGCTTCGCATAGTCCCAGGTGTAAACTACGATTTGATGTTAGACTAGGGCAGGCCTGACAGAAATGCGGGTCGGCAGAGAGGTGAACTGGAGTAGGTCATTCAGAGAGTTCGACGTAAGAAAATGCGAATACTCTCTGTTGCTATATTTTTTTTTACAAAAGGGATATTGCCAGTCTGCTGACAGGCCCTTAAACCAGAGGTCATTATCGTTTAGGGCTTTCCTGTCGATTGTTACTAAGGGGTTATCACTCCATCAGCTGACGGACAGGCTCCTTTAACCCGATTTTCATTCTTTTTTTGAAAAAAGAACGAAACAAGAAAAAACTTAAAAAATAATATGCCCTTCGTTTTGAT
>JBLHOC010000192.1:0-5374 GCA_047620825.1 Bacteroidia bacterium | reverse complement strand
ATTTAATTAAACTAAGAACAATGAAAAAAAGAAGAAAGCAACACCTGTTGCAAAGATTAAATTTATGACTTAATTTTCACTATCTCTGGTGAACATTAGTTTGAAGACTTACACTCAATTGTTCGCCTACCTGACGATTGCTCAGGCCCTCCAAATGAAGGCAGATAATTTGTTTTAAATCCATAGAATCAAGTCCATTCGCCATATCACAGTGTCTTTTTCCTGCGAGTTAGGCATTTGTTAAACTTGATCTTTTAGAGTGGCACGGTTTGAACCGAAATGAATCATTCAGTACTCAAATAAGTGGCACTGTTTGAACCGAAATCACTGGCACTGTTAAACCGAAATGGGTGGCACTAATTGAACCGAAATAGCCACTCATTCTTACGTAGGTCAAGTGAGTCTACAATGCTCTGTTGGGTCCCTAAAAGTTGGAAGAACATATTATCAAAAGTTTGCTGAGTGAAAACTTCCTTTGTTTCTTTTATTTCATTTCTTTGGAGTTCAAGTTCTCGTGCTTGCATCACAATAGTGATAATCACACCTGCAAATGCAAATCCAGAGAACAATGCATTGACTGCTCCAAACGAGTCACCAATTACACCAATATGGTCTAGGCAGAACCAGTTTTGCATAATTCTGTGGGAGAGAAGCCAGAGAATCGTAATTATTACAACTGATCCTGTGAACCAAAGGACCCACTTTTTTGAGTTAGCTTTTTTCTCCATAGTTGTTTAATCGATATTTAAAATCCTTCCCCGAAAAACTCATCAGGAGTCATATCAAAAGCCTTTATGAGCCTAATTAGGCTACTGTACCTAATATCCTCTCCTCTTTCGTATCGTCCATATTGAGATCGGGAAAATCCTTTCTCGTATGCAAAATACTCGTAGTTGGTATAACCTTGTTTTATCCGGAGGTTTCTAATCCTCTTAGCAAGTTTCTGTATATCTGGATTCTCTGCTTTATTAACCATAGTCCTATGGAACAAAGAAGCCTTCAAACCCCTTAAATCGTTACCGCTAAATAAGAACACCTAAATAAGGACTTTGTGGTTTTAATTATTTATACTTGTCTTATCAATTATTAACACCACATTGTTATGAAAGCAAAAGCCATCACTTTGATCTTATTATTTTTCATATTTCCGTCTTGCGCAACTCAGAGAAGCGTGATAACACCTCTTCAAACTGTAAATTTCAACTATGCACCGACAACATCATCTGAGGCAGGATCAGCTGGAATAGGGATTATTCTTATAACCCCAAACTTTGAAAAGAAAACTTTTAGTTATTACAATCATCGACCCTTTACGGACTTCAGAAAAAGTTTAGAAGGGGACTTGGAGGAAATTATCACTTCAAGGGGTTTTACATTCCGAGGTCCTTTTGATGGATACGACGAGATAACATACTCAGATAAAACCCAAACTGATTTAGTCGTAGAGGTGGAAATTCACCCAAGTGTACAGTCCCTGTCACCCAATCCATGGGTAAAGCACAAAAAATACAACTATAGTCCGGTATCGGGTCAAGCCTACTGGACCTATTCATATTCCTATGAAAGTACGCTCTCTGTTACTGGGAAAATTAAAATCACATTTTCGGAAGTATTGTCGCATGAGAAGATAAGCATCAAAAATATAGACTTAGGTACCGTAACGTGTGTGACTAAATCCGAAGGTCGATACCGAAGTGATGCAATTATACCAGTGAAAGACCCAGGAATATTTAATCCGTTAGTGACAGCGCTTGAATCCGTCTATAAAACAGCATTGGACAAAACATGGAATCAGTTTGACCCAGAAGAATTGAAATCATGGGAAGAACAGATCAAGGAATTAAGAGAAAGGAAGAAATTTTAACTGTAATAGTTAACATCAATTTGTTGCACCTATGTTGTACCTGTTTCAAATAAAAAGGCCCCACATTTCTGTGAGGCCTTGTCTTTACTAGTTGCGGGAACAAGACTCGAACTTGTGACCTTCGGGTTATGAGCCCGACGAGCTACCACTGCTCCATCCCGCGATTTATCCTTTCTCGAACCTAAGTCCGTCAGCCGACGGATATGAGCCCAATCACAATTGGCGAACCATCTGCGATTCTTAGTCTTTCGACTATAATTTCTTTCTCGAACTTATGTCAGCCAGTCGGCTGATATGAGCCCAATAACCGCTTGCTGGCGAACCATCCACCGCGTTTATTTAGGGGTGCAAAGATAAGCTCAGTTTTGAATAAATCCAGCCCTTTTTTATTTTTGTTTTAGGATTGTTAAATCTAGACCAAAAATTATACGACCTTTGCACTTTATGTCTGAGATAAAAAAAGCCGGTTTCATTAGCATTATAGGCAAACCCAACGCGGGTAAGTCTACTTTGTTGAACGCCATTTTAGGCCAAAAATTAGCAATAACAAATTCTAAAGCACAAACCACCAGACATAGAATTATTGGCATTCATAACTTAGATGACTGCCAAATGGTGTTTTCGGACACGCCTGGAATCATTAATCCTGCGTATAAACTGCAGGAAGCCATGATGGTGGCCGTAAAAGAAAGCATTCAGGATGCAGACATATTAGTGGTGTTAATTGACATGACCAGCCCAAAGCTGCATGACGATGTTATAAAGCAAATCAACGCTGCTTCTTGTCCAAAGATTTTAGCCCTGAATAAAATTGACGAGTCTGATCAAGACATGGTCAAGGTAGTGATGGATGAATTTGAGGCAAAAATAAAAGTGAATGAAACCATAATTATTTCAGCCTTAAGAAAATTCAATGTGGAAGGATTGGTTGGTAAGCTATATGACCTTTGTCCGGAGCATCCAGCCTATTATCCAGATGATCAATTAACGGATAGAAATGAGCGATTTTTTTGCTCAGAAATGGTTAGAGAAAAACTGCTAACGCATTATCAGCAAGAAATACCTTACAGTATTGAAGTGGTGATTGACGAGTTTAAGCAGAAGAAGACCTTAATCAAGATTTCGGCCATTATTTATTGTGAAAGGGATTCGCAGAAAGTAATCCTTATAGGGAAAAGAGGTCTTGGTCTAAAAAGGATTGGGACAGAAGCCCGACGCGATATGGAAAAGTTCCTTGATCAAAAGGTCTTTTTGGAATTGTTTGTAAAAGTGCGAGAGAAGTGGAGAGACAACGACACACAACTCCGCAGATTCGGATACAAAAACAGTTAAATTTAATACAAAAGGTTTTTTGGAAATGAAAAATCTTTACTAGAACAAATACAAGTATGTCTGGAATTGTTGCTATTGTTGGGAGACCAAATGTTGGTAAATCAACTATTTTTAATCGACTTCATGGGGAGCGGAAAGCTATTGTAGATGATTCATCTGGGGTAACTCGCGATCGTCATTATGGAATTACGGATTGGGGTAACCGAGAGTTTACCATTATCGATACAGGTGGGTATGTTACGAATTCAAAAGATGTATTCGAAGTATCCATTCGTGAGCAAGTAGAAATTGCTATATCGGAAGCCGATGTACTCGTGTTTATGGTTGATGTAACTACGGATATCACTGATTTAGATGAAAGCTTTGCGCGGTTTTTAAGAAAGACCAACAAGCCGGTGATTGTCACAGTGAATAAGGTTGACAACAGCGAACGTTTGGCCATGTCACACCAGTTTCATGGGCTAGGTTTTGAGCATGTGTGTCCTATTTCTTCTATATCTGGTAGTGGAACAGGTGAGTTGATGGACGCCATAATTGAATTATTGCCTGCAGAAGTAGAGCAGGAACATGACGAATTGCCAAGAATATCATTAATTGGCCGACCTAATGTTGGTAAAAGTTCTTTGTGTAATGTATTGCTTGGTGTAGAGCGAAACATAGTGACTGACATTGCAGGGACGACGCGAGATACAATTGATACCAGGTATTCAGCCTATGGCATGGACTTTACTTTGGTGGATACGGCTGGGGTTAGGAAAAAAGGGAAGACCATGGAGAATGTGGAATTCTATAGCGTTATGCGAAGCATAAAGGCTATCGAATCCAGTGACGTGATCTTATTGGTTATTGATGCAACAACTGGGTTAGAAGCTCAAGACGTGAATCTGCTAGGTCTTGCTGAAAAAAATGGTAAGGGTATTGTAATACTAGTGAACAAATGGGATTTGGTTGAAAAGGATCACAAAGCAACGAAATTCTACGAAGAAGCAATTCGGGAGAAGACCTCACCGTTCACAGATTTGCCAATCATATTTGTATCCGCAATAACAAAGCAACGGGTATTTAAAGCAGTGGAGACGGCCATTGAGGTATACCACAATTCTAAGAAGCACATTGCAACGTCGAAACTGAATGATGTCATGCTTAAGATTATTGAAGAGACACCTCCACCAGCTAAAAAAGGCAAGTATATCAAGATCAAATATGTGACTCAAATCAAAACGAAAAAAATAAGTTTTGCATTCTTTTGTAATCTGCCTCAATATGTTGGAGACTCATACAAAAGATTTTTGGAGAACCAATTACGGGAACACTTTGATTTTACTGGTGTTCCGATAACTATCTTTTTTAGAAAAAAATAAACAAGCAACTATTATAATTCCTCGTATTATTTATATTTGTTCACAATTTTAAAAGTACCTAAAAATTCGAAAAATGAAAAAAGTATTATCTTTATTAGCAATCGTTACCCTATTTACGTTTGTTGCTTGCAACAAAGCAACTACTCCAGAAGATCATTCAGCTGAGACTGAAGCAGCAGCAGAAGAAGCACAAAATGCAGCTGAAGCTTTGGAAGAAACAGCAACTGAAGGTGTTGAAGCAGTAGAAGAAGCAGTAGAAGGAGTAGAAGAAGCGGTAGAAGGAGCAGTTGAAGGCGCAGAAGAAGCAGCTGGAGACATGAAAGAAGCAGTTGAAGAAACTGCTCACTAATCCTTAAAAAATTAACAATCAAAAAGGTGTAGATTTCTACACCTTTTTTTTATGCAACGTCGAATTATGAAAAACCGAGCGCTTATCTATATCTTTTTTTTAGGAACAGCACTAAGTGCTTGCAGTAAAGGGAGTCATTACGATGCACCCGAAGAACAAGCTGATACCACGGTCCAAACCAAAGAAATAAAGTTGGAAGACATCGATAACCAATTGAAAACAGATCAAGAAAGGGAAGACTCGATGAAAAAAGCCTTAGGGATTGAGTAAAACTGTAGGTTGACTCAATTCATTGAGTGCACGAATTACGGTGCTATCATGACTCGTTTTTTGCTTGTACGATTCTTCGATACCAAATAACTGATACACAAGCCTATTCTTTACAGCACTGAAATATTGGGTTGAATCTTTTACCGCAGTTTTAATGTTTAAGTCGACCGTAGAATTCATTGACCACGTATTTGCAAC
>JBLHOC010000191.1:0-5378 GCA_047620825.1 Bacteroidia bacterium | reverse complement strand
AATTCGCGCTGTGGAAATCGGGTTCGGCACATTGTCGTTTACCAAAAATGTCGTTGATGGCGTGCCATCTATTGAAACCTTTTCGTCAGTGGTCGCCCCAGTGGGAAGTTCAGGCGACCTGTCTGGAGGGTTAGCTACTCGCAATACGGTAAAAGTGGAAGTCGAAGGTGAGTTTTTTGAAGTAGGGCCCGATGCCCATATGTTAAATGACAGAAAAAGCTCAAGAACACTTAACAACCGCTATATAGGCACACCACAATATCAAGCACTTTTCAAAGGCGCATTATTATATATAGATGAGCCCGTCATCGATTTGCTCGTACTAGCGTTGCCTGTGAATACGATGAACTATGCCGAAGAATTAAAAGCGATGATGGAAAAAACCCACAAAGTTGGCGGTAAAGAAGTAGTGGTCAAGCATGTCTGGGTGTTGTGCCAACCGCTGGCTGGATTTTTGTGTTACGCAAACCAATTAGGCCAGGCTAAATTCAGTCAACTCGCGCAAAGCAATGTACTGTGCATCGACTTCGGTTTTAGCACAGCAGACCATCTAGTGAATAAAGGATTAAAAATTAACTATAAACGTTCTGGCGCTCAAAACATGGGGATGTCAGCTGTTCTTGAAGAAGTAGCGAAAACACTGAAAGAGTCAGAAGGGTTCAAACATCTAGATGATTTGTCATTAAGCTTGATCGACGAGGCTTTCTATAAGCACAAAGGCAAGCTGAAAATAAGTGGACGCCATTACCCCTTTCCAAAGTGTCAAGGTAAAGACTGCGACGGGGATGTGGTAAATGTGGAATATGATTGTGCCATACCAATACGACAGGTTGCGGCATCTTGTTTAAATGAGATTAGAAATAATGTTGGCGCAGGGGCTGATATAGATTTGATCGTCATAATGGGTGGAAGCCACGAGCAATATCTGGAAGCTGTAAAAGATAATTATCCAGGTCATAAAATTGTGATAGTGGCTGATCCCCTAATAGCAGTTTGCAAAGGGATGTACTTTGGTGGTGAGCAGTTTTACGCCGCAATGATGAAAAACCGTCAGGTGGCATAGGGATGAGTGCTATCAGTTTTAAAGTCACTATTCCACCGGGTAGCTTATTAGAGAGTGAGCTTAAAAATATGTCCGGACGGCAAAGAACGCATCACCTATATTTATTGGGTGAGCTAGGGGCGAGAATGCTACCGAATTTGGGTGGCTCTATTTATCAAGGTGAAAATAAAGGTTCAAATCCGTTCAAAAGTGAGGAAAGGGAAGATGTTAAGTCGGACGTATTAGAACCAGTCCAAAATAGTGAAACAAATCCATTGGATGTCATTGAACATGAACAAGCTGATAAAGTGATATTTGATGTGGCTGATTTAATGGCAATTTCATAGGATCAATTATAGCCAAAACCGGTTTAAAACTTTCCCTCGATATATTTTATATCTGTTCTATAAAGCCAATTATTATTATTGGTTTTAATTTATTTTAATTTTAGATTAAACTGTTGTTATAAAACAAATATTAACGTATTAGTGTCAGATGTAACATCGCCAACCAATATTTTTATGTTGACAGTATTGATGTAAAGTTAGAATATTCTTGTCATACAGTTCGAATATTTAATGTTAACAAGAATTTTGTTCTTTTTTGAAACATATAAACCAAGGTGATTTAGTGAACGTAGAAAGCAAATTATATGCACTTCGCAGATTAGAAATTGAGTTGCTTGTTCAATATCAGAATCTTGGTAAAGCAGAATTAGCGTCGGCAACGGTCATGTTAGACACCGGGTTTGAAATGATAAATTGGCTGGTCAGCTTTGATACGAACTTAATGAAAGAAAGATTGATGACATTTTTCAAATGTAATCGTAGTTCCCTTTTTATGATCAATGCAATATTGAATATTGAGCCCGAAGTCAAACCTTCTGAATTAAAAAGCCAATCCTCACAAATCCACTCAGCCATCAAAACAACTGAACGCAAAATCATTGCGACGATCAGAGAAATTGCATCCCACAACATTGATTTAGCCTGCACGCTTTGCGGTATTAGCAGAGAAGATGCGTTTTCACTAAGAAACACAGAGCTGGATGTGGTGGAAGATTGGGTTTATGCAAACAAAACACGTGGCGTATTGAGTTTAAAAATTAAAGATAAAAAAGATGCAGAGCAGCTGTTTAATATCGACAGGATATCAGTTGCCAGTATTTATTTAGACAAACTTGGATTATAAGGAAAATAACAATGATGTATTATGACAACTCAATTCAATCAAGGATATTAGCAGCTGAATTTTTAATTGCACAAGGTACTCAAAAGAAAGTTATTTCTCAGTACTGCAATGGGATCGGTAATCTTTACGATAGCCTATGTGCGCAAATGCCACCTGTAGAACAAAAACATCGTTATGGAACACATTGGCTAAGAGGTGAGTCTTGCCTTTCAGCTACAAGAGCAGTTCGTTTAATAAAAAGTCTCTTCGGAACAACGCATATAGACCATGCGCTTATAGCAAGTGAATTTGTATCGTTGTGTGAATGTTATGCAATGAAGTTTCCAAATGACGACAGCATTTCGCCAAACAGAATGCATTACCTGATCCAATCTATTAGAAGTGGTGAAGTCTTAGTTCATGATTCGTGCAAATGTTGCAAAAAGCCGTATGTCACACATCGTGATGATGCCCATACTGCAAAATGTACAAATTGCACGGTGAGTTCAGATGAAACTGGACTGCTTCAATAATGAAACGTTTTACTTTCTTTGCCCTCGTTTTATCGATTTCAACGCATTCATTGGCACAGGAAAACGTCGCCACTAGCAATGCTTTTTATAAGGATAAAGAAAGGGGTTGGTTTTGGTTTGAAGATCCAGAAAAAGAAATGGAAGAAAAGCAGCAGGAACCTCCTCCTCCACAAACCAGCCAACCAGCACCAAAAACTATTCCCCTTGACGCAAAATGGCTTCGTGCAAATTTAGAGAAGTTGACGTTAAAAGCGATGAGCAATCCTACTGAGGCTAATTTAGCAAATTTTGCGTTTGCCCAAAGACTGATGCTTGATATGGGATCTCGATTCAGTAGTAAAATGACCGACTATATGATGGACCAACCGTTACTGGATGAAACCAGGAGACGTCCAACGGATGCTTTTTCACTTAGAGAATTCAAGTCAGAAAAAAATGATATCGTCAAAAATGTTATTGATGACATCAATGCAAAGACGAAGGGGTTGTGGTTTTTTTATTCGAGTACATGTAGTTATTGCGTGAAAATGGTCCCAGTCATGAAGCGTTTTAAACAAAACTACGGCATGGATATTTTAGCCATCAGTCTAGATGGCGGAATTCTGCCAGGTATGGAAGATTTTGAGATTGTAGTTGATCGGGATAATTCAGTAGCAAGTCGTTTTGGCGTCACCCATACGCCCACCACTTACCTAGTGATGAATGATAATACACCTGAGCTGGTGGCTAAAGGGATGAAAAGCCTAGTTGAATTAGAAGCGAAAGTGATTAGAAGTGCTAAACTCCGTAATATCATTACCAAAGAACAATATGCAAAAACCAAATCGGTTTATGAGCTTAATATGTACAATAACGAAGCTGGCCAATTGTACGTGAATGAAGAAATGCTCGAGAAAGATCCGAATTACCTTTCAGAAGCCCTTAAAAAACAATTAGGTGATATTCAGCCATACGGGACTCGGTTAATTAATCAGCCAACACCCAATCGACAACAGTAGCCTCCCTTTGCCATTCAATCTTAAAAATAAGGTTGAATGGTTTTTTTAATAGACACTCGATATTCCCACCCTCTGATTTTAGATTACCTGTTTTTTCATGCCATAGTCTCCCCTGCTCTGATGCTTTTGCATCGATAACAATGACTAATATAAAGAGAACAAACATGCATTTGAAATACCAACCCGCATTTGAAAATCCATTGGCCCTAGGAATTACACTCTTCCTTAGCCTTTGCTCGATGTTTGCACTGGGCGTGGCCATACTTAACTTTGGTCGATATGGCTATATACCAGAGTGGAGTTTCTTCTGGAGCTTGTATGCGCTAATTATTCATTGGAATGTAGGGGTGAGATTAGAAAGAAAAGAAGGATCTTGGCACTACCAAATCACTCTATTTAACAAACCCATTCGCTCAAAAATATTTGACGATATTGAGGTCGTAAATGACGGAAAATATAATTATGTGGTAGGTATATTTCGAGATGTTAGATTGAAAACATGGATCACTGGTAACGAAGAATACAAAGAAAGTACGCTTGGTTTTATCAAAGCCGAATAGAGTTTTAATATTATATGTAGGAAATTAACTGAATTGTATTGACTTATCGGTGTAGCGTTTAAAGAATGACGCTATGTTGAAGCTGAAAGTTGGAAATCAAAATGTTAATCGAAACAAAATATAAGGCGCTGTTTGCTGGGTTATTTGCGTTAGCAATAGCTTTACCAGCCTCAGCTCTTCGATACCAAAATTATGATCATGCAGACAATACCCTGATAGTGGTATCTGATGCTAGACCCCATAGTTTTATCAATAGCGGATATGTATATCGTGATTGCGGGAGCAAAGAAGTATGCCGTTATGCAAAATCACAACATGTTAAAGACGCGAAAATTAATAAAATTTGGGTGTACAAGAAAAAGAACCCTTATTTCAGTTATGACAGCGCTCATTCAGTAATCTACGAGAATTCAAAAGCGCTAAATGAGAAGGAAGTGTACTGTTTATCCAAAGGCGCTAGCTATGTTAGTGATGATTATAAACTGTTGCGTTTTAATAGGCATATTATAGGTGTCGAAGAAGCCACAAAACGTTCAGGGAAGATTTTGTGTCGTTCTATGGGGGTAGAATTACCCGCAAGTATTTACGGCGCTGCCGGTGATATCATGCCGTTGTTCTTTAAATGATATTGAGAAGGATTATCTTCTCAATATTCTAATCTGCGAATTGTAATAGCCCTATCCATCGATCCATCCGAACAAATAAATACTTCTAACGGTGAGGTTTTCTCCTCATAGTATTTTTCAAACGCTTCATAGCGATAACTAAATTTTTGGGTATCAATACGAAATTTTACGCTTTCTTGAGTTGGTTTCAGAAAACCATCCCACTTGTATATTTCGTTTGTCAAAACACTGAAAAAACAAAGTTGCCCAACTATTTCATTGATCATGCTTTCATTGTTTTGGTAAAAATCCGATAGAGCTTGTGATGTAAATTGGATATTTAGATCCGATTTAGGCTTAACAGCCTTGTAGTATAGGTATTGATTATCTGCTCGTTCTAAAATGACTGGGGTGGCATCTGCAATGGTGAGCAAATTATCGGTCATTGGCACAGCAATTTCATAAACAGT
>JBLHOC010000190.1:0-5389 GCA_047620825.1 Bacteroidia bacterium | reverse complement strand
CTTGCATTGTCATCGGCCCCGTTATGAATTTCATTTGCGTTTTTGGCCAATGAGTTACCATGTTGTCCCTGACCCAAATGGTCGTGATGCGCACCAATGATGATGGTCTTTTCAGCACCATTGTCATTAAATCCTATTACGTTGTACCCTGTATCTTCATCCGTTAGAATGTCAATCTTTATAGAAGCAAATGTAAAATTCTTAGCACCTTGCGACTGATCTAAGAATAGAACAGGAATATTACTTGGTTTCATTTTTAAACTTAATTCACCAGAAGGCTTCTTAACGTTATCAGATGTTTTATAAAAAACCACGGCCAAAGCACCTTGTTTGATGGCTTCATCAACGCGTACAGCAGTACCATGCCACGGAATAAATTTACTATGTGGGTGGATGCCATCTGGGCTTCCTACATTAATAAACACAATTTTACCTTTGGCGTTAAGGCCTTTATAATCATTTCTTTGATCCGACACTATACCAAAACTGACGTCCAATGCGCCAGAATTAGCTTTCGCACTATTGGCAGAATATGAAAGTGGATAATAGTCTTGATACAGGGTTAATGGCTCACCATTCAAACTGAAAATCGATGTTTTATTTGCAATCCGTAAAGTAGTAATGGTAAACTTCTGAAAATACCCTTGTTCTCCTTTCGGGGTCAGTTTATTTGCCTGGAACGCCCTAGCGATATACTCTGCGCTTAGGCGCTCACCATCCGTCCCAGTTGCTCTTCCCATGAGTTCATCAGAAGCCAGGTAAGCGATGTCTTTTTTGAGTTGACCCAACGTCTTTTTCTGCTTCCCTTTTAGGGATTGTGAAAAGGACAACACTGGAATCAGTAGAAGCACTACAAGTAGATATTTACTTCCAACTTTATTTACATATGTCATAAATCTAGAAATGGTCATTCGTTAATTGATAGATGTATTTAATTCCTATGATGATTAAAAGGATGGCAAATATAAGTTTCAACTGTTTGCTTTTTATTCTTTTTGCAATCGCAACGCCTATTGGAGAACCAATAAAAATACCAATTACCACAGGTAACACGATTAAAAACTGTAGGTACCCGACAGCCCCTTCAAACTGAAAGCTTGGTGTTTGAGTCGCATAAACAACCAGCATAGGCAGTATCATGATTGGTATTACTCCAATGCTTATACCCGCAGCTTTTTTCATATCATGACGTAGAATTAGGGTTAAAAGTGGAATCATCGCCACGCCCCCACCTAAGCCTGAAAATGCAGAAATCAAACCCGTTGCTACACCAATCAAACCGTATTTAGTCATTGAATATGGAAGCTCTGGTAGTGCTTCCTTTTTGCCAGACACGAACAACCTCCATAACGTAACCAAAATTACAAGGATAAAAACCACCTGAAAATAGATGTCTTTGAACCAGCTTAACGCAGTAATTACATACGATAAACTTGAGCCAAAAATCATGGCTGGAATCGCAATTGTAATAATCTCTTTGGGGTAGAAAGTTCCCATCTTGCGATGTTTATAGCTGCTTGTTATGCCAGAAAACAAGATTGCTAGAAACGAGTTAGCAAGCATAAGTCTAACCAATTCTTCTCCTTCAACTCCCTTTTGTTTAAAGATCCATTCAAAAACTGGTATAAAGATAATACCTCCACCTACTCCTAGTAAGCCAGAAAGCATTCCCCCGATTATTCCAAATACAAGGGCTAAAATTAATTCTGAGAATTCCAATAATACTTAATCAGTTTCCTGCTAGGATGGCTTGATAACGCACAGGTTCATTAAACAACTTAAGTGCCTCTTGAACATCGTTGTCATCGTCAAACGTAGTTTCAACGTAGGCTCTGTCGTAATAATATCTAGCGGCAATTTCAGTTTCTAATAACTCAAGCACTTCACTTTTATGTCTATCCAAATCTGCGCTCTTATTCTTATTGAACTCTTCCTTTAACGCGGCAATCGAGGCCATTAGAGCTTCCATATAGTGTTCATCCTTGGCCTTCTTTTCAAGATCTATAATTGCTTTTTCAGTATCAGTCGTATATCCATAATCCTTCCCTTCTAAAAATGCTTTAAAATCCGCATAATCGGCATCGGTCAAATGGAAAATTTTGGGCTCCTCAATTGAGTCATGCTTGTTCCTATATTTTGTCGCATAATCGAATATTAAATCCCTACGAACCAAACTCTTAGCTATCTTGGTTAACTTCGGTAAGCCCACCTTAATATCTGGATTTACACCTTCACCATCTGTAACAGGTCTTTTAGACAAGGTGTAAAATGTTTGTTTTAATGAATCAGCTACAGATATGGCACTACCATTCTTCTTGTGTGAATAATCAAGCCGTTGAATGCACCTTCCAGATGGAATGTAATATTTGGAAGTGGTGATTTTCATCTGCGTATTGTAGCTTAACATTCGTGTAGACTGCACCAATCCCTTACCATAACTTTGGGTTCCTATCACAACACCTCTATCCAAATCTTGTATTGTACCACTAACAATTTCAGACGCTGATGCTGATCCTCCGTTGATTAAAACGGCAAGCGGAATGTCAATATCCAGAGGGGTATTGAGAGTTTTATATACTTGGTCCTTTTCTCTTTCCTTACCCTTGGTATTTACCACTAATTGTCCTTTTTTAACAAATACATTCACAATGTTTACGGCCTCATGCAGCAACCCGCCTCCATTACCACGAAGGTCAAAAATCACGCTTTGAGCACCTTTTTCCTTTAGACTTTTTAGCGCTGTGTGCACCTCTAAACCAGCATCAGGCGTAAACCCTGTGAGCTTAATATAGCCCACATTTGCTGTCACCATTCCAAAATAAGGCACGTTTTTAACTTTAACCTGAGCACGCTTTAAGCTAAATTCCATCTCACCCATTTCTGGCCTTGTGATGGTTAGAACCACAGTTGTACCAGCTGTTCCTTTTAAAACATCCGACAATTGAGCACTGGTTTTACCTACTACAGATTTGCCATCCACTTGAATGAGTATATCACCAGTTCTAAGACCAACCGTCTGAGCAGGATAACCTTCATAAGGCCTATCTATAACCAAATCATCTCCGTGCTTTTTAACGATAGCCCCAATGCCACCATACGATCCTGTCACTTGAAATCTATAGTCTTCAGCTTGAGCCTCACTATAAAAATTGGTGTATGGATCCAAGGATTTTAGCATAGCATCTACTGCCTCCCGCATGAGATGACCAGGTTTTACCTCATCAACATAGCTTAGGTTAACTTCCTTATAAACCGTACTAAAAATATCTAGATTCTTTGACACTTCGAAATAGTCGTCAACTTGCGTAAATCCAGCAAGTATTACTGATAACCCGATGCCAAAAACAAGTAGCTTCTTTTTGCTCATTTTTCTTTCAATTTCTTCTAACTAACACAATATTAACGAACCAATCCTGAGTTTCTTTTCAATACCTGAGGAAAACATTCAATTTTAAGACAGACTTACGCTTTTTACGCAATCGCTCAATTCTCGTACAGACACTTATTTCTGATTATCAGTTCATTACAATATTTAACGGCAAATACTGGTGAATATTTGAATTTCCTTAGAGATGCCCCGGAAATACTCAACCTAAAAGAACACCGGTATAGGTAATGGCAATAAAATACAATAAAACTATGCGCGCAATCTATTATATCTACGAATAATAACATTCACAATGCGCATTGTCAAACTCTATGGCACTGGATCGTGTCCATGTCCGCCCCACGGATGACATCTTGAGATTCTTTTAATGGTTAACCATAATCCTTTAAATGGACCATGTTTAGAAATCGCTTCTAAACCGTATTGAGAACATGTTGGAGAAAATCGGCAAGAATTTGGCAAGAAAGGAGAAATCACTAATTGATACGCACGTATCAATACGATAAATAATAAACTAATGAGATTCTGTAATCCTTTGAGTAAGCACATCATAGATATTGGCTAATGCCAGATTTACTATTTCTTGGTTTTCGAACGATTTTCCAGTATAAACAAATGCCAATAAAAGTTGTTCATCTACACTTTGAGTTTGAAGGTTTGTAAAAAGTTGATGGCGATAGGCCTCCCTCATTAAACGCTTCAATCTGTTACGATCGACCGCTCTCTGGAATTTCTTTTTTGACACAGAGAACAGCACCTGTACTCCACCGTCACCCTTTTTTGGAGCAAACGCATATAACAAAAGAAGTGGGTACTTGCCCACTTTCTCATTTGCATCCGAAAATAAATATTTTATGTGCCCTCGGTTTTTGAGGCGCTCATTGCGTAAAAGACTTGCCGACAAGGCAGTCATTTCTATCGCTTGTGACCAGGCTCGTCAGAAACAGATAGTTTCTTTCTCCCCTTAGCTCGTCGCGCTGCCAATACTTTACGCCCGTTTTTAGTGCTCATGCGCTCTCTAAACCCGTGCTTATTTTTTCTCTTTCTATTCGAAGGTTGAAATGTTCTCTTCATCGCTTTTTCTTCTCAAAATCCCTATCTAAAAAAGGACTGCAAAAATAAGATTTTATCCAACTCAATCACACATTTCTACGCATTTATTTAAATAAATACTAAAAGCCCATTTTAGCCCTCCATTCTACACCCTAAAACCTACAATAGTTTAAAACAATAACCTATTCAACCAAAACCTATTTCTAATCTGTATTTTTGTGTTGGAATGAGTAAATGGAGCGAAACAGTTGACAAAGTCGGCAGCATACTTAAGAAGTCGATCATCACTTTCGGAGAGAATACAATTCACGTCTATGATGTATTCATTGCTATTTCTATCCTTGTTGGCGCTTATTTAATCGTTCGTTGGGTTAGCCGTTTATTGGAAGCAGGACAAAAATCCAGCAAACTTACCATTGGACAAAAATATGCATACCAGCAAGTTGCTAAGTACGTCATTATAGCAATTGCGATATTCTCCATCCTAAAAACTTTCAATCTAGACCTCGGCTCTTTAGTATTTGGAGCTTCTGCGGTGTTGATTGCACTGGCTCTTGGCCTGCAGCATTTGTTCAATGATTTAGTCTCAGGTTTCTTTCTACTATTTGAGGGCACCATCCGTGTTGGAGATATTATCGAAGTCGAAGGTATGGTTTGTAGAGTTCAGGAAATTGGAATCAGAACTTCTAAGGTCAAAAAAAGAGATGGGATATCGGTAGTCATACCAAATGGTAAGATAATTAGTAATTCTGTTATTAATTGGACCACAGACAGTAGTATTACGCGTTTTACTGTCCAAGTTGGCGTTGCGTATGGCTCGGATGTCCAACTCGTCAGAGATGTGCTCCTAGAGTGCGCAGAACGACATAAGGAAGTAGTTAGGAGTCCAAAACCAAATTGCCGATTTATCAATTTTGGAGATTCGTCATTAGAATTTGAACTATTGTT
>JBLHOC010000189.1:0-5389 GCA_047620825.1 Bacteroidia bacterium | reverse complement strand
CTACCTCAGAAAGTACGGTGTAGTCTTTAGCAAGCGATGAGATGTAACCACATTTCTCATCCTGTGGAATTTCAATACTACCATCACTTACTTCTAAGTGGGTGATATCATATTTATCCAAAAATTTCCGATAATCATCGATTTTACCTCTTTTAACAAACGCTTCAAACAGCGTACCTCCGAAATAAACTGGGATGCCCGCTTGGCGATATAAATCAATCTTCTCTTTTAGATTTGGGGTGATAATTGAAGTTCCAAAACCCAATTTTACAATGTCAACATATTCTTGGGTCATGGATAAAAAGTCTTCCACTTCTCTTAAGCTTAAACCTTTGTCCATCACCATGGTCAAGCCCATATTTCTAGGTTTTGCAGATCTGTCGGGAAGATTGGGGAGCTGATAATTATACGTACTATTCATTCTATTAATCGTTTTCGTTTCTATATAAATCAATGACGTCAAGGACGGCTTGATTCTTACTTAAATTTGGTGCATCTGCAAACAACTGGGTGTGCAAATTGAAATCTAATAATAATGCGTCTGTCAACCTATCAAAACCTTCTTCACTCCGTTCGGCGTTAAAGCAAAAAGCAGCAAGTTTATACATGATCTTAGCGCTTTGCGTAATCAGTTTTAAACCTTCATACAACGTTGCAATGGCGTCAGATAATTGACCGTACTGGGAATGTAAACTGGCTAGTAAAAGCCAAACCGATTCCCGATAAGGAATGGTTGTTCGCATTTCTTCAAGGGTTTTTGTAGCTTCATCAATCTGACCAATAGTGATTTGCGTTTTCACCATTTCCAACATGATATACTCATCGTCAGGTAGAATGGTATTCGCCTTTTTAAGAAAGGTGAGTGCCTCTTTATGATTGTCCTCTAATACATATGTTTGACCCAATCCGTGCCAAGCATGGCCAAACTTTGGGTCAATCTTTAAAGCAAGTTTGTAGTACATCCGGCTTTTAGAAACGCGGTTCATAGCTTTATAACAATCTCCCAAGTTTACATAAGCGAATTGATCTGGACCTTCGAGTTTGATGTATTCATCAAAACTTTTTGAAGCCTCCAAATAATTATCCATCTCAATTAAGCATTGACCTTTTTCAAAATAAGCTTCTGCATATTCATCGTCAATAGCTATGGCAAACTCAAAAGCGTCAATAGCCAATTCGTATCCATCAACGGCCATATACATCTGGCCCAATGTAAGCCACACAACTTCATGATATGGATCTTCATCGAGGTATGCCTTAAAGATTCGGATACCATCATCATACGCATCCATTAACTGTAAACAAAAATGAGATTCCAATATCAATCGATCTTCCGTCACCTTGCGACTAAAGATTTGTTCAATCATGTTTATTGCTAAGGATGGGTTGCCAATGTTGAAATAGACAAACATCTTAAGAACCAGCACATCGTTATTCTCAGCGCCATGTTCCAAAGCCAAGTCAAATTGCTCAAGGGCTTCTAAAGGTCGATTCATTAACTCCAGAATACTACCTTTTTGTGCAAGGTAATCTGGGTTGTTAGGATCTAAATCTAATGCGACATCAATGAGTTGAAGCGCTAAATCGGTATTGTCTGTTATTGTATTTATAAACGCTTTTTTAGAATAAAAACTAGCGTCAAAGGGGTGCTGATCTATACCCACCTGAGCCACTTTTAAAGCCGTTTTGTAGTTGGGTTTTTCTATGTAATAATCAATGATATGGTTCAGATTCTCAGGCGTGTAGTAGTCGAACTCACCTTCAGAAAAATTGATCTCAAACCGCTTAATAAGGTCTTTTAACTCCCCATCCGTTATTTCCTCTCCGTCCATACTGGTGGTGTTTGTACAAAGCTAGACAAAACGTGTAAAACATGAGGCACGATTCATTGGTTTTATCTTTAAATTTCCCACAAAATTATAGGAGATGAAATATTTGATTCTAATAACGTTAATGATTACCAGTGCCCTTGTTGGTTACACTCAACCAGAAATCAGACAGACAGATTGGCAGCAAAGCTGTAACTATTTTATTGATGTAAGCTTGAATGACGTGGATCATACGCTTGAAGGGAATGCGCGCTATGTGTATACAAATAACAGCCCAGTGGCTTTAGATAAGATGTATTTTCATTTGTGGCCGAACGCGTACAAGGATGACTTGACGGATTTTGCAAAGCAGCAAATAGGCAATGGCTCTACAAAATTTCATTTTTCAAAGGATTCTTTAAGAGGGTATATTGAAAAAATTGATTTCAAGGTTGGAGGAGAAAAGGTGACATGGAGCTATTACAACAATCAAATTGACATTGCAGAAATCCAACTAAAGAATCCAATAAAACCTGGTGAGACGGTGGAAATAACCACACCGTTCTTTGTAAAGATTCCTGGAAGTTTTAGCCGCTTTGGGCATGAAGGGCAAAGTTATCAAGTTACGCAGTGGTACCCTAAACCAGCTGTATATGATGTAAATGGTTGGAACCAAATGCCTTACCTAGATCAAGGTGAATTCTACTCAGAGTTTGGCAGATTTGAAGTCCGGATTACGCTCCCTGATAATTACATAGTTGCTGCCACTGGTGAGCTTCAGGAACAAGATGAGCATACATTTTTACTAGATAGAACCAACAACCCAATTCGCGGGAAGAAGAATATACCTTCTGCGGATGAGCTAAAAACCATCACCTATTACCAAGATAACATACATGATTTTGCATGGTTTGCCGACAAACGTTTTAACGTGAAACAAGAAGATGTGACGTTGTCCAATGGGCAGGTTGTAAAAGCCTATGTGTACGCAGGGCAAACCAATTTAAATTTTACCAATGACATAAAAAAAGCGTTAAATTATTACTCAGACCATTGTGGTTATTATCCTTACAGCCATTGCTCTGTTGTAAAAGGTGCGCTAAAAGCAGGCGGAGGTATGGAGTATCCGATGATAACCGTTGTTGCAAATTTGGGAGAGGAAGTTATTGTTCATGAAGTGGGACACAACTGGTTTTATGGCATACTTGGTAACAACGAACGCGTTTATCCTTGGATGGACGAATCTATCAACTCTTATTTTGAAAACGAAGCCATTCACGGTTCCGAGAAGTTGAAAGAAGCAAATTTAGAAAAGCCAACCATTCGAGGTGTTGGGATTAGTTCGGCCGCCATGAAAATCGGCTATAGACAATTAGAATCTTCAGAACTACATCAAGCCATTGGTGCACATAGTGTCGATTTTACAAGTATGAATTATGGCATGATGGTTTATGGAAAAGGGGCGGATGCCTTTGGCTACCTTAAATCGTATATGGGGCAAGCGATGACTGATTCATGTTTCAAAGCGTATTTTAATAAGTGGAAATTTAAGCATCCACTTCCGGGAGATATGTTTGATATTTTTCAAACTACAAGTAGCAAAGATTTGCGTTGGTTTTTTGAAGGACTATTGGGTACTGAGGGTCACATCGATTATGGTGTAAAATCTATTGATGGTCAAAATGTAGTGGTTGTTAATAAAGGGGACGTTGCATCACCAATACAAATTGGATTTTTCAATAAAGGAAAACTTGTAAAAACGATATGGGTGGATGGTTTTATGGGCGAGACATCTGTTCGGTTAATAACGGAATCATTCGATTTGGTTAAGATTGATCCTTACGAATGGCTTCCAGAGGTGAACAGACATGACAACACCATTCGCACTTCAGGTATGTTTAAAACGGTTGAACCGTTGAGTATTCGCTTTATGTCGGTGCTAGACAATCCAAATAGAACTTCTCTCAATGTATTGCCATTGGTAGGTTGGAACATCCATAACAAAGCCATGTTTGGGTTGTGGTTGAACAATGCGGTTACACCTAAGAAGAAGTTTAACTTTTCAGCAACGCCATTATTTAGCCCAACAACAGGCGATATAAACGGATATTTTAATACGCATTATACAATAGCACGTAACAAAACCTTAAATGGGATAGAATTTGGTGTTAAAGGTTCCAGATTTGCGTATAGTGCATTTAGCGATGCAGATTATAGCTATAACAGGATTGTACCATTCTTGAAATTGGATTTTAGACATCCAGACAAGCGCAATCCTATCTCATCCCGTTTAACAATTAAGTCTACGATATTGTCGTTCACACCGAATTTTGATCAAGAGGCATCTATCAATACGTTGCTACAAGATACTGGATCTGCCTACGGAAGAAGAACAGTGGCAGAACAATTAGGAGATCAATTCTTTCAAATTGAGTATTTGTTCAAAAATGCAAAAACAATAAATCCTTCGCAGTGGAAAGTTCGAGTTGAAATGGGCATGCCTTCAAATGCCACACATCGTGTTGATACGGCAACGAATATGCTGACCAGTACAACTTTGGGAGATAACTTTATCAAGATGAACGTGGAGTATAAAAAACGGATCACGTATAAGCTTAAAGGTAAAGGTTTAGATATCAGGGTGTTTGGTGGTACATTTTTAGATGAAGCAACGAATGGTTTATACCAATACCGCATGGAATCAGGTGCTGGGAAATGGGATTACAATTACGACGAAATCTTGATGGGGCGTGGTGCTTCAGACGGACTATTTAGTCACCAGGTAATTGAAAACGACGTATTTTTAAAAGAACCAGGCACATTTGCCAACATCAGTAAATGGACATTAGCGGTGAATCTAAAATCTGATTTGCCTTTAAAATTACCCTTAGGTGTATACTTCGACGCGTTTACGTTTAACGGAATGAAAGATTTACCTAACGTAGATAAAGGTGAACCATTTCTATATAATGGAGGAATAGAAGTAAAGGTGATCAAAGACTTTCTGGAGATTTATATACCACTATTTAGTTCCAACATGATCATGGAAGCCCAGACCTTACAAAAAATCACAGACCTAACACAACGGATTACCTTTAAACTAAACTTCAATATCATGGAGGATAAGAGTATGGGGGATGTATTTAGAATGGTGATGTAGGGTTGGTGCATTAGGGCGTTGGGATGTTAGGTAGTTGGGATGTTAGGTAGTTGGGTTGTTAGGTAGTTGGGTTGTTAGGGATTTAGGCACTTGCCGAATCTAATTGCAACTTTACAATAGAACGTCATTCAGAGGGCAGCGAAGAATCTGTTGAAATGGCGTTTTGGGGCATTGGGTGGTTGGGAAGTTAGGTGGTTGGGATGTTAGGTGGTTGGGATGTTAGGTAGTTGGGATGTTAGGTATTTAGGCACCTGCTGAATCTAATTAATATATTAGCTAAGTACGATGTTCACTCATTCAGACCTTCAACTAATAGAGTGAAAGTCTTAATTTTAAGTTCTAACATGAAAGAAGTATTAATCTTTTTCGGAAAGGTAATTGTCAATGTCATCCTAATTTTTGCAGCTCAGTTATTTCATTA
>JBLHOC010000188.1:0-5391 GCA_047620825.1 Bacteroidia bacterium | reverse complement strand
ACTGATTTAGCATCACATACTGCCATCCAAACTGTGCCAACTGGTTTGTCGATAGTGCCTCCACTTGGACCGGCGATACCAGATATGGCTAACCCATAATCCGTCCCGTTTTTAACCCGGACAGATCTGCACATTTTTTCAACGACTTCCTGACTTACAGCACCCTTTGTCCAAAGTAGGTCTGCATCTACACCTAAGACTTCCGTTTTATTCTCATAGGAATAAGTCACGACAGATCCCGGGAAGAAACCTGAACTCCCTGGCACAGTAGTTATCAAATGAGCCACATACCCGCCAGTACAACTTTCCGCAAACGAGGCAGTTTTGCCAGATTTTTTCAAAAGCTCACCAACGATTTCTTCAATTCGTCTGTCGGTTTCCGAAACAACGTGTGCTCCAAGGACTTCCTTAATTTTGCTTACAACTTCATTTAGCAAATCACCTACCTCTATCTCACTTGAACCTCGACCGCTGATTCGCAATCTAACGATATTATAATTTGGTAAGTATGCTATTTTTATTGCTTTGGGCAGTTTGGTTTCAATATGTTCAATTTGCTCACTTATGATAGATTCCGGAATTCCTGAAATAACCAATGTTCTATGTTGAACAACATCTGTAGAAAGGTCTTTAATTCTAGGAAACACTTCATTTGTCATGATGTCTTTCATCTCATAAGGAACACCTGGTAAGCAAACAATTATGGTATTCTGAGATTCAATCCATAAACCAGGGGCGGTACCAAAATTATTCGGTAAAGCCATGGCATTTGATGGTATTAAGGCTTGATCGCGATTAACTTGAGTCACGTCGCGCTTTAAATAATTAAAAATGCGTTCTACGTTTTTAAAGGCAGTTTCGTCGAAAACCAATTCTGCATCAAAAAAGGTACAAAGCGTTGTTTTTGTGATATCATCTTTGGTTGGCCCAAGCCCGCCTGTAATGATTACTAAGTCTGATTTTTCGATGCCATTTGACAAGGCATTTGTTATGTCATTTGCATCATCGGAAATAGTTGTAATCCTTGCTACGTCCCAGCCCAGTGGATTTAATTGTTGCCCAATCCAAGCGGAATTTGTGTCCACTACTTGCCCGATTAGAATTTCATCGCCTATGGTAATTATTTCTGCTTTCAATGAAAGATTTTAGTGGGGCGAAGTTAGTTGCTAAATCAATATGCGCATAAACATGAACCAGCAACTTTTTATGTGTAACATTGTTCTATCAAAAACACATAAAATGAAAACAGTTTATAATACACCACAATTCAACAAACTTGCCGTCATTGGCGGTGCAATAGGATTAATTCTTTTAATCGTATTAATTAAATCTTTTGTCACAATCCAATCTGGAGAAAATGGCGTTTTGTACGAACGTTTCAATGGTGGTGTGAATACCGTTGAGATGCTTGATGAAGGGTTTCATATCGTTGCGCCTTGGAACAAAGTGTTTGTTTACGAGGTAAGACAGCAAGAAGCTTTTGAAAAGATGGCTGTATTGTCATCAAACGGACTTGAAATTGCACTAGACATCACATTGTGGTTTAAACCTTCACCCCTGCAATTGGGGTTGTTACACAAAACAAAAGGTGAAAATTACTTAGACAGAGTGGTGAAGCCAGCAGCTAGATCGGCCACTAGAAGTGTTGTTGGAAGATATACACCAGAGCAAATCTATTCATCAAAAAGAGATGTGATCCAGGAGGAAATTTATGTTGAAACGAAAAAGATATTGGATAAGCAGTTTATTCAGTTAAACGAGGTGTTGGTTCGAGATGTAACGCTACCTACAACAATTAAGGAAGCCATCGAACGAAAACTAAAACAAGAACAAGAATCATTGGAATATGAGTTCAGACTTCAGAAAGCCACAAAAGAAGCGCAGAAACAAAAAATTGAAGCTGAAGGTAAAGCTGCAGCTAACCGTATTTTGAATGCGTCTTTAACAGATAAGATTTTGCAGGAAAAAGGAATCCAAGCGACACTAGAACTTGCCACATCTCCAAATGCTAAAACAGTAATTATCGGTAGTGGTAAAGGTGGAATGCCAATTATCTTAAACCAGAATTAAATCTGGTCAGACTCGATGATGTGAAACCCATCCTGTGGGTTTAGCGCATTGTTTAACATCCCTTGTGCGACTTTCGATGTTTTGATGCTCGCGTATTTACGGAGTGGTCCGACTAAAATAGCGTTCAAAACTCTAAACAGGTTGATTGCCAAACGCTCTCCTTTTCGTTTCTCGGTTCTCTCAGAGTCCAGTAACGACGGACGGTAGACATATGTTTGTTTGATTCCAACTTGGCGAATTGCTTCCTCCATATGGCCTTTCACACGATTGTAGAAAAACAGCGAAGACTTTGACGCGCCTGCCGCAGATACGACATGAAACTGAGCCGCAATCAAACGCTTTGATAGCTTAGCAAAGTCAACTACAAAATCTAGATCAACGCGTTCAAATGCCGAATTACTTCCGGCTTTTTTTATCGTACTGCCTAAACAACAAAAAGCAACATCGGTGTGGCCAATATCCAGTTCGGATAGTTTATTAAAGTCTGTGACAACTTCAGTCAATTTCTCATGTTTGACCTTGGTTATACGTCGATTTATGGTCGTAATTTGTATGACTTGCTCACAGTCGATGAGCAGCTGTAAGAGCAGTTTTCCAATGGCCCCAGTTGATCCAACAATTAACACATGCATGTAACGAATGTATAATATCATCATGGCATTCGCACAATTATTTACTTACTTGCACTGACCTACGGGTCGTTTTTTTAATCAATCCAATCTGTAATATCTATGAACAAAGTTTTTAACAGGAGCCGTTTATATACCACAATTTTATTGTTGTGCATTGGCTCTGGCCCTTTGTTCTCACAAACGGTTTCAGAATTAAGAATTAAGGTGCTACGACAGGAGATAAAGCTTTTGCAAGACAGAAATGATGGTATTGCAGATTCAATTCGAATTGAAAATTTAAACCAAATAGCCTTATACCAAAGCAACACAAACTTAGATTCTGCATTGTTTACATTGAATCGTGCATTGGCCACATTTGGCTCGGAGTTTAGTGGAATGGAAGATTTAACAGCTGTAACCCACTACAACTTCGGCCAGGTATATGAACAACATGGTGATTTTGCAAAAGCTGAAACGTCGTACATAAAATGGTACAACATTCGAAGCAGTCAAAACATAAAAAAGTATCGCTGGGCCATGACGGGCATGCGCGAATTTTATAGTCGCCACCTGCAAACGGATAAATTAGACAGTATTGATAAGCACTGGGTGAATTTGCTGGACAAACAGCTTAAAGCTGGTGAGGAACCGTTATACGGCTTTGAAGCCTCTATGTTGGCTGTTGTAGATAATCTTATTGGCTTGGGAGAATATTATAAAGCCGAATCCTATTTTTTGCACTTACTTGAAAAGGATGCGGGCTCTGTGTATTGGCTCGATGGAAGTATGTTCTATTTTAAAGTCGAACGAGACTTGCTTCAAATTGGTGATGTGAAGACATTAAAAGATTGGTATGCTCGTTGGTTTCTAAATTTAGCTAAATACAACAGCAAAGGAATAGACGCGGTTAAAACCATGTCAATCATCTCAGGTCATTTGAAGTATGAACCAGAAATCTCTGCTTACTTATTAGAAGACCTGTTCCAGTTAAGTAAAGAAATTAATCATCCAGATGCAAATGCCAACCTGTTGCGATTCTGGATTCCAATACTCAACAAATCTGTAAAAGCTGACGTGGTAATCCAGAAGAAAGGACACGTTACCAACCGTAAAATTCAGCATTGTGTAACCTTTAATGCAAGAGCCGCTTTGCTGCCATTGTCTGAAGACGGAAATGATCAGAAGCAATACCTTGAGTCCATAAAGATGGCGACTAAAGCAATGGATTTAATGGGTGGAACAGATCATGCGTTTTTTGACGAGTTCTTAACTACAGTTATTGAAGAACCTGCTGACAAGAAATTAAAAAAGGCACTTCGGAAGGCACATAAAAAGTTGCAATCTAAACTGATTTAGTGCGGTGTTTTGATGACTGTGTAGTCAAATATGAATGGAAATACACTGCTCTTGTCATATCCGTCAAACACGTAATGTATTTCACCACTTAATTCTTGTTGACCCAACACGGATGTGCTGTATTTTACCTCACACCAGCCTCCAGACATATTGAAAGAATCCTTTGTTCCTATAGGACTGTTTACTAATATCAATCCATTACCTTGGTGTAATTCTGCAAGCGCTAATAGCGCTGTTTTATTAGAATTCTGAGTGTTTAAAGAGTCACATATTATAATCGGCACTATGATTGGACAATGGCCAAAGTTTGAACCAGAAATGTCATAGATGATCTGTCTTAAGGTATCGTTTTCTTGTTTTAGTGACTCGAATTCTTGAATACAGTTATTGTGGCTGCACCCAACCAATAACAAGATAGAAATGCCAACAATTACTGAGTTAATCATAATAAGATAAAGCGACTTTCATTTGGGAAAAATTCAATTCGAAGACTAGTTTGGTTTAATCACTTGAAATACTTGATCGAATGGACATTCAATTGTATCGTTTGCAAACTCAAAAAAAGCAGATCCAGATACATTGTGAAGTCCAACTTGAAGAAGGGGTAAAACAAACTCCTCCACAGACCTATTCGAAAATATTGTGTCGGTTTTACCTCCATCAATACCATAAGTTATATAACTTATGGTATTGTATAATGTTGCCATACCAACTACAACTTTTGCCTTCGAGTTTTGATATATTAGAGAATCAACTATTACAAAACTTGTTACGGGAAGAATGTGGTGATAGTAGTTTTCATTGTGACATTTCAAAAGTTCTGTAAGTAATGAGTCATTCTCAAGAACTAAAAGCTCGTTCTTCAACTGTGAATTGAATAAGGAATCTTGAGTTGAACTGTGACCACAACTTGTGAGAGCAATCGAAACGAGAATTAAATTGCGATACATTATATAAGAACGACTCTAATGTATTTAAATTACAAAATGATCAAATTCTAGAAATAATCACCTAAATCAAACAACTCAACTTCTTTTACGTCACCAGTTTTTAAATCATTTATAGTGGTGTTCCCAATACGGTAACGGATTAACCGGAGTGTAGGTAAGCCAACAGCCGCAGTCATTTTACGCACTTGGCGGTATTTGCCTTCGTTGATGGTGATGGAAACCCAGCTGGTCGGACCATGTCGGTCGTCCCTTACTTTTCTTGATCTTTCTGGATAGCTTGGTTCACCAAGCAATTTTGCTTCACAAGGTAACGTGATGTATTTCTGTCCATCGAACCCAATTTCGACGCCTTGTTTGAGTTTATCAATGGCATCTTGCGTAGCAATACCATCTACTTGAACATG
>JBLHOC010000187.1:0-5396 GCA_047620825.1 Bacteroidia bacterium | reverse complement strand
GTAGTTCACAAACAAGTCTGTAGTGTACGATAATTTCTGAGATTCACTGTTATTTCTTGCAGCAACTATTTGTTTATCGCCGGCATTGTCTAAAGTTCTATTTCCTAGTCCTAAACCATATCCCAACGACACACTCCAATTACTCAATTTAGTTTTAGGCATTTCGAATTCTCCTGCATCGTCAGTTGCTTCACCAGCATCATTCGAAGCTTCTTCACTTACATCCTTATCACTTGCTGCTATTACGACATCTGATTGATCATTCGCAACAACAACAACTGGCAATTCCTTAGATTCTGATTGCTGATTATCGTTCGACACGTCAGGTTGTTCAACAACTATAATCTGAGGATTTGTAGATTCTATGTTATTCGCTGCGTCGATATGGTTTACTTCAGTCGAAGATTCGCTCACAGCTAAATCGTTTGCATTTTGAACCTGGTTTTCTATTTGGTTGTCAATTGCTTGTGATTGAGTTTCGATTTGAGCCCCGTTGTCAATTACTGCAACTGAAGGTAATACGCTAGGTGTAGATTCTGAAGTCCCTTCAACAACGTTTGGAGACGTAGTCGCCACATCAGTAGTTGTTTCCGTCACTTGCTCTTGGGTGGATGTGTTTAAGTCAGTTAACTCAGTAGCATCACGTTGAGCTTGTTGCTCAACTGACTGACTTTGTGTCGTTTCTGATGAAACTACAGCTTCTTTAATCTGGTTGTTTGGTTTATTTACCAGACCGAAATAGACTATTACTAGTCCAATTACGAGTGAAGCTGCCAACAGCTTGTATTTATTCAAAATCAATCGATTTCTAAATACGTATAAAGGTGTTCTTTTCTCGAACACTTTGCTCATCACATCTGGAGCTGCCTCCTGATGGTCGTAAAGCAAATCCTTTACCTGATGTTCAAAATTCTTTTCTTGCATTACTTTAACTTTCAATTTTTTCCAACATAGTCATCAAGTTTCTTCTCGCTCGTGCATATTGCGAGCGAGAAGTACTCTCATTTATGTTTAGTAGTTCACCAATTTCTTTGTGACTATATCCCTCAACAGCAAAAAGGTTAAAAACTATTTGGTAACCTTCTGGCAGTTTCTTGATCATGCCCATTATTTCTTTTACGCCTATCGAATCCAGTACCATTTCCCTTTGAAAGGGCTCTTCCACTTTATCCAAATCTCCTGGTTCGAACTTACGTGAGCGTTTGTCCCAACTCCTCAATGCTGTATTGACCATGATTCTTCTCATCCATCCTTCGAAACTTCCTTCTTGGCGAAATTTTGAAATCTTGTCAAATATTTTAATGAATGCATCTTGTAGTACGTCTTCTGCTTCTTCTTTGGTATTAGAATATCGCATACAAACGGCAAACATCTTAGCAGCATATTTCTGATACAACATTCCTTGCACTTGGCGATCTTCGCTGATGCATCCCTCTATTAGCTCTTCATCGCTATTCATCCAATCCACACTATGTTGCACTTCCTTGCTCACTACTATGACACTTTGTAAAAGTAAAACGCTGCTTTGTTGTTGAAAAAAAATTAACTTGTTGATTCTTATCACATAAATAACTGAAAAACAGCGAAATACAAAGTAAAAAAATGATTTACTCTGGTGCACAGGTTCTTATATTTGCATCAAAAACCGTATGTCGACACAATACCATACCGTATCTCCTGATCGTTTAAAATCATTAACCGTCTCTATTTTTAAAAAAATGGGTTGCTCTGATTCAGATGCACTCTTAGCTGCTGAGGTTTTACAAAGCGCAGATTTAAGAGGAATAGATTCACACGGTGTCGCCCGATTAAGTGGTTATGTTCGACTTTGGAAAGCAGGTCGCATCAATGCTGCAGCTAATCCAAAAATTATCCATGAAACCAAAACAACAGCTACACTTGATGGTGATGGTGGATTAGGGTTGACCAATGCAGCAAAAGCAATGGATATTGCTATCGCCAAAGCAAAAGAATATGGAACAGGTTGGGTTGCAATTCAAAACTCAAATCACTTTGGAATCGCAGGATATCATGCCATGAAAGCACTGGAGCATGACATGATAGGCATGGCCTTAACCAATGCAAGTCCTTTAGTAGCACCGACTTATAGCAAGGAAAGGTTGTTGGGAACAAATCCAATATGTTATGCTATTCCGGCTGGCAAGCACGAACCAGTGGTTATCGACATGGCGACATCAGCCGCAGCCAATGGTAAACTTGAAATAGCGCAACGAAAAGGAGCAGAAATTCCTTCAGGTTGGCTTCAGAATAAAGAGGGACAAACCACCAACCAACCAGCAGATTTAAAAGGTGGTGGAAGTTTGTTACCGCTTGGAAGTTCTAAAGAAATGGGCAGTCATAAAGGTTATGGACTATCCGCCTTTGTAGATATTTTTAGTGGCGTACTAAGTGGTGCAAATTACGGACCGTGGGTACCGCCATTCGTTAGTTTTTTACCTTTGGCACCAGACATGCCAGGCAAGGGTATAGGTCACTTTGTTGGTGCTATGCGAGTTGATGGGTTTAGACCAATTGAGGATTTCAAAACCAATATGGACCAATGGATTGATCGTTTTAAATCTGCCCAAACAATTGATGGTCAGAGCGAAGTGATTATTCCAGGTGAACCAGAAACTGCTATGTTCGTTGAACGAACTTCATCGGGAATTCCATTAATAGACGCCGTTTATAATGATATGAAATCGATTTGCGAAGATTTAGCAATCGAATTTACCTTGTAGCTGGCTTTTTGCCTTTAATTACAATGTTGGGTGAAAATAATACCTCATCCCAAGTTCTTGCCGATAAAAACAACATGGCTTTTAATCCGATTTGGGTAATTGCCCACCCTATTTTACGAATTATTTCTTTCACACCGTTTTCGATAAACGTAATGCCTTCACTTATCTCAACCTCTTGGTAACCACATGATTGCAATAATTGTTTCGCAGAACTTTTATTCAAAAAAACCTCGTGTGTGAAATCTGCAAAAGCAAAAACAGCAGATAAAGGCGCGTCCATATTCGGGGTTCGGAATACAACAGTGCCACCTGGCTTCAATCCTCTATTGACCAATTTCAAAAAATCAACCAACTCATCTTTACCAAGATGCTCGATTAAATCAACAGCAAATATTACATCGTAAACACCCGCTTTGTCCTGAAGATAATCCTTAACATCAGCCTGAACAATACAAGCAATGCCAAAGGCACTTGCCATTTTAACTTGCTCTTCGCTGAGATCAACGCCGTACGTATTATTATACCCTAAAGTGTTTAATGCTTTTATTAATGACCCTGTACCACATCCAATATCCAGAATTTGAACTGATTTATCGGCTGGGACTAGATTTTGAAACTCTCTGACGAAATAACGCACCTGTTGATTAAAGTGCTGAACTTGAACCGATTGATCTAATTTCCCCGAGTGGGTGGAATAGTAATTTTTATATAGCGTTTCGCGGTATTGGTACATGTCGAATCGTTTGCAAACATAGCTTATTTTTGCCTATGCTTCGGTTTAGAATAGACGAAAAAAGATTAGAAGCCGGGTGTGACGAAGCCGGTCGTGGATGTTTGGCTGGCCCAGTGTGTGCCGCGGCAGTCATATTACCTAAAAACGTAATATTACCGGGTCTAGATGATTCTAAAAAATTATCTAAAAAGAAACGCGAAGAACTTCGAATACTGATTGAATCTCAAGCGATTGCATGGTCTGTAGCTATGGTTTGGGAAAAAGAAATTGATCATATTAACATTTTAAATGCGTCCATAAAAGCGATGCATTTAGCACTTAACACTTTAAGCGTAACACCTGAGTTTATTGCCGTAGATGGGAATCGGTTTAAACCTTACGTAAACATCCCACATGAAACCGTTATAAAAGGTGACGGGAAATACCTGCATATTGCAGCTGCCTCTGTCTTGGCTAAAACACATCGAGACGAATACATGGCTCAGCTTGACAAGGAATTTCCGCAATATCTTTGGAAAAAGAACAAAGGCTATCCAACCATAGAACATCGTCTTGCTGTCGTTAAACACGGTCAGTCGAAACACCATCGTAAATCATTTAAATCGACCAATCCTCAGCACTAAATATGGCCAGAAAAAAAATAACATTAGCCCTTGTCTGTTGCTTACTGTCCATTTATAGTAGTGGTCAGAATGATTTTTACATCGGATTGGATATTGGTCCTAAATTCGACCAATACCGACTAGCAACTGGTGGCACTCGTCCTTATCATCCAAGTATGAAAATTTACAATCCACTTGCTGCCACGTTCGGCATAATGGGAGGTATCATGTTGGAGGATAAGTATCAGGTTGAAATTGGCATCTACAAATCCGACTATAGAGTGAATATTGATTTACTAACCGAAAACGGAGATGTGTTTTTCGCCAATACACCCATCAATACCTTTACGACGTATATGATTCCGTTTAATTTTAATGCCGTAAAAACATGGCAAGGGACTTATGAACCAAGGCATTTCATTTACGGGACTGGCTTTACTATCCTTGCTGGCACTAAAATGGGATTATCAGAAACTTTCGTCAGTCCTGAAGTCCCCATAAATCCACTCAATTCGTCAGAAGGGTCCATTTCTTATGTCATTTCGAACAACAGTTTCGACGCAAAAATTATAATGCTTAACCTGAATTTGGGATACCAGTACCCTATGAATGAATCCGTAAACATAAATATATCAATGAATTCCAAAATTGGTATTGCTGGAAATAATTTTTTCGACATCACACATAAAACGCCTAAACATAATGCTGTTAAAAACTCGGTATATACCACTGGAACGAGTGTTCAGTTTAATATAGGTTTCAGATATTTTATCACTGAGGAAACAGAAACCATTTAGGAAAGTTGTTACTTTGAAACAGAATCTAAAAGGTGAATAAGCAACGCACATTTGACAAACCGAATCTGACCCTAAAAGAAAAATGGGGTGAGATCGTTTTTGAGGCTAACACCCCTGACTCAAAACTATTTGACGTCATTTTGTTATGGGCCATTGTTGCGAGTGTGTTTGTTATCATACTTAGCAGTGTTCAAACGATTTCACCCTCAGTTGAACTAGTTCTGGTTTATATCGAATGGTTTTTTACAGTTATATTTAGTATTGAATACTTCGTCAGAATCTATTTAAGCCGTAATCCCAGCAAGTATATTTTCAGCTTTTGGGGGATTATCGACTTACTAAGTACCATCCCAACGTATTTGACTTTGATTTTATATGGCTCAAAATATTTGCTCATCATTCGCGTACTCAGACTACTTAGGGTATTTAGGATATTTAGATTAAGCCGTTACAGTCAAGAAGCTTCGGGCCTTGCCAAAGCATTGCGTACTAGTGGTAACAAAATCACAGTATTTTTTAGTTT
>JBLHOC010000186.1:0-5413 GCA_047620825.1 Bacteroidia bacterium | reverse complement strand
AAGAACTATTATGACATTACATTTAAAAAGTAAACCTATTTTAGTACTATGAATTAACTGTAAACCTATAGCAGGATTTAACTATTAACCTGTCAACTTATTTTAGGACGAGACAGAATACAACATTTGTTCATTTCTTCATTTCTTCATTTACACTGTCGCATTTAAGCATGAACACATTCCATCACTGCCTACTCATCCCACTGTACTTTTTTGGTATCATCAGTGGTTGTTTTCTCTCGTTTGATTTCTTTTTTGAGTTCTTGGAAAAACGCCTTACGTTCTTTTTTAACTTCTTGCTTAATCTTTTCTTTTACGGCTTTTCTGTCGTATTTGATTTTAAGATTGTCGGGTGTACCAACCATCAATATGTAAGCGCTTAAACCGCCATCTGCACTTTCGTCTAATTGGCGTTCTTTTTTACGTTTTACCCAACCTGATTTATTGGCGAGCAATTCGGTTACACGAATTTTTAAGCGATAATTCATGTAGTTGTCGAAACTATGTGTACCGGCAATTTCAAGGTTCATGGCGTTATTCTCAATCACCATAGATGGGATATAAATGGTTCTGCCATGAATTTCGATTGTGTTTTGAAGCTCCTTGAATCGAATGTCTTGTAGGTCTTCAAGCTCAACGAAACTCGACAGTGATTCCATGTTCTGATAATCTTTAAGTCGACCGTTTTCAATGAGAAAATCTGCCAATGCAACGAGGCTGTCCTCAATCACATTAAACTGCCGATCAAATTGCATGTTTAAATCTATTGTTGTGGTGAGTATGCCGTTTAAAATCTCTGACGTGAATTCACTCTGTCCGAAATTATTAAACTCGTCCAGCAGGCTTTCTAAAGCAACCTTTTCAGATATCGACGTACTATGAAGTTCGAAGCGATCTTCATATTGTAATAGCTCACCGTCTAGGTGATTCGTTCCTTTCCAAGCATCAAAGATGACATTCCTAAAAACCATACCCTTGTCGTCCCAACGCAATTTACCATACAAGTTTTTGGCTTTTAATGACGACCAATTTAATGTGGCGACCTCGAAAGTTATATCCGTATCAATGTTATAATCGAGATTAACCAAAGCTGTTGTGTCAACCACTGCTGTGCTATCGGCATTAAAGTTTAGATTAAGATAATCACTTTTTAAATCGCCCTCTAACACCAGTCGATTCCTGTTGGCTAAGAATGTTTGCCAATGATTGATGCTACCCGTAAACTGCACATCATTTTTCCATAATTCTCCTTTGACTTCAACATTGGTCAGTTTGTCGCCGGCAACCCTTGATTTTGCAAACAAATGATCGATGAGCACTTTACTTTGTTGTCGTAAATAGGCGTCACGGATTTCAATATCACCATTTACTGTTGATGTATTAAAATCAATAGATTCAATAGAATCGTTATAGGTCAGTTCGCCATCTAAATTGAAAAGGCTTTTCCCCGTAAAATCATCTCCTTTATCCTGAGAAACGAGTTTCTGTATATCAGTAAAATCAAGTAAACCCTTGAGTGCAAATTTAATATTGGGTTTCATCAAGTCTGTTATGGTCAGCTGACCCGAGACGCTTGATTTTTTCATGTTCAATTCTTGCAGATCTAAGTCTAGATTGAGTTTCTTGGTGTCTGGGTTTTGAAGTGTTCCTGTAAGGTTAATTTTTTGGCAGGATAGACCCATGCTTTTGGACGTAATCGAGGCATTTGAAAATCCAAAGGTAACGTCAATACTTGGCCAAGCATCTTCCGTAAATCGACCAAGGACAGTTCCATCGACATTTATTTGACCAGAACTTCGTAAGTCACGTAAAGCGTAAGCCACTTTATTTGGTAAAATCGAGACGACAGATTGAACATTGATGTTGTTTCCTTTAAAGGTTAAGTCAAGATCAGGTTCAGAGCCCACTAGTAAAACATCACCCGTCACATCAAGGCGTAAATTATCCATACCAATTTCACCCTTCTCAATGTGGTAAGCATTAATCTTTTGGTCGATATCGAGTGCTAAGTCAAGTTTTATTTTTTTACCAATGACGTAATCCGTTCCTCCCAAGGTAAGGTGATCGAATAAGCCATCGCCTTTGGTTTTTAATTGATATGTGTCTGATGTAAATTTTCCTGAAAATTCAATGTTGTCCGTTTCAAAGTTGAGACTTTGATCTTGGGTTTCATCAACATAGATACATCGAAAATTGCTTAACACCACTTGTTTCAAGTCAATATTAAGTGATTTGTCTTCTGATGACGAATCGGGTTTAAATAAGTCAAAGTTGGTTTCCCCATGTCTATCGGTATATAGACGGACGGCACCTTTCGACATTGAAACCTTGTCTATTTCGTTGTTTCCACTGAGTAAGGTGAAAGGATTAAAGGTGACCACAACACTTTGCGCTTGCAATAGGTGTTGTTTATAAAACGGTGCAGATTCGTTGATCCGGACATTTGTTAACTCCAGACTGAGGTAAGGAAAAGTTTTCAAGCCGTTTAGGTTAACAGCATTTACAGTGGCTTGAACGTTGAGTTGTTCATTAAGTTCAGAGATTAATACCTTGCGTATCAGCTTACCACCAAAGTAATAAGACGCCAATATCACTGGGGTTACATAGAGTAACCACCACAGCAATTTGTGGACGAATTTGGCAAGATTTTTCAAGACTTCTAGGCGTTGAATTGGTAACAGACAAAGATGCTAAAACTGGTATCGTGTTTGATTAAAACGAATAAACATGCGGGGTTGGTGTGTCCATAATTTGTGGCAATAAAAATTTTTAATAAAAGTGAGGATATACGATATGTGAAATATTATATTTGCAGCCCTTTAAAGAATAAGGGCGATTAGCTCAGTTGGTTTAGAGCATCTGCCTTACAAGCAGAGGGTCGTAGGTTCGAATCCTACATCGCCCACATCAAAGCCTTCCGTCAACAGACGGGAGGCTTTTTTTATGGCGACGTGCGAAGCTCGCTTCAGCACGTAAGCCATAAAAAAAGAAGTTCGTGCGCAGCACGAAGGCTTTGTATGTGTTAGCCACCCCAAATGGATCACCGACCGCAGGGAGGTAATCCGTGCGAAGCTCGCTTCAGCACGTAAGCCATAAAAAAAGAAGTTCGTGCGCAGCACGAAGGCTTTGTATGTGTTCCCCACCCCAACTGGATCACCGACCGCAGGGAGGTAATCCATTTGGAAGTTTAAGCTGAAGAATAAGTTTAATAGGCGTAGCACGAAGGCTTTTGATCTGCAATCCTACATCGACCACCCTGATTATCAATCACTTAGAAGCCTAACAGACATGCGGGGCTTTTTTATTTGCATACTTTTTGCATACTTTTTGGTTGATTTGATCTTATGGAATGTGGTAATTTAATCGACATTTAGTTTGTCAATAACCCAACTTTCTAAGTTTTTAAGCTTATGTCGTGCCATTATTCTTGCTAAGCGATAATCTATACTTTCTAGTGACTGACCGTCTTTATATAGAAGTGGAACTATACGCTGTTGACCTGTTTTGAATATTGTTGTTTTATCATATAGATTAAAACTGGTGTCTAGATTTTTAAGTCCTGCAGAATAACGTTCTTCGATTTCATATTCAGGAACAAAGTGCCCTCCCTCTTTTACTCTTTTATTAACGCGTGTTTTACAGATACTGACATCATCAACAAATAAAAAAATTAGGTGCGTCTCAAATCCTTTGTTACTAAATAGATTGCACCAATGATTAGCGTGCGTTTGGTTAAAGTTAGTTTGAAATGAAAAACTGAGGTCCTTATCTAAATGATATTGAGCCGTTTCTTTAAAATGATGTTTTGTCAGTTGTGATATTTGTGATTCAATCATTTCATCCATTCCAGACAAAAACGGTTTTGCTCTTTGTCGAAGTCGTAACTTTCTATATTTTGTGTACAAAGCTCGAGTATATCATTCTTCTCAACATGTGTCGTTTTCCCTGCACCATTTGGTCCAGCAATAACGATTAGCTTTTTAGACATGCGTTAAGAGCCACTAAATACCACTGTTAGAAGGGAACGGTATGAGCGATTGATTAAAGTTTTTAGGAGAGTTACTTTTACTAGCCTTGTTTAGTTGTCGACTAGTTGTATTCATACGCTTAACTGTTTCACAAATGATTTCAGATTGTGAAATTTCGTATGATTTGATTTTTTTTATTAAATCTGTTGTGCCCATAACAATGAGTGCAAAGGTAAATAAATCCGACATTATAAACAATTTATAAACCTTTTGCACATCCTTGACCCAAACAAGGATATAAGTTTACACGAAATATTTATCATAGGCCATAGCCAAATGCCTACATCGTGCACTCAAAAATATTTAGACTCATGCCGATATAATTTGGGTTTGTCGTAATTTAGCAAACTAATAAAACACAAACTAATAACCTCACCATTCTCGGATCGCTGGATTATAGTTTATACTAAAAAATCTAATAACTAATATGAAACAAAATCGATCAATTTATTTAGTCTTATTAACCATTTTATCAACGGCATTTATGTGGAGCACTACTGGTTGTAGTCCAGATGATCCCGACCCAATTATTACAGATACTACTAGCGGTGGTTCAAACAATGATTTTAAAACTGAGTTTTTAGAAGTTAACGGAGTGGATATGGGCCAGATAACGAGTAAGAAGATTATCAAAAATACGGGGAGTAGGTCTACAGAAATACGGGTAAAATTCGGACCAAACTATCCTTCATTAACGTTAGTACATGAGTGGGATACCGATCAGGACACAATGGTGGCAAGAGAATATGCTCCAGCGAAGACGTCATTGTATTTACCAGATTTAGATTTATATGAAGTTGGGTTTAATTATTCAGAAGGGCCGGCACCCAACTACTGCCAATATCAAGGATTTGATCCAGATAATGATGGTGAGCCACCGGTGCCAAACGAAAAGTATGAACTTAAACTAATTAAAGGGAAGTATGTATCAGAATTTGGCAAAGCACAACTAAGATGTAATAATTCACCAGCAAAGGGGGATGATAATATAACGGTTGAGGGATATGTTATCTGGGAAGAAATGTAACACCCGCTAGACGAAACCAGATGATTGGGAATAAGCATACATTTTAACTTTTCTAAATTTGCCCTTGTTTAAATACTAGGTTGCTGCGTTTCCCATACTTCACCTTTAATTATTTTTATAGCGTTTCTGTTGCATTAACTATGGCAATTTACTAAATCTCTAGATTTGTAATTGAAAGCTACTTCAATGTTCAAGCGTCATAGATATCCAAAATCAATAATTCTTCAAGCTGTTTACTTTAAACTAAGATTTACCTTGAGTTATCGTGATGTCTCGGAGATATTACGAATCAGAGGAGTGAAAGTGGATCATTCTACTATCCAAAGATGGGTGTTCAAGTTCAGCCCATTGGTTGAGG
>JBLHOC010000185.1:0-5418 GCA_047620825.1 Bacteroidia bacterium | reverse complement strand
CGGAGCGTATGTCGAAGGATTGCAAAATCATAGTCCAGACAGTAATTCAACTAGGTCGATAGGTTTGATTCAATACGCTCCAAACAAATTGGTATATAAAACCAGTTGTGAACAGGACGAATTTGTTGTTTTCTCTGAAATGTGGTACGGACCAAACAAAGGTTGGACTGCATATATTGACGGGCAAGAAGTATCACAAGATGGATTTAATCACATAAGAGTAAATTACATACTTAGAGGTATGAAAATTCCAGCAGGGGAGCATGAAATAATTTTTGAATTCAAACCTCAATCTTTTGAGTTTGGAGAGAAAGTTTCCTTCGCATCTTCAGCAATCATTTTGCTTTTAATTGCAGGTTGGTTGTTTAAAGAATTTAAAGCCATCAAGTCTTAAGATAGTATGGCCAAAAAAGTCGGAATAGTGGTAGGCACCAGGCCTAATTTTATAAAAATCACACAATTTGAAAAATGCTTGAACGCATATGGTGATTTGTTCGAACTCAAATTAATTCATACTGGTCAGCATTACGATGCAAATATGTCAGATGTGTTTTTTGAACAATTTCAGCTAAGGAAACCTGATGTGTTTTTAGAGACAAAGGGTTTGTCACCTGTGGTGCAAATTGGGGAAATAATTAGTCAGTTGGGTACGCTATTAGAAGAGTGGAAGCCGGACATACTTATCACACCTGGTGATGTGAACTCTACATTAGCTGCAGCAATAGCCGCAAATAAAACGGGAACTCGATTGGCCCACCTTGAAAGCGGTTTGCGAAGTTTTGATCGAACGATGCCAGAGGAGATAAACAGATTACTTACGGATGAAATTACAGACGAGTATTTTGTGACTGAGCAAAGTGGACTAGATCATTTAAAAACCGAAAACGCAGCCGGGCGAGTACATTATGTGGGTAATACAATGATTGACACCCTCGTTGCATTCGATGAGCAAATTCAACTTAGTGCTGTACTTGATGAATATAACTTGGTAGAGCAAGGGTTTGTTTTGATGACAATGCACAGGCCTGCAAATGTTGATACTAAAGACAACTTGTTAAAGCTGTTGCGCATTTTGAACCATTGTACTAAGAATTATAAGATTGTGTTTCCGATACACCCAAGGACACGTAAAAGTTTAGAAAAGCACGATTTATTATCTGGTGTTGAAAGGAATACTCAAATTATTCTTACTCCGCCTTTAGACTATTTCGCATTTCAAAAACTGACCGCCACTTGTAAATTCGTTTTGACAGACAGTGGAGGAATACAGGAGGAAACAACGTTCCGACAGGTTCCTTGTTTGACACTCCGTCCTAATACGGAACGACCTAGTACCATAGACATAGGTACAAATACATTGGTTCCATTCGACCCGGAAATTGTTGAGGGATATATCGATCAGATTACAGAAGGGACTTATAAGAAAGGTGTTGTTCCAGATTTGTGGGACGGTAATTCAACCAAACGAATTGTTGAAATATTAAGTCAAATCTTGTAATAGCGCTGCATATTGCTTAGCCATTGATTGTCTACTGTATTTCATGATTTTGCCGCTTGGTTTCGAGACATTTCCATTCAGGTAATCTTTATAGATTCCATCAATTTTAGCTTCAATACCGGATGAATCGTCATAGGCAAACATGGTACCTGCTCCAGAATCCGATAGGATTGTTGCAGAGTCACCATCTGAAGGACCAATACCAATTATCGGTCTTCTAGCACCTAAGTATTCATAAATCTTACCAGGAACAACGCCCAAACTGTTTGGCGTGTCGTTTATGGGTAAGAGGAGCAGCTGTGATTTCTGTAATTCAGAAAGGGCCTCCTTATGCACCATAAATGGCGTGTGATCTAAGTATACGTTAAGTCCATGTTTATTTATTGCATCAAAGATGCTGTGATCAACATTGCCAATTAGTTTAATGGATAGGTTGGCAGCGAATGAAGGAGATGCCACTAGAGACTCTAATGCTTGCCAAAGGGCAGAAGGGTTTCGATCCTTGTTCATCGAACCGATATGGCAAATGGTGAAAGCTTCGCCAAGGTTAGATGGTTCTTGCTCGAAGTCTGCATGGTCATACCCATTTCTGATCACTTCAATTGGTCGTCCAGAAAGCTTTTCGAAATCTTTGGCCCAATGCTCGCTTACAGTCACTATTTTGGTTGCTTTACGCAGGACTTTTTGTTCTAATGCTCGATGCTTTTTGTCTGCCCATTTGGACAGCCTAAGTTGGTCATAAAAATCAATATTAGTCCAAGGGTCACGGAAGTCGGCTACCCACGGTATGGGTATTTTGTCGACTACACCACTTGCGATGAGATGTGTAGAATGTGGTGGCCCAGTAGATATTATTCGATCAACCGGATGTTCAAGTAGGTATTTTCGTAAATATTTTATTGATGGTTTTATCCAAAATTTGCGTGCATCAGGTATGAAAAAATTACCACGAATAAAAACAGACAACTTCTGTGTGAAGCTCTCTTTTTTATCATTAATAAAACCCGAGTATACCTTTTCTGATGACTTTTTACCTGTGAATCTTTTGTAAAAGCTATAAGGCTCCCATATTGGCGTTTTAATTGTCTCAACTGCTGAATGCACCTCGTCCAACAGGGACTCGTCGACAACCGGGGATTCACCGTTTGATGGTGTAAAGATGATAGGCTGCCAACCGTATTCAGGTAAATACTTTGACATTTTAAGCCAGCGCTGTACACCACCTCCACCAGAAGGAGGCCAATAGTACGATATGATTAAAACTTTTTTCAATTTATGCAAGTCGTTTGCCATAGCCATTTGAGTATGGTTTGCCTGTGTTCCAGTGTTGTTCAAATTCTTGATTGCACCAATCTTGTATTACAATCCGATCACTTTTGATTTCAATTCGACGTTGGTGAACGATATCTCGATATTTGACTTCAGCAATAATCTGGTTTACTGTTAATTCAAGCAAGCGAAATTTGGTTTCAGCTTTTAAATTGAACAAGCCCATTTTTCCTGGAAGGGCTCTATTTTGCTCCTGATTGTTTATCGAAATGGTGTTGTGTGATCTTACCGATCTAAACATATTTCGCAGGGGGGGCTCAGGAGTATAAACGAAGGTTCCTGGATTGAATAGAACGTCTGTTTGATCAATTCTCAGTTCGATGGCCAGCTTGTCATTATGCGTGTGTCCTAAAGAATGATGTTGATTTGGATTTGAGATACCACCTAATGCCAAATAAAGGTTGTCATTTTTGATAATAACCAATTGGAAATCAGAAAAGTACTCAAATGTCGTGTTGGTTGCAATATCAATATTGCCATTCGGGAAGTGAACAATCTTCTCTTTGAAGAAATCATATTCTGTCGGAATAGTTGAGACTAGCTTCGCTTTAGGTCTAGGTTTTGATAAGGAGGTAATGAAATCTGTAAAACCTGTTTTATGGTTGGCTATATTCTGGAACAGGTTGTTTTCATAAAAGTTAGATTCTTTAGAGCCGGTGTTAGTAGATGAAAGGCCAGAAACGGAGCTTATAAAACTTGAATGAGATAAGTAATTTTCATCCCAATACGTTGAGTCTTTATTGTCTTCTAGGTGATCTAAATTTAGATACTTTTTACGAGCCTCTGCATAGTTTAACCATTTACCAGTCCGAGTGATTTTCACGAAGCGACCGCTATCATTATCACCGAATTGGCAAACATCTCCATTGTTTTTTGTAATGTTTTCAGAAAAAGAACCTGCTAAAATTAGTTTCGACCAGAAGTCATCGGATAAAAGGAAGGGGGTAGATAAAAATTGTTGCTCTGTTTTTTTGAAAAGTGGGGCTTTGAAGCTCCATTTATTGTTCGAGTATTCCTTAAGACGTTGAATTCTGGATTCTGGAATAGAAAGGATTAGTCCAGCAGCCCAAACCATCATTTCTCCACTTAGTCGATGATAGCTTGTACTACCTTCAAAATTGGAGCCGTCTCTAAAAAACTGTCGTGCCATGCACCGTTCGATTTCTTGAATCCCGAATGCTAGCCACTGATCTGAGTTTGCGTGGTAATCCAAGTATGCTCCAGCAAACAAAACCCCAAGTATATTACCGAGGTAGTGATTGGATGTAAGTCCGTCACGATATTCAAGATTTTCAAGAATGTGGGTTGTGCTATGTTCAACGTAATTGGCAATGATAGACTCAATTTCCGGGGTTAGGATATGATCACCGTTGTCCGTCTTCAGGTAGTCGATTACCAGTAAAATATTTGCGTTTCTAATACCGATATCCATTGGGCAATTAAAGTTGACACCCATTCCAATTGGGTTCGCCATGATAAAGTCCAACATCTGACATATAACCTCAGTTTTGACCTTTTGGGAATCTATGTCCAAGGATTCTTTGGAGTTCACTAAGATTGGTAGAAGATGCTGTAAACGGGATAATTCCCAAGGGACTTTAATGTCTACACCTTTTAGGTCTATGGACATTCCGGTTTGTGCTTTAAACCACTGTTGTGCAGTCCACCTGAAGCCAGATTTGATGTCTAATTGCCAATCTATAGGTTGGTAGGTCGGGTTAATAGTTCTAATAACCTGCCAGCACTCTATGCTGAATGGCAGGTGTAACGGATGTACAATATTTTTTAACCAATATCCATCGTTGTCAAACTTTGTGATATTAAGACTATGGTCAAATGAGTTATTCAAGAAACCATTGGCCTTTAGTGTGTAAGAGTTTGTGACAGGTCCGCTGCCTAGGATGTTAAAAGAATGGGAGAACAATTCCGAACTATGTTTGACATTAGATTTTGAGTTGGGGTTGTCAAACGGAATAAGAGAGGTAACTACTTTTGTATTAATCAGATTGACTCTAAGGTCATTATTTACAATTACTTTTTTTTTTGAACGATTTGTCAGTAAATCTGAAAAGACATGTATAATTTTACGAAAAATTAATGCGGGAGTAAATTTTCTAGCATAGGATATTTTTTCGATCAGCGACACAAGTTATAATTTTTAAGCAAAGCTAGGTGAAATGATGGAACATGAATTTATTATTGCTTATCCGTTAACTTACATGTAAGTTTTGGCCATTGCTATAATTAATCGATCAAAGAGCCCATGACCAAAGTATCTTCGGTTCAATTTATAACAAAACTCATTCAAATATAACTGCAAGTAGCGGCCTTTGATTTTGTGGTATATGCCCAGAAGTGTTCTTTTAGCATTACTAATGGCAATGTGCACCCATTGTAAGGTTGTTTTTGTGGTGTGAGGGCTTGACTTTTCTGTAATGTGGATCTCTACATAGTCAGCTATATTGACGTAACTCGTACTTTGGTCGCTGAAAACAATACTGGTTTCATCAAAATTTAATTCAATGGTTTCATTAACCATTTCTGCTCTATGATCTTTTATTACCTTCATCTTGAAATATCTACATTGTTTG
>JBLHOC010000184.1:0-5554 GCA_047620825.1 Bacteroidia bacterium | reverse complement strand
TTTAATCATGGACCTTTTTTTTTTGTGGTATTGTTTGACTCGGGACCACCTAACTCACGACCCCTGATTTTATTTATGTCACTTTTTTTAAAAGCCAAATACCGCTTGTTACCGATTCAAACACTCCGTTTTCGTCCTCGAATTCAGAAGTAATGGACCACCAGCCATACATACTATTAGATTTTTCATCCCAATAACCTGAATGATAAATCTCAAGCTCTCCATCATCAAAGTAGAGATCTGCTTTCCCTTCTTCTTTAATTCTTGGATTTTTTGGGTACGTTTTAATAAAACTAACAACATTGTATTCCACCACCCCCATTATTTTTGCTTGTAACGGAACTGAAAAGGTAGATCCGTCTTCTTTAACCGTCCCAGAAAACTCTTCATTCTCTCCTTGAAATGTAACCATTATTCCAACCCGTTCTCCGAAATGAGGCAATACGTAACCATCACCGTACTCATAATAACCTTCCCATGTTCCTTCTATGTGCATACAGACAATAATAACTTCACCTATTCAACCAAATGATCTAAAGGGGCCGTTTCTTCTGGCTTCGTTTGATTACCACACAACCCACAAATCTCAGATTCATATTTAGAATTTCCGCACCACTCACAACCTCGAGCGTTTCTTAAAGGCCTATTTAGAATAATAACATAGCTAACGATAGGTGTTAAAAATACCGATAAAAGCAATGCTGCTGTAAACGTAATTTCACGCTTTATACTTTCTTGGTAACACATAAGAACAGTGAGGACCAATAAAATGACACTAAATATTATAACTGGATAAGACCACATAGATGGACATCAAATATAGCCCAGCAACAGCTATTTTTTGTTTATGAATTTAATCTGCTGCAAGCGCATCCACTGGTTTAATCTGAGCAGCCTTCAATGAAGGTTTTAAAGCTGCGAGTCCACCTGAAAGAACCAACACAAGCAATGCAATGATTGCTGTTTTGAAGTCCACAGTTGGATTACTAATTACGGCTCCAGTGCTTGGTAAAAACTTTGCGACGAGTTCAAGCAAAGCGACACCTAGAAACAAACCAATGTATCCAAACATCCCAGTAATGATCAGTGATTCTTCAACAATGATAGACACCACCGAAAGTGGTGTTGCTCCAATGGACTTTCTTATGCCAATTTCCTTTGTCCGTTCTTGAACTGTGATAAGCATGATGTTACTAACGCCAATGATTCCAGCGAAAATTGTAAAAATTCCAATCAACCAGAAAAAGGATTTCATGATATCAATTGTGCCAGCGATACGTTTGTACTGCTCGTAATTATTTCGAATGCGCATTGCCCTTGGATCATCCTTTGAAAAATGATGTCGTTTAGACAAGACATCTAACGCCTGAGCTGCCATGGCTTGTGTTTGTTCCAAATCGGCATCCCCAGTTGTAAAGAGGATATGATCAATTCTATCTGCCCTTCCAAAAGCAAGTTGAGCAGTTGATATAGGCAAATAAAGGACTCCATTTTCGCCTTCACTTCCTGCATCTTCAAAAACACCCACAACGCGACAACTGGTGCCACTTAAGCTCATCCACTCCCCTATGGCTTTCCCCTCACCAAATAATTCGGCTTTAATGACAAGGCTTATTACGCATACTTTTCGGTTTCCTAGAATATCAGACTCATTGATAAACCGCCCTTTTACAATTTGAGTTTTTTCAACAAATTGGTGATCGGGATGAACACCTCTTACCCTATAAGCAGCAGATTTATCTTTATACGAAACTAAAAATGAGCGCCATTTTGCAACACGTGCTGATATTTTTTCAATACCCTTTATTTCCTTTTTGATGATGTCATAATCTGAATTCCTCATTCGGATCTTTCTGCCTGGCAGCAGTCCTTCATGACTTAAACTGGTTTGACCTGGACGAATCACGATACTGTTGATCGCATCATCTTTGAATTTTTCACGTGTTCCATTTTGAAGACCATTGCCTAAACCAAGCAATATAACGAGCATAAAAATTCCCCAAGCTACACTGAACCCAGTCAGGAAAGTCCTTAACTTATTTGTTCTAATGCTTTGAAATATTTCGCTTAAACGTTCCATTAGTCTTGTACTACTTGACCATCTTTCAACATAATGATACGGTCGGTTTGATCTGCAATTTCTTGTTCGTGGGTTACAATAATGATCGTCTTTCCTTCCTTATTAATTTCTTTAAGTAAGTCTAATACCTCCTGTGAAGTCACAGAATCAAGTGCTCCTGTTGGCTCATCGGCCAGAATTAATTTAGGCTCAGTAATCAACGCTCTTGCGATAGCGACCCTTTGCTTTTGGCCACCACTCAATTCACTTGGTCTGTGATGCGCCCAAGGTTTTAAACCCACTTTGTCTAAGTACTCTAAAGCCAATTCATTGCGTCGTTTCTTTTTAATGCCTTTGTAGTACAACGGCAAAGCGACATTTTCTAGCGCGTTTTTAAAAGAAATGAGATTAAAAGACTGGAAGACAAAACCAATAAAATTACCTCGCAACTTTGCTGCTTCTGTTTCAGACAGATTTTTAATCAATTGTCCATCAATGAGATATTGCCCAGCGTCATAATTATCCAAAATACCGAGGATGTTAAGTAACGTAGATTTACCAGATCCTGAGGAACCCATGATACTCACCAACTCCCCCTCTTTTATTTCGACGTCAATACCTTTTAGGACCATCAATGAAGTTGAGCCTGTTTTGTATGACTTTTCGATACCTTTTAATTTGATCAACGTTTAAATTTTGTCAAATTTACAGTATCCACCCGTTCGATTTTAGCTATTCGATTAATTCCAATAAAATGCTGATTAATAAACGAATTGACTCAAGAAAAGTTGACTCGTGAAAAATTGATTCTAAGACGGATTGACACAAGACAATCTGACTCAAAAACCTGTGTTGATTGAACTAGACCATGATTTCCATGTTTAATTGACAATCCACTACAAATAATTGCGCGAACAAAGGATCCCGCAAGTCTTACTACCACTAGGCTCAAGACAGTTGTGCTTTTCAACTAAAAACTTTCAATTAGGATACGTTTTTTGTTCACCATTTATTTGTATAAATCAACTACTAAGACGACCTTTGCGCCCGGCTGGAATGGAGACCCAGCGTTTTAACAAATTATATTATATGTCAGTTAAATTAAGATTATTGAGAAAAGGGCGAAAAAGAAAGCCTTTTTACTACATTGTGGCGGCGGATGCACGTGCTCCAAGGGATGGTAGATTTATTGAACGAGTTGGTTCGTATAACCCGAACACAAACCCGGCAACAATTGACCTTGACCTTGAGAAGTCTGTGCAGTGGCTACAAGACGGAGCTCAACCTACAGACACGGTTCGAGCGATTCTAAGTTACAAGGGTGCGATGTACAAAAACCACCTTTTAAAAGGTGCTGCAAAAGGTGCGTTTTCTATTGAAGATGTTGAGACTAAATTCAACGCTTGGATGGACGGCAAAGCAACGCAGATCGACACTAAGAAAAGTCAACTTGCCGAAAATAAGGCTGCACAAGATGCAGAAGTTTTTGAAAGAGAGTCTAAAATTAGAGTGGAAAGAGAAAAAGCTATTTTGGCTAAAAACTCACCATTAGCAGATGAGGTTGAAGCGACTGAAGAAGTTGCTGAAGTTGCGACTGAAGAGGTTGCAGCGGAAGCTCCAGCAGTTGAAGAAGCTCCAGCAGCAGAGGAAACTCCTGTAGCTGAAGAAGCTCCTGTAGCTGAAGAAGCTCCTGTAGTTGAAGAAGCTCCAGCAGCGGAGGAAACTCCTGCAGCTGAAGAACCAGTTGCTAAAGTAGAAACTACTGAAGCGGAAGCTCCAGCAGCAGAAGGCGAAGACAAAGCAGCAGATTAATATCTTATGATAAGCTCACCCGGCCCATTACTTGAAGTTGGTCGTGTCATCAAGACCCACGGGTATGAAGGCAAGGTGAGATTCGAGATATTTAATTCTATAGATATTGATTCAAAGGAACCGATCTTTATGATGTTTGATCATAAACCGGTTCCTTTTTTTATTACTGAAATATCGACAAAAAACCCTTATATCGTTGCTATTGACAATATCACTACATTGGACCAAGCGCAACAATTATTAGGTAAAGGATTATACCTACCTAAATTCCACGAGCCTGAAGAAGAGGAGGACACGCTTATCGGATATACAATATTTGATACAACACATGGCCGTATTGGGACTGTTAAAGAAATAACCGATAATGGAGCTCAAGACTTATTGGTTGTTGAATTTGAAGATAAAGAAATCATGATTCCTTTTGTTGACGAACTGGTTGAATCCATTTCTGACTCAGAACAAACGATTACATTCAATCTTCCCGATGGTTTGATTCAAATTGATAAATAGAAAGTCTTATGCTAAGCAGGTTACTTTTCTATCTCGTTATAAAACCAATTTCCTTATTACCTTTTTCGATTCTTTATGGAATATCGAACTTTCTGTTTTTTGTGCTTTATGGCATCATCGGCTACCGAAAAGAAGTCGTAACACGAAACTTACAGCAATCATTTCCAGAAAAATCGACAACTGAAATTAATGAAGTCGCCAAACAATTCTACAAACACTTGGCTGATATCATTGTGGAGAGCGTTAAGTTCTTTAGCATATCTAAAGGGCAAGCCCTTAAACGATTTGAAGTAAAAAACCCTGAAGTATTAGATGCGTTTGCCGACAAAGGACAAAGTGTTATTATTGTTGGAGGACACTATAGCAATTGGGAAATAATCGCCATCAGTTTAGATCTGTTTATTAAGCATCAAACCGTTGCTTTGTACTCTAAACTATCTAACGACTTTTTCAATGGCGTTATGTTAAAGTCTCGAGGCAGATATGGGATTAAGATGGTGACTACGAAAGATTCGGGTCGTTATTTTAAAGAAGAAAGCGGTCAAACAACTGCAACAGTATTCGGCGCTGATCAGAGTCCAACCCACAACAAGAATGTGATTTGGACTACTTTCCTAAACCAAGAAACCGCTATTGCTTTTGGAACAGAGCGATATGCTACGCAATTTAATTACCCAGTGGTTTACGGTGCCATTCAACGTACAAAACGCGGGCATTATAATTTTGAGTTATCCCTTATCACTGACGATCCTTCAAAAATGGCGCATGGTGAAATAACACTTGCGCACGCCAACATGCTTGAAAAACAAATCAAAGCAGACCCTGCCTATTGGTTATGGACACACAAACGGTGGAAGCGGAAAAAAAAGCAAGACGAAGTCGTGATGACAAAGTCCTAACGAGACAATATCATGCTTCCTTTTTGTGCCTAAACGCAAACGTACCAGTAGATTTCAAAAAGTGGTTGGGTGCTTGGGACGCTTCGCTTTTGGCGTATTAGGTTCGTCGGTCATTCAGCGTATCCGACGCCAGGAGGATGCGAAAAATTTGTCGATCTAGGTACAATTATTATAAAGAGCGACTGGGAGCATATTTTGATAATTTATTGACATACAGATGTTAGAAATTACACTGAGTCGTTATCTATCAAATCATAATTTACAAGTACGTTAG
>JBLHOC010000183.1:0-5572 GCA_047620825.1 Bacteroidia bacterium | reverse complement strand
AGTCTGGATTGCAAACCAGCGTGACAAGTCTGGTTTTGTGACTTTCCGTGATACATTTTTACAAATCGTTGCGATTGAAAGGCATAACAGTGAGACAAATACCAAGGCAATAAGTGAAGTAAGCCATAAAAAGGTAGTTGAACACAATGAACCGTTTTTAGTGAAAAGAAAGGGCTTTTATAAAACAACCTCAGCCAAAATAGTGATTGTATTGCTCATCCTTGCAGCAGTTGGCTTGGTCTTGTACAATCAGTTTTACGGATTGTCACTTAGGAATCTTTTCCGTTTAGAGGCCATAATCATTCCAGGTGTGGCGTATATGATTTATCGTGTTTTGGTAAAGGTGGAGGATTAATGTCGGATGAATCAATATAACGGGATCAAAGTCATTTGGGACGCGTTCAATCGTGCCCCATCCGAAAAATATGATTCTGTAATTCTAATCTTACTCGTCACGTATCCAACGTCATTAACATCAGGATAATTGAAAGCATTCACGGCACCGGCCATGCAGAGGTTTTCGAAGTATGGCACGGCTTCCAAATCTCCAGCGACCCACAGTCCCTCTTTTTTGGCGTTTTTATTGTAGCGACCAAGCTGTTCTAATCTTCCGTTGGGATCATAGAATTTCCACATTCCAAAGCGTTTGCCGTTTTTGAGCGCACCTATAATACGTGTTTCACCGTTGTTATGGAATTCTTTGATTGCACCTGAACCGTTCTGTATGGTTTGCTCACCTGCTTCATTATAAAAACTTAAATAGTATAAGGTTTCAAGATTTACTTGCATCTCTTGATCACACTTAAAACGCATGTTGTTGTGTTTTATCAATCCTGAAAGAAGCTTGTTGCCATTGGGGTACCACATTTGGACCTTACCATAGTAAAATAACGAATCTCGTGTGGTTGGATTCACATACCAGCCACTGTCATTTGATATTTCTTTGTACATAGACCCATTTAAACCCCAGTATTGCCATATGCCAACCTTTTGTCTGTTTTCAATTCTTCCTTGAGATGCCTTAACCCCATTTTTGTAGAAATACTGATAGTCGGCTGTTCGGTAGGATTGAAATGGAATAATCTTGTCCTGGGTCAATATAGATTCATCGCTATTGTACCCAGATTTATATTGATACATGGATTTACCTGTTGTGTATGTGTACATATCGCTAATAGGTCCGTAGTATCTGTAGTATACACTGTCCCTTAACTGGTAATGCACTTTTGCTTTAAGGATACCTTCTTTAAAGTAATAATAGCCGGTATCTATTAACATACCTTGGTGGAGTTGGACTTTTACAGATGTTGGGCACGTTAAGTTTCCTCTAAAATAGGTGCCGTGAGGAAGTCCTTTGTCGAAAACAACAGATTGGCCAACAACTTCTGGTGCTACGAAACTTTGAAATAATCCATGCAGTGTGTCACGCGTGAAGTTGGCTTTGTAGTCCATTTGGTAGTCGTACCGACCGTTTTCTGTATAATAACCCAGTTTTATGTCTAAACCATGTTTCTCACCTTTATAATACTCCGATATGTGGTTGTAATTCTTGTAGACACCATGCCGTTGCCCTTTTATGTAAAACCCCGTATAACCATGGTTATCGGATCCTTCGCCTTCTTTCTTGTTGTCCATGTAGTGTGCCTCTTTTGACCAACCGGTATGTATCCTGGTAGGCTGACCGAAAATAACATTCATAGAATTGCTCCCATTCACCGAATTGCGGACATATGATATTAGACGAATGCTCGTGTCGTAATAGGTAATACCATGGATTTTAGTCTTATCCCGAATTAATTTAACTTTATAGCGTTCCCCTTTTCCTTTGTATTTGCGTTTCACTGATAATTCACCTGAAAAAGGCTTGTCCAACAGCTTTATGTTGTAATCAAGCGTGTCATACAGTGTCAGTATGTTCTTTGGTGATATTTTATCTACAGTTGTTTGAATTTGATGGTAGAACATAAATGACGGATCTCGCTTAAATACAGGATAAGTGTTGGTATGTTTAACTTCCAAAATGTTTTCATTGTCGTGTTCTGTTTGCACGACAGTTACTGCTGAGTCTCCATCATATTTAAACGATAACGTCATTACTGGGTGGTCGTTTATTGTTTTAGCATCAACACCAATTGTTGAATGTAATAGATTGTACTTTTCGTATCTGCCAGTTTTATATTTGCGTATATAACACGTTTTGAATCCAGTTTCATTTGGATGTGAAATGCTCAAATAATATGGTTTTATCTTCAAAACGGAGGTGTCGTTGTGCTTGTCTAGTTTAAGCCAATAAACTCTTTGGTTACTTGAATTACCCGTTACTGCGGTGCTGTTATTTTGGCCGGTCTTTACGTTAAAATATTTAATATTAGTCAATGAGCTATCCAATGGATTCATCATGTATTCTCTCGTGACTCTTCCCTTCTTATCATAAAGTACAATAGGTTTAGTCAGGTCATCAGTTCTTACATCATATTTTATCTTCAGTTGTCCATTTTTATAATAAGTTTCTTTGGCAATTGTGCTAGAACTTGCGAGTACGTCTAAAAAGAATTGAACACTTCTATACCAAACCGCATCATAAATGCGGAGACTGTCATCGTGATGATTATAAGCATACCGTGTTTCTGTCACGACACCTTTTTTTGTGAAGCTTTTTCGAACAGAGCAACCAAGGCTGTCTTTTTTTGTTATGTAATAGGTGAGCTTTCCTTTGTTATAACTACGACTTTCTATACTGTCCGTTGATCCATCATTGTCCCATTCCCGTAGTCGCCCTTTTTTATCAAAGGCCTTTGACTCCAGTAAGTGCCCGTTCTTGTACCATTCCTGTTCATTAATTTTACCGGATTTGCTGTTGCGATACGTGATATAAGTTCCCTCAAGTTTACCATTAACGTACTCGTACTCTTTAATAAGGCCGCCATTATCGTACACCTGATATTTTCCATGGTCCACCCCATTTTCATAATGGTATATATGTTTTGATTTTTTTCGATAGATGCTCCAAGTACCAGTTTTGACATCGTCTTTAAAGTATCCAGTTTGAAGCAGCGGAAAACCATTCGATATATCGTACCAGTTTACCTGGCCTGACCTTTTGTTATTTTTTATGCTAAACGTTATGGCAACTGTTGTTGTGTCCGAGTGCGTTTGGATGTATTTATGGCGTTGTTCGTCCCATTTACCATCAGCTTTCTCATAATACACCAAGTACTTGCCATTTTTAAGCTTAAAGGGGTTAAAAGCTAAATGTAATTCCTTGCCGTAACTGTTCCAATAGCCTTTTTTGCGATTTACCCTATTGTAATGCCGATAACCAAACTGATAATCATCTACTTCTTCAATGGTTTCGTACGTCATTTGTGAAGGATTGAGTGGAATTCGAATGGGATAGACGTTGTACGTTTCTCCCTGAAACTGTGTGGTTGTGATTTTAAGTTGGCCAAAACCAACAGTACACCAAAGTGTGGCAAATAAAAATAAGGTCGTGCGTGGCATGTAAATAAGTTTACATACGATGAACGCACAACTAATCTAATAATTGCATTTTTCCAGAATAGACCAACAATTAAGCGGTGAAGCGTTAAAAATTTCTAGCCTTAAATTTGCGTGTGAGGTAAAGTGTTAGTAGTAATAGCATGTTAATAATTATCCAAATAAAAAGTATGCAGAATGTAACTTCTGCTTGTAGTAGTGTGACGAATATAGCAAATTTGTCTGACATATGGAAGCTGTAAATCCCGAAACCTTTACTGCGACGCTTGTTAAGATGAGTGGAGATATTTGGAGTGTTGGTTTTGAAGTGCCTTCAAAACACGCCAAAGTGTACATTGGGAATAAGGCGAAACGGGTGATTTGCACCTTGAATGAAACCGCAACCTACCATTGTGCTTTGATGCCCTCTGGACAGACTAATTATTTTATCAATGTGAATGCGAAGTTACAGAAACAACTAAAAATCACCGTTGGGGATATGGTCCATGTCGCGATTGAACCTGATACCAGTAAATATGGATTACCGATGCCTGAGGAATTGGAAGCCATCTTCCATATTGACCCTGAAGGGAGTGATGTGTTCCACGCGCTTACACCAGGAAAACAGCGGACGCTCATTCATTTAGTCGGTAAACCCAAATCAAGTGAAATTAGAATTAAGAAGGCTATGGTTGTTGTGGAGTACCTTAAAGAAGTGAACGGCAAACTAGATTTTAAACAATTGAACGTGGCTATTAAACGTGCGAATAAGAATTCGTTAAACTTTTGATTGCATAAATTTCTTCGGCGTGTTTCCGAATTTTTTACGGAAAGCTTCAATGAAATGACTGGAACTGGTATAACCAATCTGATCTGCAATTTCAGCCACTTGCCACTGACCTTCTCCAAGTAGTTTTTTAGAATAGTTGAGTCGATATTCTTGTAAGTACTTAAAGGGAGGAAGACCGTAAACGTTCTTAAATCCAACCTTTAAGTTGTATTCATTCATGCCAATTTCTTTGGCTAACAGCGCCAGACTTGGTGGACTGTCCATATGCTCAATTAATATGTTTCTGGCATTTTTAATCCGTGTAACATTGTCTTTCTCTTTTAGAAATGGACAAGCATCATACAATTGGCTTTCTTCCACATCGTACACAAAGCTGAGTATTTCAAGCACTTTGGATCTGTAGTATACAGATTTTAAAAGATTTGGCTCAACCGCAGGGTTGAGCAATCCGTCTAATACCAAATCAGTTGCAAAACTGATGTCTTTAACAGAATATTCTCGAACACCGAAACCTTCAAACCCTAATTCTACCAAGCTTTTGCTGTCATCAATTAATATTTTATGGACGTCTTGGGGTGGGAGAGACACATAAACCATTTTGCAAGATTGGGCATGTATCAATACATCCAGCTTTTTACTCTGGTCGTAAATGGTGAAGTACGATCCTTCTGGCAATGGTCTCTGATAATGTTCTGAAAATTGAAATATGGGGTTGCCTTGTTTACAGAAAAAGAGATGTACGTGATGATCACCAAGCGTTGTTTGGTAGTTCAATGGTTCGTCCTGACAGTCGAAGGTAATCAGCTTCGTTTTGTCAGAATCAAGCCTCATGAGAATTCCGCTTTTATCGATATTGTTGTTTGTCATTTGATAAACTGATTTTTGTCACCCCCTGCAACCGTTGGATTAAACAATATTTGCCGCGTCGTCATATCTCAACTTTTAGCGATATTATTTTTCCATCAGGCGACAAAAATAACTATTTAATGCAGGCACATTTGCAGCAATATTTTAAATAATACAAAAAAATGAAACGAATTTATTTATTGAGTTTAATTAGTATCATATCAACTTCCTTGTTTGCGCAAGAATATATGGATACAACGGCAACGTATGGCAACACAGAAGATGTCTATGTAAATCTAAATACTGGGGATAAGGCTCGTGCGGATAGAGATAACTGGGATATTGCTTTTGAAAACCTAGGCACAACTGGCTCAGTCTTAATCAACGGTCAGAAAGGCGTACGATTGTTTGCTACACCTTTTGATATTGCCGCATGGTCTACATTCGATACAACTGGAA
>JBLHOC010000182.1:0-5620 GCA_047620825.1 Bacteroidia bacterium | reverse complement strand
ATAATCTTCTGATTTAAGTTGGAATATTGGTTTGGTTTTATCTCCAACATTTTCATAGTATACTAGATAATCCGCAAGTTCTTTAGTTATTCCAAAATCGCCATTGGTGGCTAAAATTAAATCTTGGTCACCGTCTTCATCCATGTCATGTAGTATAGGCGTGGTGTGCCCACCGTGATCGACCAAATCTCGGTCTAAGAACATGGAATCCTCTAATTCAAACACAGGGTGATCATTTTTACCCTTGTTCTCGTAATATAGAATGCGGTTTGCCTCCCGAAAATTGTAGCTATACTTTGAAAATGCATTTACGGCTACAACTAAGTCTTTAACACCATCTCCATTAATGTCTTGATAATATCCTGCAGGAAATATGTCTGTTACAGCTCTGTAAGAATTGCTTGGAAACAAAGAATCGTTGGATACCATTGAATCATATGTTGATCCATATTCTACTTTGCCATTGATAATAAGGTTTAGATTATTCAACCCTGCATTCCCCAAAAGCAAGTCCATGTCTTTATCACCATCATTGTCTAATAAAAGAAGTGAAGATCCTCCAGCGTGTTTCTTTTTGTTTCTATAGATTTTATGAAAGCAAAATGGATCACGTTCAAATAATATTTCGTTAGAACCATCAAACTCTTGAAAGTCACCCCAACATTGATCTGCAATTTCATAACCAATTGAGTCAAGTGGTTTGTTGTTATCAGCAGAGTTGTTCAGAAATAAAGTGATACCGTAACCCAACGTCTGTAAGGTTAAAAAATCTATATCTCCATCCCCATCTACATCTTCGATTGCCGGAATATTAGTTCTATCACTATACAAATCGTTTGAATCTAAAGGCGCGTCCCCAAAATTATAGGCACGTAAATCGGCATCTCTAACCTCAAACTTGGCATGTTTATCGCCACTTTTTGTAATATTTTTATACAACATTATAGCGTCAGTATCCTCGTCAAAAAACCACAAATCCGGCAGTCCGTCTGCATTGTAATCCTTTAATACAACCCAGGTAGTGAAACGGGAAGGATATATATGATCAAATTCAGGATGATATGTAAAACTACCTGAGCCATCACTAATTAGAGATATTGTTTTACCTCCATTTCTGTCAAATACGAATAAATCTAACTTGCCATCATTGTCGATGTCAAGATTGTAAATCTGAGGTTGATTTAAGCCACCTACATTACCAAGCTTTAGTGTATTCCCAGCCATGTCTCTCACCTCAATATTACTGACCACTTCAAACGAAATAGACTGAGCAAGAGAAGATTGCGAACAAACTAGGGCAACAAAAATGATTAGGACACTACGCATAAAGATGGATTTATTGTTAGACACACAGGTCATGATTAATGCTGCACAATATACAGTTTTATACAATCTTGAATGTCTGAGTGTTATCAGATATTGTTTATTTGACTTCTTTTGTAATAACAATCATAATATGAAGGTAACAGACTTTTACTCCATATTTATTGCTCAAAACCAGAGTTTCACTTCTGACACACGAACTTTAAAAAATGGCGATATCTTCTTTGCTTTAAAAGGAGACAATTACAACGGGAACTTATATGCTGTTCAGGCGCTAGCTGATGGTGCTTCTTATGCGGTTGTAGATGAAGATACGGGCTCTAAATCTGAGCAAATCATACGTGTTGATGATGTATTGGCGTACATGCAAACACTGGCTTCCTATCACCGTAAACAATTTGAAATCCCAATAATAGCAATCGCTGGTAGCAACGGTAAAACAACTACCAAAGAGCTATTAGTTGGCATACTCTCCCATCAATTTAAAGTGCATGCAACCAAAGGTAATTTCAATAATCACATTGGAGTACCACTCACACTCTTGGCAATGCCTCGTGACACGGAGATTGGACTCATTGAGATTGGAACGAATAATTTCGGTGAAATAAAATTCTTAAGTGAAATTTTAGACCCGAATTACGGTATCATCACAAACATTGGGAAAGAGCATTTAGAAGGATTTGGAGACTTGGAAGGTGTGGCGAGAGAGGAAAGTGAATTGTATCATTATTTGCAAGATCATAATGGATTTGCTTTTGTGAACGCTGATGATGTTTACCTGAAACGTATGTCGCATAGACTTCCAAACAAGTTAACTTTTGGTATAGAGAACGAGGAAGCAGATATCTCTGTAGACCTTATAGAAGTGGCACCAGAACTTGAGTTATGGCACCAAGGTACTTGCATACATGCGCATTTAAGCGGTAAACATAATGCTCAAAACGTGGCTGCTGCTGTTGCCATTGCCACCTATTTAAAAGTGCCTTCAAAGGATATCCAAATTGGAGTGTTGGGCTATCGACCAGCCAACAATCGATCTGAATATCGAATCATTGGCAGCAATCATTTTTTATTGGATGCATATAACGCCAACCCAACAAGTATGATGGCCGCATTGGAAACCTTTAAAGCTGTAAAATCAGATGAAAAAGTGATTTTACTTGGCGATATGTTTGAGATCGGACAAAAAGCCAAGGAAGAACATCAGCAAATACTTGAGGAAGCTTTAAAACAAGGATGCCCTATAATGGTTGCTGGCAAACAATTTGGTGTTGCGGCAGAAAACACAGACGCACAATCGTTTTCGACCACAGAGAACCTGGTTCAACACCTTGATCAACAGCGTTTTAAGAACACGTGGTTTCTTGTAAAAGGTTCAAGGGGTATGACGATGGAACGTGTGCTTGAAGCGTTTATTCAGTAACACTTAGTATTACGTATAAGATTTATTGTCATATCAGCGTTAGCATAGGTATAACAACCTAACCACTATGAAAACGTTACGAATGGCCTTGTGTTTAACTATACTTTTATTCTCGTGTCAGGGTCCTCGTAAGCAAGTAAAGCAAGATTTTGTCCCTGCCATATATATCCAGCGAAATATGCAATTTAATGCCGCTTCTTCGTCTCAGGATGGTGAGATGTTTTCAGTTGGCTACTTAAACGAGGTGGATGGTCCACCACAAAACATTATGTTAAATTCAGTATCTCTAAATGCTGACAATCAATATAGTCTTCAGACTTCTACTTATGATGGTAACCTCTCCAATGATATTTACGGCCAAAATGTTCTAATTAAATGGGATGATGAAATCTTGTTTCCGGCATTTTATTGCCCTGAAAGGTATAATGTGTTTTACAACGATTTGGTGCATCCTGGTTCAATTGCGCCAGGTATGTCATTTACATGGAAGACGGATCTTAAGTCTCAACATGTAACCGTTACTTTATTTGCGTCAAAAGCCTCTGTTCCTAGTCTTGTTGCTCCAATTAACCATACCAAAACAATGCAAGACAAAGGGCGATTTCGCTTACCAAAACATTGGTTAGATGACATCCCAAAGAATGCTTATATCAGATTTACTATGGATAGATACAACACTAGCGTGGCAACTACAAATTCCAATCATCGTGTAAGGGTTGAGGCCCATAGTTCCTCTTCAGGTAGCTTTCGGGTTGAATAATGGGTTTTACGCATAATTCTACATTTTACATTCTTTATTGTCGCTTAGGGCTTCTGCCCTATAACCTGACTCTCTTTTTTTCTTAGTCAAAAAAAGTGAGCAAAAAAGACAAGCCAAAAAAATGACTCCCTTCGCTCACGCCTCCGCCGCCCTCGCATTTTTGGCGGGCCAACCCTTAAGATTTATGCAGGATTCAACATAGTTAAATTTCAATATTTAAGGTGTGGCATGAAAGTCATTTATATTGCATACCCGAAATGGTATCTTGAATTTTTAAAGTTGAACAATAACTAATGATATAAAACACTATGAGACTATTATGTCTGCTTATAACTTGCTTGATATACGGAAATACTCAGGCGCAAAAATCAGTGGTTAAATTCCACACTGAAAATATCCAAGCACTTACATCATTCTCGGAACGCATGGATACGCTGTTATTACTTAAGTTTTATAATCATTGTATCAAGAACTATGATCACACATTTCTGGCTGATATAAGATTTGATAATGATAAGGCTTTAAGCATGGCAATTCATTTGGGTGAGATGAATTTGGCCAATAGTTTTCTTGTTTATAAAATAAAAACAGGTTTGACATTAGCGTCAATTAAGTACTTAAGAAAAAATGATAACAATGGACTGTTTTTTTAGGTCAAAGAAAGTTCGAAAAACCATAAATAAATATGAAGTGTATCGTCTAGAGTACAAGAAAAAAATAGACTTACAGTATTTCTATAGTATTACTAAAATGTTCGTTACTGACCAATTGGCTAGAACAGTTTTCGATCCACATTTTGGCTATAGTTACTGTTCTCCTACAACATTTAACTACCTCAGTGATTCATTAAAGCGCAGACTTGATGGTGATTTAATCGGGCAAGTTGATGGATAAGAAAGGTTATCCAACTATATCTAAAACACGCGGTGGCATTGCTTTTCTTGGAATTCATTATTATCGGTCAAATGACTATTTGTTTTTCTCTGATGGAGTCACTGGCCGTCATAAATATATGGATTCGATAACACTGCAAGCAGTGAAAGATGGTTTGGAGAGCAATAGAGAGTACGCATATATGAAAGATTCGGGATGCAAATTTGGACGCGATGTAATCCTTTCGACATATGGTGTTTTCATTAAAAAAGATAGAGACGGGAAAATTATTTCAAGTGAGATACTTGACATAAAAAATATTGACAAACGTCGTGCAGAAATTTTCCTTCCACCTCTTTGGGTAGATGCATTTATCTATGGTTTTAAGCTTCCTGAGGGTTACTCTAAATAATAAAATTTAATTTTTAATTAATAATCATTAATCAACTTTCTCCTCATTTCAACAGATTCTTCGCTTGTTCCTAACGTCTCAAGCTCTGAATGACGCACGATTCAAATGCATAAATTATTAATCATTCATTGTTAATTAATAATTACTTTAAAGCGTTCTGCGGTAATTACGAATCAAGATGGCACCAAGGTTTTTATGTGGGGGCAGGTAATCCTGAAAACGTTCTTTGGCTTGGGCATTGTATTGAATATTCTTTTCAATCTTGGGCCACAGTAATTCCCAGTTTAAGTCTTCGCCTGTTCGAATGGTCTCACAAATTGTAAAGATTAATTCGTTATTGACGTACAGCGTTCCAACTTGCTTACTACTGATTATCTGAGCGTTAGGAGAAAAATCTAACACCTTACTGATGTTATTATATCCACCACAAGACCCCAAAATTACGAGATCAGAATTGGGTGTAATGGTTTCGATTGTTATGTTGGCATAGTAACTATGACCTCGGTGAACAACAACATCTGGGTAGCGCCTTGATGCTTTAAACAGGGCTTGCAGTTCTTCCTGACCGTCATATTCATCTTTCGCCTTATTGGCATATATCTTAACCTTTTTGCCAGAAGTTGATTGGATAATAACATAGTGTCCTTTGTCAATAATTTTCCAACCTGACCGACGGAAGCGTGCAATGAAAGTGGCATAACTGGCCCATCCATCGGCGTCATCAAAAAAGAAATGTTGTTGCACATGCTCCCCACCTTTAATCATACTTTGATTTGAAACGGTAGACAATCCAGCTAAATCAGTCGATAAACTCTCAGATTCAGGATTT
>JBLHOC010000181.1:0-5654 GCA_047620825.1 Bacteroidia bacterium | reverse complement strand
AGGAGCGTCTGCACGTTGTTTCTCTTTGATTAGTTCTATAGCTCTGTTTAAATCAACAGTACCTAAATCTTCGTCTTTTGGTATCGACACAAACATGGCGTCAAATTTCACATAAGGACCAAACCGTCCTTGGGCAACAACCAATTCATGACCTTCGTGACTGCCAATAACTTTAGGAAATTTGAACAGTTCTAAAGCCTCTTCCAGCGTCATGTTGTCGATGTTCTGACCTGCTTGCAGGCTGGCAAATTTTGGTTTCTCTTCGTCATCAAGTATACCAATTTGTACCATTGGGCCAAATCGACCTAATCGGACACTTACTTGTTTACCTGAGGTTGGATCTTCCCCTAATAGTCTTTCACCACTTGCGCGTTCAGCTGTGTCCATGGCTGTATCCACAGTTTTACTGAACGGGTTATAAAAGCTGTCAATCATTGTTGACCACTCTTTTAATCCCTTTGCTATTTCATCAAATTCCTTCTCCACATTAGCGGTGAAATTGTAATCCATGATGTGGTCAAAGTGCTTAATAAGAAAGTCTGTTACAACTTTTCCTATATCACTAGGTACCATTTTATTTTTATTGCTTCCAGTCGTTTCCGTTTTGTCTTTTGATTGAACGTCATCACCAGTTAACTGAACCACCTTGTAAGCACGCTCGAAACCTTCGCCGATTCCTTTTTCTACGTAACCACGTTTTTGAATCGTTGAAATGGTTGGCGCATATGTACTTGGTCTCCCAATTCCAAGTTCTTCCAACTTACGGACTAAACTTGCTTCGCTGTACCTCGCTGGAGGTCTTGAAAATCTTTGAGTAGCTGTTATTTTATTGCAGTCTGGATGATTTCCAACAGTTAATGGTGGCAACAACCCTGCGGTTTCTTGCTCGTCATCATCCGTCCCTTCTAAATATACCTTCAGAAAACCCTCAAACTTTAACACCTCACCTGTAGCGGTGAACATATGTTCATTCTTGTCACTAGATATTTTAACGACAGTTTTTTCCAATTTAGCTTCACTCATCTGAGAAGCGATAGCGCGTCTCCAAATTAATTGATAAAGCCTTTCTTCATCATAATTGCTTCCAGCTTCACTTTTAGTAAAGTAAGTTGGTCTAATCGCTTCGTGAGCTTCTTGTGCGCCTGCAGACTTAGTCGCATATTTTCTAGGCGTAGAATATTCAGGACCATACTGTGTTTCAATCTCTTCTTTGGCAGCTTGAACCGCTAATTCAGAAAGGTTAACACTATCAGTTCTCATGTATGTGATGTGACCATTCTCGTATAACCGCTGAGCCAGTGACATTGTCCGTGACACGGAATAGCCCAATTTTCTACTTGCTTCTTGTTGAAGTGTACTGGTTGTGAAAGGAGCGGCAGGCTTTTTAGTTCCTGGTTTTATATCAACCCTGTCTACCGTATACATGGCTTGTCGGCAAGATTCTAAGAATACAATAGCTTCGGCTTCGGTTGCAAAAGTTGAATTTGAATCAGCTCTAAAGTTTTTGCCATTTTGAACAAAGTCACCAACAACTTTAAAGGTGCTTGACGTATTAAATTTCTCTATTTCTCTTTCGCGTTCCACAACCAAACGTACCGCTACACTTTGGACACGTCCGGCGGATAATGAAGGTTTTACCTTCTTCCACAACACAGGGCTAAGTTTAAAACCTACAAGTCGGTCTAATATTCGCCTGGCTTGCTGTGCGTCAACAAGATGTTCATCTATTTGTCTTGGAGACTCTATAGCCTTCAGTATTGCTGGTTTAGTGATTTCGTGAAAAACGATTCGCTTTGTGTTTTCTTTAGTAAGGCCGAGCACTTCAGATAAATGCCAGCTTATAGCCTCTCCTTCTCGATCCTCATCCGATGCCAACCAAACCATGTCTGATTGCTTGGCCAATTTCTTTAAGTCGTTAACGACACTCTTTTTGTCTGCAGGGACTTCATAGTGGGGCTTGAAACCATTTTCAACGTCTATGGCTTTATCGCCTTTCACCAAATCTCGAATATGTCCGAAACAAGATTTTACGGTAAAATCTGGACCTAAAAACTTCTCAATAGTTTTTGCTTTTGCCGGTGACTCAACGATTACAAGATTTTTAGCCATGCTTTACTAACTGTTTTTGGTTATTCTGAAATGATAATTCGTTTAGTGTAATCAAGGGTTAACCCATACACTCTAATAAAATATATGCCCGCCTGGTGTATGAATATTTCTTGTTCCACACGACCATCAGCTTGTTGAGCTATTTTCAAAGTTTGCAATTTTTGCCCGAGTATATCGGTCACCTCAATGTTAATTGTTTCATAAACAGCATTTAATCTAACTTCAAAATTTCCAGCAGATGGGTTGGGAAGTAGGTTAAAGCTAATCGAGTTCAGTTTATTCTGACCTGTTGATAAAACATTACGGTCAACATTAATGTCATCAATGTAAATGGTATTACCTGAATTGCTAGTAACCTCGAATCGAATTAACAAATTGGTGCTGTTCTCAAATCCATATTGCTTTAGACTAATCACTTGTAATTTCCAATCGCTGTTTGAGGTAGGCGCCCAATCGGGAATAAACTGATTGGTTGAACTTAATGTCGTTATCCCAATTAAGGATTTCAATACTCTCCATGTTTCCCCGCAATCTTCAGATCCATAAATAACCACACGTTCGCCAGCAGATCCCGATGCGCGCATTGAATAAGCTGTTCTAAAACTTAATATTGGATCTAGATCTTTATGCAAGCTCAGGTCAAAGTTTGAAGAGGTTAAAGAGAATTTCAATCCTGAAGCTGTTTTGTCGTCTATAGCACAAACAGAAGCATACCCTACATTATACCCAACATTGTTTACTCTTTTCCATCCATAGTTTCCAATGGTCTCTTTTTCCCAAGTGAATTCAGAAAATGGACTTTCGAAGGTTTCTAGAAATGGACTAGCCAATTCAGCGACTGCGTCCTGAACTTCAATAAATTCAGTCTTTGTTACTTCTGATGTACCTTGTGCGTTGGTCACCTTTAGTGTTACTTTATATTTTCCTCCAGTATTATACTTTACTGTAGGGTTTGCAAATGTGGATGAACTTGGTGATCCTCCTTCAAATGTCCAAACGCGATCTACAACAATGCCATTCCATGATAGGTCTTCAAATTGAATCGATTTTCCTTCGCAAAGCACGACTTGTCTGTCTACAATATGAAAATCCGCTTTTGCAGCACATGGATTAGATATGTTAATACCTGTCGAAGTAGCGGTTGAAGTCGAAATATGGCTACCACGTCCATTCGTACTGGTGTTCCCCAAATAGCCCAACATACGTGTTCGTTGATCTCTTGTAAACATATTGGCGCAACGGCCATCTGCGTAATCCATGAAGTTCTCGATTTGATCTAAAAGATCAGGAGCATCATTTGTACATGAATTCTTAGAAGTATTACAACCGAAAGACGCTTCAAAAACGGGAGGTGTGTCGCATATCCAATCTCCACTACGTTGACAATTGGAAGTGCCACAATCAGGAATTGGAACCCCGTCATTGTCGTATTGAGCATTTTGAAATGGATGCCATAAACCCAACCAGTGACCAATTTCGTGTGTTAAAGTCCGGCCCATGTAATTCTCGTCAGCAGTTCCAATACTGCCAACATATGATGCAAGCAAGATTACACCGTCTCCAGATTTATCGTTAGATGTTGGTAAAACGGCATAGCCTAAAATATTTGCTGCACGTCCAATTGATTTGACCACCCATACATTTAAGTATCTTTTTTGATCCCAAACAATAAGTTGTTTGGCAGCTTCATCTCCTCCATTTGTTAAAGCAGATACGGTTCTTGTAATGCCATCAGTACAATTACCACTTGGGTCTTTAGTTGCAAGTTTGAACTCAATTTCACAATCAGTGGCAATGGACTTAAAAATACCTCTTGTTAAAGCTGTATCCGCATTTTGCCTTCGAAAATCTTCATTTATGATTCTCATCTGGTCTAAAATTTGAGCATTACTTATGTTTTCAGCACCATATTCGTGTATGACATGAAATACAATAGGTATAGTCACAACAGCCTTTTTCCCGTGTGATAGGTCTGAGAAATTAAGTACTTCTTCTGGAACTGAATAAACTAAGGTTGGTTGCTCTACACCTTTACTTATTTGTTCTTTGACGAATTCATCCGTGCCGCAATGAACATGTTGAGAAAACCCCAAAACTGAAATCGAAACATAACTAAGTAGAAGAAGAATCTTTCTCATAGTACTCAAATAAAACGGCGAATATGCACTAATTAATATCAAAACATTACCGCAACTGCCTTTTTTAACATAACAGTTGCACTAAGCATTGGTTTGCTTATCAGACGAAACAATCACAGAAACTGACGCATCTCCCGTAACATTTACAACAGTACGACACATATCCAAAATTCGATCAACTGGTAAAATGATTGCAATCCATGCTGGATTAAGCCCCACAGATTCTAGTACAAGTATCATTAAAACCAAACCTGCGCTTGGAACAGCAGCTGCTCCAATACTCGCTAAAGTGGCTGTGACAACAATTACAATTTGCTGTGCAATAGATAAGTCCACCATATGCAATTGTGCCAATGCTACTACGGCAACAGCTTGGTATAAGCTTGTTCCATCCATATTAACTGTTGCACCTATAGGTAAAACAAAACTTGTTGTGCTTTCTGGGACTTTAAGATTATCATGTACACATTCCATAGTCACAGGTAACGTCGCAACAGAGCTACTCGTACTAAAGGCTGTTAGTTGTGCTTTATTAATACCTTTAAAGAATCGTTTAAAGCCCATATCTTTTCCGAAAATGCGAACTAGAATTGGATAGACCACTACAGTCATAATCAGTAATCCCAAAATTACCGCACCACTATACTGTAACAAGAAATTAAGCAAATCGGAAAGCTTTGTAATGTCTTCTCCAGCAATGTTGACCAAAGTGCCAGCCATGAGTGCAAATACAAAATAGGGCATAGCAATCATTACAATTTCAACCATTCTAACAAATACGATGTTGGCGCTTTCAACTAAACCGACCATTGTTTTGGTTTTGTCTGGAGGGAGTTGGATTAACACAATTCCAAAGAAAATCGCAAAAAAGATGATTTGAAGCATCTTGTTCTCAACCATTGCATAAAAGATGTTAGAAGGTACCGCATCTACCAATGGATAGAGCGGACCGTCAGCTTTGCTTTTGGCTGCGGATGCCATTTTTTGCTTGACATCTGAACTTAAGTCTTGACGTGTGCTATCAGCACGAATGCTATTAACCATCGCCAAGTTTTCGGGTTTGCATATTTCACAAATGTCATCAAGTCTTTTTACTTGAGGATTTGTTTCAAGCCATAACTCATATTCGATACGTTTCTCTAAACGTGTTTCATCATTAACATGTGTACCTGGCTTCCATGTGTTTACAACCACCAGGCCGATGGTGACCGCCAACATGGTTGTGCCTACATATATGAGTAGTGTTTTAGAACCCATACGACCTAGCTTCTTAATGTCTTTTAAGTTGACAATACCTGCTATAATAGAAAATAGGACCAGTGGCACGGCTATCATTTTTAAGATATTTATAAATATCTTTCCAAATGGGGAGATGTAATCTTGTGTAAATTGATTGATTGGAAAAGC
>JBLHOC010000180.1:0-5678 GCA_047620825.1 Bacteroidia bacterium | reverse complement strand
GCCGGTAACACGCAGGTTGTCAGATATTTATATGAGACTGGTGAGCGCACTGGAATTTTAATTGATGGCAAGCAAATCGCTGAAGCAAATGGGATGCAGACTTTCGCATTTCGATCGTTCAAATTGAACAGTGATGAAACTAAAGCTATGATACCTGTAAATACGGAATCAATTTACCGACATTCATCGAGGTCAAATTTTCTCATTTGGGACAAAAGCAGTAACAAACTTTCAAAAGTCGCTGATGAAAAAGTGCGATATGCCACATTTAATCCTCAATCAACCAAAGTCGCCTATGTGTATAACAACGACCTTTATGTAAAAGATTTAGCTAAGAACAAAACCAAAAGGCTGACTAAAGATGGGGCTTCAAATTCGATCATTAATGGTGCTGTAGATTGGGTATACGAAGAAGAATTTGGCATGTCGCGCGGATTTGAATGGAACGCTGATGGAACTAAAATAGCATATTACAAGTTCAATGAGAACTATGTGAAGGAATGGGATATAGAGTTATACGGCAACTTGTACCCCAACCACACTAAGTTCAAATATCCTAAAGCGGGGGAAGCCAATTCCATTGTAGATGTGTATATCACTAACCTAAAAAATAAAGGCAAAAAACTAGAAATAGGTTCAGAAAAAGATCAATATATCCCGCGAATTAAATGGACAAAAAGTCCAAACAAACTCAGTATACAGCGGTTAAACCGTCACCAAAATCATTGGGAGTTATTGATGGTAGATGCAAAAACAAGAGCCGTTACAGTTAGTGTTGAGGCAACGGACAAATATTACGTTGACATCACGGACGACATAATTTTTCTTGAAGACAAAGAGCATTTCGTCATCAAAAGTGAGCGATCTGGATTTTGGCATTTATACTTACACAAGGTCGATGGCCCTCAAGTTGGCATCATCACACGTGGAGATTGGGAAGTAGATCATTTGTTGGGTGTGGATGAAAAAAACAGCAAGGTGTACTTCACTTCAACCGAAGTTTCTTCAATGGAAAGACATGTTTACGTTGTGGATATTAGCGGAAAAAACAAAAAACAACTCACCACAGGTAAAGGCACACACAGTGGTGTTTTCAGTAATGATTACTCTACTTATTTTCACACATACAACAGTGCCAGCACGCCACATATATATTCCATCGATGACAATCAAGGAAAAATGGTGAGAATGTTGGAGGACAATTCGGCATTTAAAAAACGACTGGTTGAATACAAGTTGGGAAAATTGGAATTTGAGAATATCGATTTAGAAAACGGTGTTAGCTTAAACTCATACACCATTAAACCTGCGAATTTTGACTCGTCAAAAACCTATCCATTACTGATGTTTGTGTATGGTGGCCCTGGCTCTCAACAAGTTAAAGACGGTTGGTTGTGGCATAATTATTTTTGGCATCAAATGCTAGCCAATGAACATGGGTACATAATTGCTGTTGTCGACAACAGAGGTACGGGTGGTAGAGGAGCTGAATTTAAGAAAATGACATATCTGCAATTGGGTAAGTATGAAACGGAGGACCAAATTGCAGCAGCAAAATATTACGGGAATTTGTCGTTCATCGATCAAAGTAGAGTCGGGATTTGGGGCTGGAGTTACGGTGGTTATATGAGTAGTTTATGTATTAGCAAAGGAGCAGATGTTTTCAAAACTGCAATAGCTGTCGCACCTGTGACCAACTGGCGTTATTATGATAATATTTATACCGAGCGCTATATGAGAACGCCACTTGAAAACAACGGCGGATACGATGACAATTCTCCAATTAATCACGTTGAAAAAATAAAAGGGAACTACTTAATTATCCATGGAACAGCCGATGACAATGTACACTTTCAAAATTCTGCAGAAATGGTAAACAGGATGATTCATCAAAATATTCCGTTTGATTCAGAGTATTATCCGAATAAAAATCACGGTATTTCTGGTGGTTATACTAGGCTGCATCTATTCAACCGCATGACCGAATACATATTAGAAAACCTATAATCTTGTTTTTCTGAGGACAAAATCTATTTTTACAAAAATTAAAACAGAAATATATGAGCGAAGAAGAAATATTAGAGGAATACAAAGACAATACGTTGCCTGATAACATAACAGGCCACCCAAAAGGCTTGTACTCTTTGTTCTTCACTGAGATGTGGGAACGGTTCAGCTATTATGGTATGCGTGCATTACTAACCTTGTATTTAACTGCAGAGTTAATCAATGGAGGGTTTGGAATGGATAGAGCAGCGTCTCTAAAGATTTATGGTATTTTCACCGGACTTGTTTATTTGACGCCCATCATTGGTGGTTGGTTTGCCGATAAAGTCATCGGACAACGAAAGTCCATATTTATTGGAGCTTTTACCATGGCTGTTGGCCAGTTCTTATTGGCCGCCAGTGGTATACAATCGCTGGACGCAGAAGGCATGCGACTCACCTTATTTTATCTCGGATTAGGTACGCTTATTCTTGGTAATGGATTTTTCAAACCAAATATTTCAACGATTGTTGGTGACTTATACGACAATGATGATCCCCGAAAAGACGGTGGTTTTACGATATTCTACATGGGTATTAACATTGGAGCGTTCTTATCGCCCTTTGTAGCCGGCACACTTGGTGAAAAAGTTGGTTGGCCTTGGGGATTTTTTGCCGCAGGTGTTGGAATGTTAGTTGGTACCATATGGTTTTACGCTAGAAGATCTACACTTGATGGTCTTGGATTACCTCCTAATAGAAAAGAGGGACAAACGGAACTTATAAGAAAAGATTGGATGGACATTGTCCTTTACACGATTATAAATTTCATAGTGGTTCTTTTTGTAATCAAAGGAATTGGGAATTTACCAGATACAATCCAAACAATAATTACTTGGGTCATAGGACTTGGAGGTTTGTTGTTTTTGATTATGTCTATCTTTAAGGGAACTGAAGGCAAAACTGAGTGGTCGAGGGTTTTTGTGATACTCGTCTTAGCCATGTTTAACATTGTTTTCTGGGCAGGATTTGAGCAAGCAGGTGGAACATTCAACTTATTTGCTGCTGAGAATACAAACAGGATGTTAGGCTCATGGGAAATACCAGTCACATGGTTTCAAAATATAAACCCAATTGCCATTGTGATTTTTGCTCCGTTGTTCTCAATGTTATGGATAAAACTATCGTCCCTTAAAAAGAATCCCAGAACACCATTAAAGTTCGTCATAGGGTTGCTTTTAGGTGCCATTGCTTTCTACATTATGACGATGGCTTCGGACTTAGCTGCTGATGGGACATTAATTAGTCCTATGTGGTTGGTAGCAGTATACGTTGTTCTAACTTTAGGAGAATTAATGCTGTCACCCATTGGTCTTTCAATGATTACAAAATTATCTCCATCTAAAATTACTTCAATTATGATGGGTGTTTGGATGGCCAGTTTTGCGCTTGGTAACTACTTAGCTGCAACACTTGAAAGCATTTTGGAAACATATCAATTTGAATTATATCCATTTATAACCTATTTGATGCTTGGATCAGCAGTTGTTCTTCTGTTGTTATCCCCTATTCTTAATAGACTTATGAAAGGAATTCACTAAACATAATATTCTTCAACAACTGACTATTGCTAGTAATGCGGTAGCAAAAAACCACATGCTAAATAGCATGTGGTTTTTTATTGACAACTTATTACAAATCAAACGATTAAACTGCAAGTGGTCTGTTCACAAAATCCTCAAAATGTTAACTAAAAGCAATTACTGGGTCTTACATTTGTGACTTACTCAAAATCACCACTGTGAGTGAAGTGGCGAAGCTTTGAAAAAACATCACTAAACTTCTTTTACATTGAGCATTAACACCCTACCAAATACCAAGATTGCAGTTATTGGATTGGGCTACGTAGGTTTACCTTTAGCCTTAGAATTTGCTAAAAAATTCCCTGTAATTGGCTATGACATCAACGAGACTCGGGTCTCTGATCTAATGGGTGGCATGGACCACACATTGGAAGTTGAAAGTAACGAGCTTACACCAGTATTAGTCCATGGGATACCAGAAATACTTGGACTGTACTGTACCGCTAAGGATTCAGACATTGCGAATGCAAACATTTACATAATCACCGTTCCGACGCCAATTGATGAATTCAAAAAACCAGATTTAAGACCACTGATTTATTCGAGCCAGACTGTATCCAAGTACTTAAAAAGTGGGGACATTGTTATTTATGAATCTACTACATTCCCAGGGTGTACCGAAGAAATTTGCGTTCCTGAGTTAGAAAAAGGAAGTGGTTTAGCATTCAACAAAGATTTCTTTTGTGGGTATTCTCCAGAACGTATCAATCCTGGAGATAAGATAAACACACTGACAAAAATCCAAAAGATTACATCCGGCTCAACCCCTGAAATTGCAGAAACAGTTGACCAATTATATAAATCTATTATAACAGCTGGCACGTATAAGGCCCCTTCTATGAAAGTGGCAGAAGCCGCCAAGGTTGTTGAAAATTGTCAACGAGATTTAAATATATCGTTCGTCAATGAATTGGCACTGATATTTGATCGTGTTGGTATAGATACCAATGACGTCATTGAGGCCGCTGGTACCAAGTGGAATTTTTTAAAATACAGGCCGGGTTTAGTCGGTGGTCATTGCATTGGAGTCGATCCTTATTATTTGGTGCATAAAGCAGAGCAATTGGGATACTACCCAGAAGTTATAAAATCTGGACGTCGCGTAAACGAACGTATAGGTGCCTTTATCGCCAACAAAGTCATCAAGTTGATGATTACCAAAAACATCCCAATAAAAGACTCAGAGATGTTGGTATTGGGTATGACTTTCAAAGAAAACTGTCCAGATATTCGAAATTCAAGGGTAATTGACATTATCGATGAACTCAAAGGTTTTGGAGGCAAGGTTACCGTGTACGATCCTTGGGCAGATTACGACGAAGTGAAAGCAGCATATGGCGTTGAAATAGTAAAGTCAATTCCTAACAATAGATTTAAGGCGATTGTTTTAGCAGTAGCGCATACGGAATTTGAATCGTTGGACTTTGATGCTATCAAAGAGCAGAACGCTGTAGTATACGATGTTAAAGCAATAATGAATAAGTCTGAAGTTGATGGAAGACTCTAAACCTAAAGTACTAATTACCGGTATAGCTGGATTTATAGGCTACCACCTAGCTAAGAAACTGAGCGTTTCGGGTTACGATGTATATGGAATCGACAATTTGAACGATTACTATACCGTACAACTTAAACTGGATCGATTGAATGATTTAGGGTTGGGTAACGATGGTGGAATAAACAATTGGGTTTCAAATCCAGATAAGAACATACATTTTCGTAAAGCAGATTTGGCGGATGTTTCAGATGCTAAAGCAATCTTCAAAGATTCATCTTATGACGTTGTTGTACATCTTGCCGCACAACCAGGTGTTCGAATGTCCATTACACACCCTGAGATATACTTCAAGTCTAATTTAACCGCAACGTTCAACTTGTTGGAACAAGTGAAACATATACCTGAGACCAAATTGTTAATGGCGTCAAGTAGTTCTGTATACGGGCATTCCGAAAACACCCCTTATACAGAAGAGCAAAATACAGATGCACCTGTTTCCCTTTATGCTGCGACAAAAAAGAGTACAGAGATTTTAGCCCATTATTATGCCC
>JBLHOC010000179.1:0-5684 GCA_047620825.1 Bacteroidia bacterium | reverse complement strand
TCATCGTCTGTGAATAGTGATTTTTTGTATTTACGAACTTGTTCGGTTGAATTCGAATCACCAAGAATTCCAGCAATGAGTTTCTTGAAAGAAGGAAGATGGTGTAATGGTTTTGCCAAAGGCTCCCTTGGAAGTAGTAAGACTAACGGAAAGTGACTCTCTATTCCTTTCTTGAGGTATTCTAACGCCGTTTCTAGGTTATTCAATTGTGCATGACAAAGAATTAAATAGTTCATTGCGTTTCCCGCGGATGGCGTTTGAAGGAATGCTTCTAGTTTCGAAACACCCACCTCTGTTTTTGCGGTATTACCCATTATTGCATGTGCAATAGTAGTTCCACCAAGTTTTGCGAGGTAGCCAGTGTCGTCTTCTGGTAGATTATTAAAGTACCTTAGACCCTCTTCATGGCGTCCTGACAGCAAATGACTAGCACCGATGTATGGGACTGGGAACGGTAGCTCAGGTTGTAGGTCCAAGCTTCGTTTGAAATACGGAAGAGCCGTGTCGTACTGCTCCATCATATAAAAAAGGAAACCCTTGTAGTTTACACTCACTGGAGAGAATGGGGCTAATTCCAAAGACTTGTCAATGTATACCATAGCCGTATCGAACTTGCCTTCAATGGTCATGAAGTTGGACATTGTTAGATACATTGTATCTGTAGGTCTAAGGCTGAGGGCTTTATTTAGATGGGTATAAGCTTGTTTCAAATCCCATTTTTGCCAACAACAAATCCATGCTAGATTTAATTGAGTTTCTGGTAGGTCTTCCTTTAATTCAATGGCCTTTTGTAAGAAAGGTTGTGCTTTTGTAAACCCTTCATATGCTGGGATAATTCCCATTGTGCCCATATAAGCATAGGCTTGATTTATATCTAAATATGGTAAAGGAAACTCAGGAGACTCTTGGATTACTTCTTCAAATATTGAGATGGCCTTTAACGAGTTAGTGTAGTCCAATTTCATTAAATAAAAGCGACCCTTGAGGTACTTTTTATAGGTTTCAAAAGGAACATTATACGAGTCAACCAATCGTTCGTCTAAGTCGAAATGACCAAGGTGTTCTCTGAGTTTATCTGCTATTATTAAACTGATTTCATCTTGAACAACAAATACATCGCTAAGGTCACGATCAAATGTCTCTGACCAAAAGTGAAAATCATTATCTACTTCAATTAATTGCGCAGTAATTCTAGCCGAAGTCCCTGATAGTCTAACACTGCCTGCTAAAATAATAGAAACATTTAATTGCTTTCCAATTTCTGAAATCGTGCTATTGGTTCCTTTGAATGAAAATGAAGATGTGCGGGAAGTGACTTTAAGCTCCTGAATTTTGGCAAGTGCATTAATAATTTCTTCGGTGACGCCATCGCTGAAATATTCATTCTCTTCACTTGGGCTCATATTCACGAACGGAAGAACTGCAATGGATTTGCCAGTCGTTTTTTGTTTACCTTTTAATTCTTTGGGTTTCGGAACAGTTATACCCTGGTTTGTTATTGCAAATACTTCAACCGGATCTGTAATGTTCTTGAGACCAAAATGTCCCATTGATGCCGTGGAAATAGTTGGATGATTTTTGAGTTCATCGTTCAATTTCCCTGATAAAAGTATGGCTCCAGCCACACTCATGCTTTCAATCCTTGAGGCGAAATTCACGCCATCACCATATATTTCAGTTTTGTCAAAAACAATGTCGCCCAAGTGAAGGCCTATTCTTACCGGAACCGGATCTCCTTGTTGTAAAAGTGTTTGAATTTCTATGGCGCATTTTGAAGCTTCAATGGCGCTTTTAAACACGCTTAGTGTGCCGTCTCCATAGTACTGAACAATTTCGCCATGATGCAATTTGTGTTGCGCCTGAAACACGTCACGGTGTCTTTTTCTAGCACTGACAGCGACTTCCTCATTGCTTTGCATTAAAGCCGTGTATCCAACAATGTCGGTAAACATTACAGCAGCAAGCCGGCGCACCTTCTGTTCTTTCATTGGATGGTTTTCAATGCCAAATTAGGGGAAGTAATCTTGAGACTTTTAATCTTTGCCAGTGCATTGATGATCTTTTTACTTGTGCTTATATTCGCGAATAGGAGGATAGTTAAGATTTTATCGGATATGTTGGAAGCTGTGTGCAATTTCTGAATCACGAAAATACGCCTTCTGTTTGGGAAGGTGCTTCAATACCTTTTATGTTTTGAAGGGTAGGGAGAAGTAGTTTTACCTTATTTAATAAGATGTATATCCCCAGTGTAACTGTGCAGTTTCATATCGGAATCTCTAAAGTACATCAAGTACATATAAACGCCTGATTGTACTTTGGTGCCCATATAATTCCCATCCCAAGTAATGGATAGGTCTTTGCTTTCAAAGATCTTTTCACCCCACCGGTTATAGATTGATAATCTGTATTCCGACACTGAGGAAGTTGTATTCAACCCAAATCCGTCATTGATATTGTCATTGTTCCCAGGTGAAAAGGCATTTGGTATCCAATAAAATGGAAATGAGTGAACTGTTATCGTTTTGACAATTGTGTCAGGACAATTAAATCCGTTGTTCGCAATTAGTTGAACATCATAATTTCCCTTGGCACTATAAGCATAAATTGGGTTTTTAGTCATGTCAAAGCCGCCATCACCAAAATTCCATTCCCATGAATCATCAACCTGAGATTGGTTAGTAAATGACACATTTTTAAGCACGTTTGGATCAATTGGTGAATAGCTAAAATCCGCGATGGCTCTCGGGTTTACTAATATTGTCTTTTCTAAACTATCCCAACAACCTAACCAAACAACACCCCAACCACTTTTTAAAATCTATTGGCATTTTTGTGCATAAGCAGATTTACTTTAGTTTTAATTCATGGTCAATAGACCAAATCATTATTTTCTTATCGTCGCTTGCAGATATTAAAACATCATTTTTTTGATTCCAAATCAATCTATTCACAGAAAATTGATGCCCACCTAGATTTTCATATGTAATACTCTTGGGAGATTCCGGATTTATGGCGTCCCAGATTTTAATAGTTTTGTCTCTGCTCCCTGTTGCGAATAATTTATTATCTGGTGAAAACGCGATAGAATAGATGGCGTAATTATGGGCAGGAATGGATGTTTGTTTTTCGTAGTCTTCGTTCCATATGTTAAGATGCGCATCCCATCCTCCACTCAACAATAGATTATCAGTGGGATGAAACCTAACCACATTACAAGATTTTGTATGTGCCATAAAGGACTTAAGGATTGTCTTATTTATTAAGTCAATCATTACAATATTGGAATTACCACATGCAATGGCAGCAATATTATCTTTAATGTCTATTGAACGAATTCTCCCATTTGAAATATTTAGTATTTGTTCCGTCTTTAAATTATTCAAATTTGTAAAAGAAATACTACCATCAGCGCTCACCGCAATTAAGTTTGAACCAAATAGTTTAAAATCAAATATTTTGTCTGTATGGTTTTTTAAAAGCTTGATTTCTTTTTTTTGATTTATATCGACAACATGTATTTTTCCAGTCGAGGTACCAACGAATAAAAGATTATTGTCAGCATAATGGAATAGACTATAAATCGCTTCTGATGATTTTGTAATTATTTTGGAGTTATCTAAATCTTCAATGTCCCAACGAATAACTTGTCTGTCAACTCCCCCGGAATAGATGAAATTTTTCTCATCCGCACACAGTGCATAGATTGGTGCGATGTGTCCGTTAAGTTCATTTTTCTTTTCGATATTAATCATTGTGATAGGTCTTAAACTTTGCTGGAAGGAAGGTGACTTCTCCGATTAGCGGCAAATATCGGGCATGCGATGTGACTTGTCTGCCTACGGGCAGGCATTCTACTCAAAATTACGACTTAGCATTTTTCCTCAGCAAGTTTGATACATTACCGAATATTACTTAGGCTATAGCCCGTTTTTCATTCTAAACAGTCAAGTCATCTATGATCTTCTCCTTTTTGAACCATAGGCAATGAATATTGAACATGTTCGTTTTATCCCAAACACCAACCATTCCAACTTATGTTGAAAAAATATCGATTACCCATACTCATAGCTCTTACATTTGGTTTGAATGTCATCATTTTCTTTAGGGCAGAAAGTACGATTGAAGGTCTTGAAAAGGTTTTAGCAGAATGTGCTCGAAATTCTGGCAGAACATCTGCCGCATTGAACCTAGCTATGTTGTTTATGTTAGGCTTCTTCGGACTAAAATCTATTTATCGCGATGAAAGTAAAAAGAATATTTTTCGGATATTGATGACCATTTTTGCCGTCAACCATTTGATTCACTTCTTTTTTGTTTCCAGGTATTTTGACAGCCAGTTATGGGAATTGGATATTCCCTCAAATCTTCAAGGTTTCGTTACTTTCATTTTTATTCTAATCGTTCCTATTGCCATATGGACGTTTAAACGCTTAAACAAGGTGCTCTACTTTGTCATATTAGCTCATTTTTTCAATGTCACTTATTTTATCAGTAAGTCATTTTACAGCCGATACAAGCCTGAAGATCCAGCCTATCTTCATCGCTTGGGAATTCTAATAATGATCGGTGCGCTCCTTTATATCGTGTATAGAGTAATTCGTGATTGGTCAACTAAATTGGAGCCAATGATAAGTAGTCTCGATAATTATCAGGACAAATAGTAGGATTGCTTTAAAAGTCAAACAAGAATTTTCTGACCCACAAACCAAACATCTAAACCCACCACCATTTGTCATTTATTAATGGAGTTTGTCAGTAATAGACAGCACATCACGTCTCACATCTATCTCGGAGCCAAAACCACATCGATAGTCATTCGGTCATGAAGTTAGGTTGGGACTTTGATGAGTGAAACAAAACACGTGAAAAAATGAAAAAGATTTATTACATCTGTTTCCTGTTGTTATTCAGTTTGCCTCTGTCTTTATTCGCTGAGCAAAATGATTATAGTATAACATCTCACGGCATAAATTTGGGTCACTTAACGGCTATTAAAACTACGAATGGTGATACTATCACATTAAAAGTTAAAAGCAAGGTAAAAATACATTTACTTATGAATTTTGAGGTGAAGTATCGTCTGCATAATACGTATTTCAATGATACTTTGTTAACGAGTTCAGTGTTGACTTACGTTGATGGTGAAATACATTCGAACGTTCAGATTGAAAAGATGACAAAAGGCTATCAGGTCATAAAAGATGGAGTGACTTTATATGTCACTGATATTATCGACTATACCGCTGGTCAGCTATACTTTAAAGAACCTTTATTGGTTAGCAATTTGTTTTCGGAAATAGACGGTGCTGCAAAAAAGATTGAAAAAACAAAGGACAACACTTATACCGTTGTCAATAGCAAACGCAACAGTAATACCTATGTGTACAATGGAGGGGAGTTGGAAAGAGCCGAAATTAAACACAGCCTAATTACTTTTTACATTACAAAATTGGACTAAGGTTTGCTTGCAGTTATACGCCGTTTTTCAAAGTCAGAGCTGTTCGATGATTCTTGTACATTTGGACCAATGAAAATATCACACAAAATTGCTCTAGTCGTAGTCTCGGTTTTTATCGGTTCCATGCAGTCGTGTAAAGACGATAAAGTGACGGAAACAACTCAGCCAGCTGAGATAAAAGTAGAAACGATAGCTTACAAAACCTTCGCTAAGGAGAATATAGCCT
>JBLHOC010000178.1:0-5737 GCA_047620825.1 Bacteroidia bacterium | reverse complement strand
GGGGACAACTAAGCCGTATCGTCAGCCAAGTGCAAGACGCGCTTAAAACCAAGAACATCACTGTTATCGCAGACAAAGGTTACTTTAGCCGCAATGATATCAAAGCTACTGAAGACCTTGGTGCTGAGGCAAACGTACCGCAAACAGACACCTCAGGCTCAGAGAAAAAAGGGACCTTTAATAAATCGTTGTTCAAATATGACAAGGATAAAGATATTTATATTTGTCCTGCTGGCGAAGTGCTACAAAACCGAATGCGAGTCATTGAAAGTGGTTTGGAGCAAGATGTGTACTTCAACCATATTGCTTGCAAAGACGGCTCAATCCGCGCCAAATGCACAACGTCCAAACGCGATCCTCGACGAATGCGCCGATGGATGCACGAATCAATCATTGAAGATATGCAAAAACGACTGGACAATAATCCTGATATACCTGTTCTGAGAAAGCAAACAGTGGAGCACCCATTTAGCACCATGAAAATGTGGATGGGTGCCACTCACTTTTTAACCAAGCGTCTAGAGAGCGTCGGCACTGAAATGAGTCTCAGTGTGCTCGCGTACAACCTGAAAAGAATGATGTCGATAAAGGGAACGACTGGCTTAATGGAGGTTATGAAAGCCTAGGGTAGTTAACCCTTAAAAATCACATGTATCGCCTTATTAACAGTCATTATTGCCATCCGAAAGTCACTCAACACGCAAATCTACTATTTCAAATAAATACCCGATACATCAATTCCGATGCTAAGGATGTGGCTGAAACTGCCGCAAATTAGTATTCACACAGTCTGGCCCGAAAGCTGACCTAAGCTTTTGCGGATTTTGAGCGTCGTTGTTTGTTTAGATTATCAGTTAGCTGTCGGTCACGCTGAACATCAGATAGCTCTTCTAAGCTGGGACAGCTAGCGGATAATATCCAATGGAGGAAACCGCGGGGGTTATCTGTAGTGTGTCGTTGCTATGGGGATTTCGTTGTTAGGTCGTTGGATAGTGACCTGCTCTTTGTGACACGTATTTTTTCGGGCATGTGATGTTCGAATAATATTCATCTTTATTGCCGTAATATCACGGTATTCAAGCTTTCAACCATAGCCTGCCTGTCATCGTATTTCGACGATGATTTTGATGTCTTGTTTAATATTCTATAGTTTCATGTTGGATTCGCCATTACGGCTTACTGGCCAGTCAAAGTAAATTGGCGGACGCACGTCGGTTATTGGACGTTGTACCGCCCGATGTCGAGCCAACAGATGACACTGCGCCGTTTCATTGCCGTCAATGTGGTCGCCCTATGCTCGTTGTCGCGCTGCTCCTCCAGGAATACCTGCCCAGAGCACCGCCCACACTGGCATTACTGACATGACACAACAAGCCATGAGTTACGTTCAACGGCACATCACATCACCGCCAAAATACGGTGACAGGCCGGTTATGGCCAAAATGTTTAAAGTCAGTAAAAAGTACCCGAAAACCGACAAATGTCACAGAAAAATTGGGGATACTCATGACTAACCTACGCTCAACACGCTACTTTAATTCCCCATGTGCTGAATGTTACGCAGCCACCCGCCCACCTGCCACCGAAATCCCCATAGAGCCCCTACATAGCAGTTAACCCCCCGCGGCTTCCTCCATGAGAGATTATCCGTCGCCTGTCCGCTGGCACTGCGTTGAGAGCCATTTGTTTGAATGACAGACAACTGATAATCTAAATCATAGCTGCCAGTCAGTAACTAGCTAGAAAAACATCGAAAGTGTGATTATTGATGTTTCATGAACACAAGGAGGATTCTGTTATATTTAACATAACATGTATTATAGGAACTCTTTGGTGAACCAAGAAAGGTGAAGATTGGCATCAAAAATCGCATGTGTTATGTTAATTTGACTTTTTAAAGGCGTAAAAAAACGCCTATCTAGGTTCGCTATGACAGACGTTTTAGACATTCTTCGCTTAAGCCGTTGCTAATTTTTTCTCATTGCCAGAATTCAAAAGCATTCTGCGAGTATCAACAACTAGCTTCTTTGCTTGAGCTAACGCAGCACCTGCCTCAGCTTTCTTTAATATCATTAATTCTTGTTCTGACATGCGATATCCTCTTTAAATTACAACTATAGAATACATTTCTTAATTAGAAAAATCCATTTAAACCGTTGGAACTACTTTCTTTATATTTAGTTTATTTTTTTGTAGAAGGATCAACGTGCCTAGGTGAGTTTCACTCATTCTGCCCATAATGAGACTCAAAGGCCTAGTGAAATCACAGAAAAAGCGAAAATTATCATTGTGACCTGAAAAGATATTTTCCTCGTTACGATATAGATTAATTGTTCCAAAATAAATACTAGGTTTAGGTAATTCATTTGGGTCGCACTTAAAGTGTCTAGTTGCTACTGGCATAGATACAATTGACCGACCCTTCTTGTCTCCATAAAAATAATCTTTTGCTAGTACTTGTATGTCCTCTGGATAATTTTTAGCGTTTTCAATCGAAAAGTGGGTGTCAGGAATGAACACATTTTCTCCCTTAACAATAGCAGTTGGTGCGCCGATCATGTTGTAGTTAATAAGTGTTTTGTCATTATCTTTCCAATAAACAGGGAGCAAGGCGTCCTTTACATCTCTATCTTGGGTAAAATCATTGGGTTCAATTTCCGAAAAATCACCATCTTTTCCATTTAGCGCTTTAAATAACGATTTATTTCTAGTTCCAATCTTAATGCTTAATCGCTGATCCACCGCAAGAAAATATGATGGTTTTGCATCAAATGGTACTTCAAATCGAACAGGTGGCTTTTGTTCTGGAAAAACCGCGTCAAGTGAAAGACCACCTACTTCCAAACTCAACATAAGGTTTGCTCTATACTCTATGTCAGAGCTTGGATCTGCAGGATTGACGTTATCATATGTCCGAGCAAGACGACCGAAAGCAGTCAATACTGCCCTTAACGCTATCCGTTGTTTAGCTATACTCTGTTCAGCACGTACAATTTTAGATTCTGCGTCATTGGTATCGTCATTGTGAAAAGCTAAAAAACCAGCATAATCCAGACCTATTTGGGATAAAAAATCTTCTGATTGATCTGTCACATCTGCCAGCATTTTTGTGAAGTATGGTGGTGGTGCGACGCGTATTGCATCTCTGAGGTCTTTACTTTGTTGTTTTTGCTCTGATTCCAACGTCTTCTTAATACGATGTGCTTGCCTTCCATGACAGATAAATAAAATCAAAATCATCATAACACCCGCAATAAGAAACACGGCCATGGAGTCAGCGGAGACCAGAAGTTTCTGTTTTTCACTAGGTAATGTGTGATCAAATCTTTCAGCCCAACTCTGCATAAAACCTAAAATTGCAGATGAAAAAACTGAAGCAAGAATCGATACAATGAATGTCACGACACTTAATGAATGTAGCGTTAAAGGGCTTCCGATTGTGTCATATACATCTGAGTCAATTATGAAGGTCGATTGTGCGCACAGTACAAAAGCTATAATAGGCAAGCCACCAAGTATAAATCGGGTTATATCACCAGTGAAGTCTATACCATCCTGAGCTATATAAAGACCTGACATCCACAAGACACCTACATAGCATGAAACATATAATAGAACAGCGAATATCAATCCTGCGGAAATGTTGTGTTTTTTCGTTTTAATCCATTCTTTTGGCATTTGTGTTCCCTTTAATCCTTATCTTAATCTTATTGAATTAGTATTTGTATTGATAGGGAATATTGATCTAGTGCTGATTTTTCGCCATAAATTAAAAATTAGTTGGGCGAGATTTCGAGAGTTTAGTGGGAGTGGTTAAATCTGTTTATTAACCTCTCGTTAAATACAATTATTAATGGTAACTAGGTCTAATAAGTTTGGTGTTCACTTATCGAACCGTGGCAACCACAAGAAACTAAAAATGGCACAACTCGCTACCAAAAATAATAAGGAGACAGTTAATGAAAATGGTACTGTCGTAGCAGTCACCACACCAAAAAATGTAACTCCAAGTATGACTAAATGATGAATCGCCAATGATTTAGTGTATATATATTTCATCAATGCATTAATTCTGTGCCACATAAATTCAACCCAACCCCGTTGTCATATCACGACAAGTAAGCGTTGCGCCTTGAGATGTCGTTTCTAGCATTGAAGGCGATATAACAGGAATATTATATTGCTTTATTTCCTGCAAAATTGGCAGGTTAATAGAGAGTTTGCTATCTAAGAATGCAGCCGTGACGGAGTACTGCCTAGCCAATAATTTGTCTCGCGTAGCTAAATCAGTGTTAGGTATCATCCAAGCTTGGTACGCTCTTGATTCAGTAAAATATATCAGGCGATACCAGTAATCAGCTGTTGTTTGACCATAAGTTTCTACAAAATGGTCATTCTCTGTAGTTGTTGGATCATCAATTGTGCCAACCACTATATACAAAGGCTCATGCTCTCGCTGGCATTCAGTAATTAGCTCTGCTTCGTACCAGGCACCACCGTTTCGATTGTTTTTTGAGGCTTGTGGAGACAGGTTTGAAAAGTAGTTAGCCATCTTTATCGATTCTTCATTTTTGTCTAGATGGTTTGACATAGCTAAATGCCCCACATCATATGAGCCAGATAATCCTTTAGATTTCAAAACAGACTGATAGGTTTTGAATTTATGATCTGTATTTGGGTGACAATCTGGCCGTTTCATTTTTAAGCGGTCATCATCTAAGTAACGGCTATAGCGTTTGGCTATTCCAGTATCTTGTTTTAACTCATAGATCACGGCTAATGGATTTTTGGTGGTGCAATCCATCACTGACATAAAATAACCGTGATCAATAGTGGTAATGGGCTCATTAGCATATGCGCTTATCGATATGAACGAGAGTGCAGCGATGAATGTTTTTTTAAGCATGGGTTTTCCTGTCAATATAAGACTTTAAAAATGGCAATAGCCTTGCGACTAACAGACCATAATATGTATCGTTATAATCCAATATTTTGGTTAATTTCGATTTTGTTTCTGACTCTTCTAATCCAAACACAAAATGCTGCAGTTCAGCCTTATCACGAACCACAGATAGAATGTGCTCTGGTAATACACATTGAGTGTTTTCAAACAAAGCGAGCAATTCAATTTCAAACTTCATAAATGGGTCGCCTTTATTGGTTTGATGACGGATTTGATACTCTTCAGAGAACATCAAGCATGTGCTGCCCAAGCTAAACGCACTAATGGCAAAACAAATATAAATACCATCCCCATGATCACAATCATCTCCTGCCCTCCTATTATTTTTTGTTATGGCTATTATCTATGATGTAAAACGTAATCTTAAAATCAGAGAGTGCTAAATCTCAACCTCTATGCAATTAGTTGTTGATTACTTTTGACGGCTTCGACCATCCATTCCACTTGCGATAAAGTGACTTTGATGTTCTTGATCACAATATCACTGGTGCCATGCTGATTAGTTGACGCTCTCGACACATCCCCTATCCCGCGCAATTCCATATCTCGCTTGGCGATTTCAAAGCCGTCTGATGTTTGCTCCATAACGCGCAACCTTTCATAACTTTCGGCAGACTTAAGTGGTTTTGGCAAATACAGGTAACAGTCGCCATGACCGCCTTCACGCGCCAATCGTCCTCTTATTTGATGCAACTGCTGTAAACCAAATCGCTCTGGATGCATGATCACTACAGTCGACAAAGAAGGAATAGTTAGCCCAATTTCCACATACGT